>CBDUPF010000213.1:0-7264 GCA_965369035.1 uncultured Aliishimia sp.
CATCGGCGTCGCCGCCTCGATCACGCCCTGGAACTTCCCCAACGCGATGATCACCCGCAAGGCCGGCCCCGCACTGGCGGCGGGCTGTTCCTTCGTCGCGCGCCCGGCCAAGGAAACGCCATTGTCGGCCATCGTTCTGGCGGTCCTGGCGGAACGTGCGGGCATCCCGGCAGGCGTCTTCAACGTGGTGCCCTCCTCTTCCTCGTCCGAGGTCGGCAAGGAATTCTGCGAGAACCCCGCCGTGCGCAAGCTGACCTTCACCGGCTCCACCGAAGTGGGCCGGATCCTGCTGCGCCAGGCCGCCGACCAGGTCATGAAATGCTCCATGGAACTGGGTGGCAACGCGCCCTTCATCGTCTTTGACGACGCGGATCTCGATGCCGCGGTCGAGGGCGCGATGATGTGCAAGTTCCGCAACAACGGTCAGACCTGCGTCTGCGCCAACCGGATCTACGTGCAGGCCGGCGTCTATGACGCCTTCGCGGAAAAGCTGAAGGCCGCGACCCAGAAGCTCAATGTCGGCGACGGTCTGGAAGACGGCACGACGACCGGCCCGCTGATCAACAAGGACGCGGTGGAGAAGGTGCAGGAGCATATCCAGGACGTCGTGTCCAAGGGCGGCTCGGTCCTTACCGGCGGCAACCCGCACGATCTTGGCGGCACGTTCTTCCAGCCGACCATCGTCACCGGCGTCACGCAGGACATGATGGTCGCGAAGGAAGAAACCTTCGGCCCGCTGGCCCCGCTCTTCAAGTTCGAGACCGAGGATGACGTGATCGCCATGGCGAACGACACGATCTTCGGGCTGGCCGCGTATTTCTATGCGCGTGACCTCAGCCGCGTCTACAAGGTGGCCGAGGAACTGGAATACGGCATCGTGGGCATCAACACCGGCATCATCTCGACCGAGCTCGGCCCCTTCGGCGGCGTGAAGCAGTCCGGCCTTGGCCGCGAAGGCTCGCATCACGGAATGGACGACTATCTGGAGATGAAATACGTCTGCATGAGCGTCTGACACCGGTCACGACCGACACGGAACAAAGGCCCCCACCTTCGGTGCGGGGCCTTTTTCGTTCTGCGGCCATCAAGTCAACCTTTGGTCGTAGTAGACTAAAGTCGCGGACATTGTACCTTGCGGAGATGGCAACACGGCTCCGGTCGTGGCTCGGCCAGAAGAAAAGGGAGGAAATATCATGAAAACATGCGTGGCAAGCGCAGCGCTTGTGCTGTCCATGGCGGGGTCCGCCTTCGGTCAGGGCGCCAATGTTCCGGACAACCTGGAAAAACTGTCGAACTTCCGGACCACCGGGGTGACCGAGTTCACCTTCATCGAGCAGGATGGCGCCTATGCGGACGGTATCCGCGAGACGCTCAAGAACATCACCCTGCCGGACGGTTTCAAGATCGACCTCTATGCCGTGGTTCCGGACGCGCGCCACATGGCCGTGGGGCCGCAGGGCATCGTGACCTTCGTGGGCACGCGCAAGGACAAGGTCTGGTCGGTCACCGACCGCAACAAGGATCGCGTGGCCGACGAGGTGAAGGATTTCGCACCATCGCTCAGGTTCGCCATTCCGAACGGGCCGTGTTTCTCCAAGGACGGTTTTCTCTACATCGCCGAACAGAACCGCGTGCTGCTGTTTCCCGCCGCCGAGTTCTTCTATGAAAGCCCGGATGTCGCAGCCTTCAACCTCGTCGCCCAGGGCGAGCTGATCCCGCCGGAGGAGGAAAGCTTCAACCACACCGCGCGGGTCTGCAAGATCGGGCCGGATAACAAGATCTATATCTCGCTGGGCCAGCCGTTCAACGTCGCGCCGGCCGACAAACTGGACCTCTACAGCAAGGCCGGCATTGGCGGGATCATCCGCATGAACCTCGATGGGACCGGGCGCGAGGTCTACACCTACGGGGTGCGCAATTCCGTCGGCCACGATTTCCATCCCGAAACCGGCGAATTGTGGTGGACGGACAACCAGGTCGACGGCATGGGCGATGACACTCCGCCGGGCGAGATCAACCGCCAGACCGCAGCGGGCCAGCATTTCGGTCATCCGTGGTACGGCGGCGGGGACGTCCGGACCAATGAGTACGCCGGGGAGGAAGTGCCCGTCGACGTGGTGATGCCCGCGGTCGAAACCGTGGCTCACGCGGCCGATCTGGGCATGTCCTTCTACACCGGCAACATGTTTCCGGCGAAGTACAAGAATGCCATCTTCTCGGCCCAGCACGGATCGTGGAACCGGACCACGCCGATCGGTGCCCGCGTGATGGTGACCTTCATCGACGAGGAGGGCACCGCCGCAACCGAACCCTTCGCCGAAGGGTGGCTGGACGAAAACGGCGAGTACCTCGGCCGGCCTGTGGACGTGGCGCAACTGCGCGACGGCTCCATTCTGGTCAGCGACGATCTGGCGGGCGCCATCTACCGGATCTGGTACGAAGGGTGAGGCAAGCGGCCCTTGTTCTGGCGTTCGGCGGGGTGATCCTTGCCGGCGCCCACCCTGCCCACGCCGGTGACCGTGAGGCGGGGCGCAAGCTGGCCGGACAATGCCGGACCTGTCACGGGCTCGACGGCTATGCCCAGATTCCCATCGCGCCGCACATCGGCGGCGAGCCGGAAGCCTATCTGAGCGCTCAACTGACCGCCTTTCGCGATGGCACGCGGGAACACGAAATGATGACCATCGTCGCGCGCGGCCTGTCGGATCAGCAGATCTCCGATCTCGCCGCCTGGTATGCCGGACACGACGCAACGGCCACCGCGCCCGATCCCGCCGCTGCTCCGGCGGCTTGCGTGGACTGCCATGGCGAGAACGGACTGGCCCAGGTTGACGACGCGCCCAATCTCGCGGGCGAAACGAGCATCTATATCGACACGCAGCTCAAGGCCTTCAAGCGCGGCAAGCGGACCCACGACATCATGACCGGGATCGCCGAGGGATTGAGCGATGCGGAGATCCGGGAGCTCGCCGAGTATTTCGCGGCTATCGAGCTGGAGATCACGCAGGTCGACTGACCTCGTGTCCCCACGAAAAAGGCCCGGGCCAACCGGCCCGGACCCCTTCAATCGTCACGATTGCGCCGTATCAGTTCACTTGCGCTTCGATGGCCTTGGAGCCGTTCGAAATCTCGATCCGGCGCGGTTTGAGCGCTTCGGGCACTTCACGCTTGAGATCGATGTGCAGCATGCCGTTCTCGTGGACGGCACCGGTCACATGCACGTGGTCTGCCAGCTGGAACCGGCGCTCGAACGCGCGGGTAGCGATGCCGCGGTGCAGGTAGGTGCGCTCTTCATCCTCTTCCGCCTTGCGGGCGGCGATGACCAGGGCGTTTTCCTTCACCTCGACCGACAGATCGCTGTCCGAGAACCCGGCCACGGCCACCGAGATGCGATAGGTGTCATCGCTGGTCTTCTCGATGTTGTAGGGCGGGTAGGTCGACTGCGACACGTCGCTCGACAAGACGCGGTCCATCATGTCGGCGATCTGGTCGAAGCCGACGCTGGCACGGTAAAGGGGGGCAAGATCGAATGTACGCATGAGGCAATCCTCCAGTTTGAGCGATACCAGATATTGGGCCTTCCTGCTGGACAGGCCCGGCGATTTTCATCAACGTCCGAAACCCTGAAGAGGCATTCCGGAACACTTTTTATCTGGGGATGGAATTGCGCGTGTCAAGTGGTCGGACGGCGCTGAGGCCGCGCGAAAACACGGACCCGTCGGCGTCGATCAGTCGACGCGCACGAATTTCGCGCCTGTTGCGCCGCCCTCGCCCACACGCAGCCGCCGTATCTGCGCCGCCGGTCCGCGTTTCTGTCCGCGCAGGTCGCGTTTCAGGTCGGCTACCAGCTGCGGCAGATGCGGTCCGACCGAAATCCGGCGACCGTCCCGGAGCGTGGCAACACCCGAGACTACCGAAACGATGCGTCCGCGGCCATTGAGGTGCGAGAACACCGGCGCACCGGACGAGCCGAACGTCACGTCGCAGTCGAACAGAAGAACATCGCGCTGCCGTTCCAGCAGACGGCATTCCCGCTGGCGGGATTGCAGGTCGGCGCGCCCCTGACCGTAGGAGACGACGCTGACCGATCCCGCATCCACCGCATCGCCGTGCAGGGCGAAAGGGTCGGCCTGATGCGTTGGAATGGCTGCGTCCAATTCGAGCAGCGCGAGGTCATGGGCGATGTTGCGCGCCGAGAAATCCCCGCCGGGCACGAAGCCGGGATGCGCCGCCAGCCGGGCAATTCCGCGGGTCGCCACCGCGGTACCGTTGCGCAGGCCCGCATGAAAGGTGATCGCCTCCGGCGCAAGCGACTGACCGGCCCTGTCGAAGAGACAATGCGCCGCCGACAGCACCAGGTCCGGCGCGATCAGCGTGGCCGAGCAGAACCCGTCGCCGGTGTCGAGCCGTCCCACCGCCTCCCATCCCCGCGCTTCGTAGTCGCGGTCAAGCGCGGTCAGCGCACTGGGATCGGCCGCCGTCTGCGCGGTCACGGGCGCAGGGGCCAGGCCCGGCAGAGCCAGCGCCAGCGCCAGCGCCAGAAGCAGGAACAGCCGTTTCATGGCTTGACGAAGGTCGCGCTGGTGACGCGGTGCAGGGCGTCCACGAGATGCCGTTCCGCCACTGCCCGCGTGGCCGCGTGGCCCGTTTCGGCGACGAGTTCGGCACGAAGATCCCGCAGCGGACCGGAGAGCGGCGTGCCGAGGGATACGTGGCGCCCGTTCGCTTCGGCCTTGGCCGATATGACCGACACGATCCGCACGTTGGATCCGTCGAAATCGAAGATCGGCGCACCGGAGCTGCCGAAATCCGCGCTGCAGGTCGTGACGAGAACACCGCGCTGGCGGGCGAGAACCCTGCAGACATCCTGCAGGCTCGGAACATCCGCGCGGCCGCGGGCATAGGAGACGACGCCAACGCGATCGCCGCGCCGGGGACTGTCACCGGTATCGAAGGGGTGAATCCTGCCGGTATGAATGGGGATGTGCAGTTCGAGCAGGGCCAGATCGTTACGTACCCTGTCCGCACCCGCATCACCCAGAAAGCTGTAGCCGGGATGCACGACCGCACGGCGGACACGACGATCGGCAGACGCGCGTCCGTTGCGCCACCCGGCCCGGAACGCGATTCGGTGGGAGGCAATCCGCGCGCCGGAGTTGCGGTCGAACAGGCAATGAGCGGCTGTCAGCACCAGATCGGGCGCGATCAGCGCGCCGGTGCAGAATCCGGATCCGTCGATATCGATGCGTCCGACCGCATCCCAAAGCCGGCCGGCCTTGGTCGTGTCGAGCCGGGTCAGCGACGCGTCCTCGGCAAAGGCGGCGCCGGTCATGGCAAGGAATAACGCGGCCAGCGGAAACCATCGGCGCATCGGGCAAATCTCCTGACTTGACCCGGCTTAGCGACGGGATGCGGCGAAAATAGGGCAGTCCGCTGACCTTACCGCAACCGCGGGACGTCCTGCACCTTCGATCCGGACCGTTCAAGCGCGGGGGGTTTCGGACCGCCGGTCGCCCAGTCCAGCAACTCCACAGTGTGGACGACCGGAATCGGCGTGCCCGACCCGATCTGCATCATGCAGCCGATGTTTCCGGCGGCGATCACATCGGGCGCCTTCGCCTCGAGCGTGCGGACCTTGCGCGCCTTCAATTTGGCCGAGATCTCCGGCTGCATCAGGTTGTAGGTTCCCGCCGACCCGCAGCAGAGGTGGCTGTCGGCAGGTTCGACCACGGTGAAACCCGCGCGCTTCAGCAGCGTCTTGGGGTGCGACTTGATCTGCTGCCCATGCTGGAGCGAGCAGGCGGCGTGATAGGCGACGACCATCTCCCGCGCCGGCGCTTCCGGCAGGTCGAGGGTCATCAGCACCTCGCTCACGTCCACCGCGATCTTCGACACCCGCGCGGCATCCGCGGCGAGCGGCTCGTTCCGGAACATGTGCCCGTAATCCTTGACCGTCGTCCCGCAGCCGGACGTGTTGACGACGATCGCGTCGAGCCCCTGCCCGTCCATTTCGCGCGTCCACGCCCGGATGTTCCGCGCCGCGGTCGCATGGCTTTCACCGGATTTGCCCATGTGGTGGGTAAGGGCCCCGCAGCAGCCTGCGCCTTCGGCGACCACGACCTCGCAGCCGAGGCGGGTCAACAGCCGGATGGTGGCGTCGTTGATGTCGGTGTTGAGCGCCCGCTGCGCGCAACCGGTCATCAGGGCCACGCGCTTGCGCCGCTCGGTCTGTGCCGGAAAACTCTGCGGGTCGTCGTTCCGGCTGACCGGCGGGATATGTTTCGGCGCCATGTCGAGCATCGCGCGCAGCCGCGCATCGGGGATCAGCGGCGCGAAGGGCCGCCCGATCTTCGCCAACAGCAATGCGATCCGGAAACGTGTGGGATATGGCAGGATCCGCGCCAGGACCCAGCGCAGCGCCCGATCTGTCACCGGCCGCTTGTACCGCGCCTCTATGTACGCGCGGGCGTGATCGACCAGATGCATGTAATGCACGCCCGAGGGACAGGTCGTCATGCAGGCGAGGCAGGACAGGCACCGGTCGATGTGCTTGACCGTCTTTTCGTCCGGGTCCCGGTCGTTCTCCAGCATGTCCTTGATCAGGTAGATCCGGCCACGCGGGGAATCGAGCTCATCCCCCAGCACCTGGTAGGTCGGGCAGGTCGCCGTGCAGAACCCGCAGTGCACGCAGTTCCGCAGGATCTCGTTCGACCGCGCGATGGCGGGGTCCTTCAACTGCGCTTCGGTAAATTTCGTCTGCATCCGCTCAGCCCGCCTCTGCCCGCGCAGGCGCGCGGGTTCCCATCAGCCCCGGGTTCAGGATGCCGCGCGGGTCGAACTTGGCCCGCAAGCCGGCGCTCAGCGCGGCGACGGCCGGCGCTTCGGGCTGGAACGTCCCGAGGCGTGTCCGCGTCTCCGCCGACGCACGAACCAGCGTCGCGTGGCCCGCATGACCGCCCAGCCGTGCACGCAGGTCGGTGCCTTCGGGCATCCGCAGCCAGACCAGACCGCCGCCCCAGTCGAGCAGCACGCTCTCCGCCTCGGCCCTTTCGATCACCGTGGGACCATCGCCGGGGCGCATGGAAACGCGCCACACATCCCCCGGAACCTGGGCAAACGCAGAGACGTCCCGGATTCGCTGCCAGGCCGCGGTGCTCTCGCTGCCCTCCAGAACTTCGGCATCGGTGCCCAGCCGTTCCGTCAACGCGCCGATGCGGTACTTCACACTGCCGCCAAAACCTTCCAGGCGTAGGAGGACCCGATC
>CBDUPF010000214.1:0-7248 GCA_965369035.1 uncultured Aliishimia sp.
GGCGTCGGCGGCTGCATCGGCCACCGAGTCCCCGCGCGTGCCCATGACCGCGATGCGCTCGCGCCCGTCCGTCTCCGTCGCCTCCAGATGGCCCAGAACGGTGCCGAAGATGGCATCGGCGTTGTAGCCCGCGACGATCAGGATGTTGACCGTCCGGTCCGCCAACAAGCCCAGTCCGGTCGCGATCTGCGGGATCAGCGCACCCATCGCCCCGGCCCCGTCGGGCCCGCCACGCGCCGGCTCGGCGGCGGCGTTGACCACGGTCGGCACGGTCGCGGCATCGGCATCCGCAACCTCCGATGCGGTGACGAAGTTGCTTGCATCGTTGATCTCGCGCGCAAGGGCGCGGGCGTCCACGCCTTCGAAGGTTTCGCGCGCCGCGCCGCGGGTCAGTGTCAGAACGACCGGGTCGCCCGCCTCGTCCGGGGCGGTGATCGCCGCGACGATATCGTTGGCCCAGGTGCCCGGCGTGGTCGCGGTCAGCGTGAAGAGCGTGTCCGTGCCATCCGTGACCGTCCACGTCATCGACCGCATCGGGTTCGCATCGGGCAGGTTCGCGACCCGCACGGCGAGGATATCGGACGCGCCGCCGCGGAAAGCCTGTTCCAGCGTGCGCGTCAGGGTCAGGTGCGCCGTCGTGTCGGGGTCGTCGGGCAGCGCGTCGTAGGCGCCGAACGTCGTCAGCGCCTCCGCATAGCTTCCCAGCGTGACGACCTGGTTCAGGGGTCCGCGATTGGCGGTCCCCACGACGCCGATGGTGCCGGTACTGATGCCGCCCACACCAATCAGACCCTCGGCCCGGACCTCGATCTGGGTCCCGGGGATGATCATTTCTCCAAAACTTTCGGACATCAGACGTTCCTCTCCGGCTGCTTATTCATCGGTTTCTGTTGCGACAGTCTCGATCGCGGCTCCGGTGGCCGGATCACGGACGAAAGCTGCCAGTTCCGTGGTGGTGGCGACCCGCGAGATGATGCCGCCCGAGGACATCGGCAGATCGACGATATGTTCGTATTCGAACGCGAATTGCGCCCGCCGCATCCGTCCGCTGAGCGGGTTCGGCTGCTCGTCTCCGATGGGCCCGAGCGAGGCGAGCGCGATTTTCTGGACACCGCTCAGCCCGCCGTCGACCGTCGCCAGAACCGCGCGCACCGACTGGTCCGACACGGCGACCAGACGCGTCACGTCGCTGTCCCAGACATCCATGTCGAATGTGCCGCGGATCAGCGTCGTCGATCGCTCCCAGATCCCGAGGTGATAGGTCGCGACGAGCGATCCCGAGGCCGGCAGCGCGGTGGCGAAAGTCAGCTGTCCCACCAGCGGGTCGGCGGTGAATTCGTTGCCGGCAGGCGTTCCGGCCACCAGCGTCCTGGGCGTGCCGTCCACAGTGACCGTGAGATCGGACGGACCCAGTGCACCGGGCAGGTCGTCGGCGCGGATGAGCCCGCCATGCGGGAGCGTCAGCCCCGTCCGCGGCCCGTCGAGCAGCGAGAACCCGTCGGCGCCGTCGAGCACGGGATTGGCGAGGTCTATGGTCGAGATCACCTGAAGCGCGCCATCCGACACCTCCGTGGCCCCACCGCCGAGCCCGATGTCGACCCGTTCCACCGCCGACAGGCTGAGGCTGAGCAGCGGGAAGCTGGCGTTCCGCCCGGCATTGGCGAACCCCGCCGTGGCAAAGGCCGGCGTGATCCCGGCGGACCCAGCCAGATAATCGCGCATCGCGGTGAGGAAGGCCACTTCTGCCATGCTCACGTCTCCATCGGATCGGGCGCGTCGACGATCCACGCCATGGCGCGGGCAATCGCCTGCGGTGTCGGGACGTCGGGGCGCACCGGGTCGGTGTCGGTGCTGGCGAGGTCCAGATCCTCGGCCACCAGGCGGGAGAATTCACGCAGCGTCGGGATCCAGCCAAACCCGCGTGCGGCACCCTCGCCCATGGGAAGTGCGTCGTCATCCGTGGCGAAGTCCAGCGGCGCGCGCCAAAGCTCCACACCCACCTCCGGTGCGAGATCGCCCTGCGGCATGGCCGGATCGTAGGCCGCGGCGGCCCCGGCCGGCTTGTCGGATCGGCCCTTGCCCGCGACGAGCATCCGCCATTCGTTGATCCGGCGTCGGTCGAGACTCCAGTTGCGGAACACCTGGAAGATCTGGTCGCTGTCCACCACCGGCTCCTGCATCTGCCCCGCCGCCCCGAGACAGAGGAGCGCCGCCAGGTCCGCCGCCTGCGCCATCAGCGCGGGCGATGTGTCCGCATCCTCCGAGGTCAGATCGACGACATACCGATACCCGCGCTCGTGGCCGATTTCCCGGCGCGTCGCTTCGTCGTCGCCCACGAACGGGCCGGTCGGCGTCATGTGGATCGCCTGGAAGGGTTTCGGCGCGTGGAAGAGCATGTAGGCGTCGTCGGAATTGGTCGTCGTCAGCGGCCGGAACTCCGCCAGACCTTCGTTGATGTCCTCCTCGGACGCGCCTTCCTCGAAATCGCCGTGACCCGCGAAAACGGCGCCGGTGGGCAGCGGATAGGCCGCGATGTCCTCCGCGTCGAAGACCGCGCCCTTGAGCCCGCCCGTCGTCCCCGCGCCATCCGCGACCAGCTCCTCCAGCAATGCCAGGTACTGCGCGACCGTCATCGGGACCATCGGGCCCGGCACGGTCTGGGCCTCCGCGCCACCCGCGGAATGCTGGAAGGTCAGGCCGTAGCGGTCCGACCGGATCGTCATGTCACCATCACCCTCCCACCAGAGCCGCGCGATGGGCCGCAGGTCGGAGGAAAAGTAGCGCGGCTTGACCGTGTCCTCGGAGGCGGGATCCTCGAACAGCGACTGGTCGTCGAACAGGCTGACGGCATGCTTGCGCAGCGGCAGTTCGTCCCCGTCCGCGGTTTCCGGCAGGCTGCCCATCTTTTCGGAATTGAACAGGAAGGCAAAGCCGAACCACGCCCCGATCATCACCGCCATCCAGATGGCCATGACGACGAGGAACCCCGCATCCCCGATCCGGGTATCGTCCGTCTTGCGGCGCGCCACGAAGATGCCCACCAGAATGCCGATCAGCAACAACACCACCAAGGGCAGAACAAGGGGCAGGCTGAGCAGCAGGCGCCGCTTTTTCGGCTTTTCCTGGAACGGGCGGGCGTGGGTGTAGTTGGCCGCGGCATCGGCGATGAGCGGCCCGATCAGCACGACGTTGAGGATGATCGGCAACACGAAGAAGAACGCCCAGCGCGCACCGTCCGGAATGCCCTCGCCCTCCGTCTCCTTGACGGCGATCCCTTCGATCAGACCGGTGAGCCAGCTGGCCACCGCATAGGAATGCGCGACGATCGCATAGACGCCGAGGTCCGCCGCCCCCCGTCGCGCGAAAGGCATCAGCAGCGACGACAGGATCAGCGCGGTCAGCCCGCCCGCACCCAGCGACAGCGTCAGAAGCTCGAACGTGGCGCGTTCGGACAGGTCGAAGTCGCTGTCCTCGGCCCCGAAAAGCTCGCGCCCGTGCGGCAGGCCCTGCCCGATGAGCGGCGCGAAGACCAGCGGCGCCATCGCCGGGGTCAGCGCCCCGAACCATTCCGGCCAGCTCCAGTTGTAGGCGAAGTTCAGCACGAAGCCGCGGAAGGTGCCGTAGCCGTCCTTCATGAATTCGGGGGTCAGGTCGGGCGCTTCGAACCGCTCCAGCTCGTCCTCGAAATCCTTGAAACTGCGCGGGCGCTCCGTCCCGTAGACATCCTGGAACGCCTCCACCCAGGCTTCGAAGAAGTAATCCTCGACCTCGTTCTCTTCGGGCCACCATTCGGCCCAGCCCTGGTATCCCTTGAGCTTGCCGCGACGGAAGACCTTCTTGGCGACGTCCGCATCGATGACCTTCTCGTTGTCCCCGTGCGCGATATGATCGGAGCCGGAGATGCCCGCGTGCCATTCCAGATCGTTGATGAAGGGATGCGTGATCACGTCGCCCGCCACGTGGCACAGATGCCCCATGACATAGGCCCTGACCTTGCGCATCTCGCGGCGGATATCCTCTTCCTGCTTGACCGGGTCCGAGTTGCGGAAGGTGGTCTCGACCTTGGCCTTGGCCTTGCGGTGAAAGGAGAGCGCGAGATCGGTGGTGCGCGCGATCACGGCCTCGCGGTTGTAATCAGGCGTACCCTTGTGGACGGTGTCGAACACCCATCCCTGTCCGGGCTGGAACAGATGCGCAAAGGCGGGCAGGTCAGGGCCCATCGACCCCATGACCGCGAACTTGGAGACGCTCTGGAACAGGTCCGGCGCGCGTCCGGTGAATTGCTGCCGCTGCGCGATGGATCGAGCATCGGCCAGCGGCGGCGCGCTCATGATATCGATGGCCTGCAGGGCGAGGCGTTCGAGCTTTTCCTCAAGGTCGGACACGTCGTCGCCGCGCAACCGCTTGCGGTCGTTCGATCGGCTCAGCGTGTCATGCAGCCGTTTCAGCCGGTCCCGGGCGAGGAGCGTGATCCCCTTGTGCGTGAGAACTGCCGGCATCGCCTATCCTCCCACGCTGACACTGGCCGAGCCGCTGATGGAGGTCGACCCGACCTGCCCCGGCAGTGCGTCCTGCAGATCCTCGAAGGCGTCGACCGTGCCCTCCAGCCCGTCCGCCACCTGCGCCGCGATGGCGTCGAGACGATCGTAGAGCGGCCCGAGCAGACCGTTGAGGTCCAACGCGCGCAGCAGGTCCATCACCGTGTCGAAGATCTCGATGGGTACTGCCAGCAGAGCTTCACCGTCGAGCTTCTCCAGCACCCGGATCACCGTGGCCTTCAACGTGTCCAGCGTCTCTATCACCGGACCAAGCGGGTCGAACGCCGCCACCGCCGCCTGCGCCTCGGCAAAGGCGGTCGTCACGCTGCCCAGGATGTTGTCGGGGTGGAACGCCGCGATCTCTTCGCGGATCGCCTGGTGGATGCCGTCCAGCGCATCGCTGAGCCGGGTGAGATCGAAGAGGTTCACGATCTCCAGCAGGTTGGCGATCATCTCGCGCAGCGGCCCGATGATCGAGTCGAGCAGTGCCTCCACCCGCCCGTGCAATGCGCTGTAGATCGGCATCAGGATGTTTGCCAGCCGCTCCGGTGAGGCGATCTCGAAAAGCTGGCCGATGATGCCCGGCAATCCGCCCTGCAGCCGGTCGAACCCCATCTTCTGCAGGATCGTCCGCGGCGCTTCGAAGAGCGGCAACAGCGGCGAAAGCGCCGCGCGCAGGACGCGGCTCACCGTGTCGACCTCTCCGAAGCCCTTGGTGGCGAGGTCCCGCGCCAGAGCTTCGGCCCGGTCCAGGAACGACCGGAACTGTGCATGCGGCGGGCCGAGCAGACGCAGATCGGCCGACAGGTCCAGGCCTTCGGCCGCCGTGGCCAGCCGGTCGCGGGCGGGCCCTGCGGGCAAGCTCTCGATCAAGGTGGAAAGGCGGGAGGCATCGACCTGGACCCTGGCAGCCAGTGCGGTCGGATCCACCGCGTTCACTTCACGCCTGGCAGCCGCGACCGACGCCGCGAACCGGTTGGCCAGATCGGTGAGGCGGTTACCGCCCGCGCTGCTGCCCCGCAACCATGCCTTGACCTGGTCGATGGCATTGGCCGACAGCGCCTCGCCGCCGCCCGACATCAGCGCGCTGACAACGGCGCCGAGCGGGGCGAGCGGATCGGGCAGTTCGCCCGCGGCCAGCCTGCGCTGGGCATCGGCAAAGGCCTCGCGCAGGGGCGCCTCGATCCGGGCCGGATCGAGGATCGTGACGTAGTCCAGCGCCTGCGCCCGCACATCATCGAGATGGGTCTGCCACTCCTCGAGCTTCGACAGTTCCAGGAACTTCTGCCGCAAGGCATCCACTTCCGCGTCGAGCGGGGCAATCAGCGCGCTGGGCTGGAACTCGTCGATCTGGGCGAGAACCGTTTCGAACCCGTCCGACAGCGGCTGCAGAATTGCTGCAAGATCGAGACCGGCGACCACCGCCTTGGCTTCGTCCAGGGCTTCGGTCAGCGGGCGCAACTCGGCCGCGGGGGCGATCGTCTCGATTTCGCTGCGCACATCGTCCAGCGCAGCATTTATCGCCTCGGCGAGGTTCTGGGGATCGAGATCCTGCATCGCCGTGACCAGCGCATCGAACTGCTCCTGCACCTCCGACACGGCCGCTTCGAGATCGTCGCGCAGCGCGAAGGTTCCGTCCTCCTCGATCTGCAGGACCCGGAGGATCTCGGCGCGGAAGGATTGCACATCCGCCGTCTTGATCGGGCGGACGAGGTCGACCACCTCCTGCTCCATCTCGTCGGGCAGGAGCGAGAAGGGCACCTTTTCGATCACGTCGGCGGTGGAGCCGATGGCATCCTGCGCGGTGGCGAAATAGGGCGCCATGTCGGCCTGTCCGATCAGGTCGGAGATCTTCTGGATCTCGTCGGCCACCCGGCCCACGACCGAGTCGAGACCGAGGCTGTCGATGAACGTCCTGGCCTCCTGGAACACCTGCTCGATGGCGGCGCGGAAGGCGTCGACTGCCGCTTCGGCGCGTGCGATGGCCGCCTGGGCTGCACTTGCCGCGCTCCCTATGGTCGCCTGCGCCGTGCCCAGCAGATCGCCCAGCGTGGACAGAACACCCGCGATGACACCGGTGACTTGTTGCAACTTCTGCACCACCTGGTCGAACGGCAGACCCTTGATCGCATCGCGCACGGCGCCCAGCGCCGTTTCCACGGTGACCACCGCATTGTCGAGCGCGGTCGATATGTCCTCGGTCACCCCGGCGATCGTGCCCAGCCCTTCGGTGAGCGGGTCCGTCACCGCCGACAGATCCAGGGAGGCGATCTCCGCTGCGATATCGGCCACCTGCGCCTCGACCTGGGAGAAAAGCGAGTCCAACGTCATCTGCGGCGCGCCCGCCACGTCGATCCGAAGGACAGGGCCGAGCAGGTCCGCCACCCTGGACATCGCCGCCTCGACCTCGTCCGTCGCCACACCGCGCAGCTGTTCCAGCACGGCCTCGGTCCGCGCGACCAGCCGTTCGGGATCGGCATAGGTCAGCGTCGCCTCGCCAAAGGCCATCGCGCCGCGCAACGTTTCCAGCATCTCGCGCGCGCCGGCCCGTACCGACGCCAGGGCGCCGAAGGCCGCATCCACCGCCGCGTTGTCGGCCACGTCCAGCCCATCGAGCGCGGCCTCGGCCTGCAGGACACGCGACGCGCAAATGTTCTCCAGATCGCGGAAGCGGCCCTCGGGCAATTGCAGTTCCACCACCTGACCGAGG
>CBDUPF010000215.1:0-7248 GCA_965369035.1 uncultured Aliishimia sp.
GGCCGGCCATCGCGCAGCACCGCCACATCCGTGGTCGTCCCGCCGATATCGCTGACGATGGCGTGCGTGGCCCCGGTCATCCAGCGCGCCCCGACGATGGAGGCCGCCGGCCCGCTGAGGATCGTCTCGATGGGTTTTTCCCGCGCCTGCGCCGCACTCACCAGCGCGCCATCCCCTCGCACCACCATCAGCGGGGCGGTGACCCCCATGACCTGCAGCTGCTGTTCCGCCCGGGTGATGAGACGGTCGATCATCCCGATCAGCCGGGCATTCAGGACCGCCGTCATCGCGCGCTTCGGGCCGCCGAGCCGTGCGGAGAGCTGGTGCGATGCGCTGACCGGGCGACCCGTCAGATCGGCGATCAACTCCGCTACCCGCTGTTCGTGGGCCGGATTGCGCACCGCGAACTGCGCGGCAACGGCAAAACCGCTGACATTGGTCTGGTGCGTGCGCAGGAAATCGACAAGCGCGTCCTCGTCCAGGGGCGCCGCTTCGCTTCCCGAGTGCGTGTGCCCGCCCTGCAGCAGCAAGACGGGATCGCCCTTCAGCGCCGCGCGCAACCCGTGGGTGTCGAGATCCCGTTCCCGGAATCCGATATAGATCAGCGCGACGCGCCCGCCCTGGCCTTCGACCAGCGCGTTGGTGGCCAGCGTGGTCGACAGCGACGCCAGCGCGATATCCGCCGGTGCGACGCCCGAGGCATCCAGCACCGCGCGCACCGCCTCGCCTACGCCGATGGCGAGATCATGGCGCGTGGTCAGCGCCTTGGCCGATGCCACGACCTCTTCCTCGTCCCGCAGGAGCACCGCGTCGGTATAGGTCCCGCCCGTGTCCACGCCCAAGTTCAGCGTCATGTCCCGTTTCCCTGTCTCACCGGTTTCGCCGGGGCCTAGCCCGTCATGCGCGCCCGTGCGTGCCCAAACGCGACACTGCCCAGACCGCGGCGTCGACTACGGCAGGATCCGGGTCGGAAACCAGGCTCTGTGCGGCGTTCTTGAGCCCGGGGTTGCCGGAATTTCCGATGGCGTACAGCACGTTGCGCACGAAGCGGTCGCGTCCGATCCGCTTGACCGGGGAGCCTGAGAACTTTGCCCGGAAGGCCGTGTCGTCGAGCCCGGCGAGTTCGGCCAGCTTCGGCGCCGCGAGGTCGTCGCGGGCGGCATAGCGCAGGTCGCTGGCGGCGACGGCGAACTTGTTCCACGGGCAGGCGGCGAGGCAATCGTCGCAGCCATAGATCCGGTTGCCCATCTTCGCCCGCAACCCCATGTCGATGGGCCCCTTGTGCTCGATCGTGAGGTAGGAGATGCAGCGCCGCGCATCGAGCCGATAGGGCGCAGGAAACGCGTCCGTGGGGCAGATGTCGAGACAGGCACGGCAGGAGCCGCAGTGGTCCCGCTCCGGCGTGTCCGGTTCCAGTTCCAGCGTGGTGAAGACCGAGCCCAGAAAGGCCCAGGTGCCCCAATTGCGGCTCAGCAGATTCGTGTGCTTGCCCTGCCAGCCCAGTCCCGCGGCCTGGCCCAGCGCCTTTTCCGGGACCGGCGCGGTATCGACGAAGACCTTCACCGCGCAGCCGCTTTCGGCCACCATCCATCGCGCCAGCCGCTTCAGCCGCTTTTTCACCACGTCGTGGTAGTCGCGGTTCTGGGCATAGACGCTTATCGCCCCGCGGTCGGGTCGTTCCAGCACGGCCAGCGGATCGTGTTCGGGGGTGTAGCTTTCGGCCAGCATCAGCACCGACCGCGCCTCGGGCCAGAGTGCGGCCGGGTTGCCGCGCCAGTGCATGCGGTCGGCCAGCCACCCCATCTGGCCGTGGTAGCCGCGTGCGATAAAGGTGCTCAACCGCTCCGCCACCTCCGGCACCGCATCCGGACGGCAGATGCGCGCGTCGACGAACCCCTCCTCGAGCGCGCGCGCGACGACGTCGGACTTGGTCAGGCCCATCGGATCACCACGCAAAGGACGGCTTTCTTCATCCTGGCGAAAGATGGCCCCTCAGAAATCCAGATCGGCATAATGCGGCGGCGGCGCCTGCCCGGGAACCTGGTCGGCGAGGATGGAGCGGAAGGCGGGCCGCGACTTGATCTTGGCGTACCAGTCCTTGACGACCTCGTGCCGGTTCCAGTCCACGTCCGAGGTATAATCAAGCGCGGACATATGCGCCGCGGCGGCGAAATCGGCCAGCGTCATCACGTCGCCCGCAAGCCAGCGGCGGTGATCGAGCAGCCAGGCCATGTAGTCCAGATGATACTTGATCGCCTTGACCCCGGCCTTCACGTTCGTGCTGTCGGGGTATCCGAGCTTCATCACCTTCTTGTTCACCCGCTCGTAGAGCAGCTTGGACGTGACCTCGCGATGGAACTTGTCGTCGAACCAGCCGATGAGACGCCGCACCTCAAGCCGAGCGGCCGGATCCGACGGCAGGAGCGCGGGATCGGGCCGCGTTTCCTCGATGTATTCGCAGATCGGTGTGCTTTCGGCCATCGTGATCCCGTCGAGCCTCAGGACCGGCACCTTGCCCGCCGGGTTGCGCTTCATGAAGTCGGGGTCGTGTTCCCAATACCGCTCCTCGATCAGTTCCACCTCGATCTTCTTCTCCGCCAGCACGAGCCGCACCTTGCGGCAGAACGGCGACAGAGGGACGTGGTAGAGCTTGGCCATGTTCGGGATCTCTCGGGGTGGTTTGTGTCTCAATGCAACGCGAGCGGGTGATTTTCAATCCTCGAAACATTTCGCCCGCCCATCGGCGGCGATGGTCGCGGCGCCGTCGCGGATCGATCTGGCACGCTTGCGGACGAAATCCGACGGTTTCGACGCCGAACGGTCCTTGGGAGCGGGGAGGATCGCGGCCAGGCGTGCGGCCTGATCCGGAGTCAGATCAGCCGGCGCCACGCCGAAGTAGTGCCGTGCGGCCGCGTCGATACCGAAAATGCCCGCATCGAACTCGGCCACGTTCAGATAGACCTCCAGAATGCGCCGCTTGGACCAAAGCGCTTCGACCAAGGGGGTCATCACGGCTTCGAGCGCCTTGCGGGTCCAGTTGCGGCCGTGCCAGAGGTAGACGTTCTTCACCACTTGCTGGCTGATGGTGGAGGCGCCCCGGTCGCCGCCGGATTCGATCGCCGCCCTGATGGCGACCATGTCGAACCCCCAGTGCAGGCAGAAGTTCGCATCCTCTGCCGCCACGGCGGAGCGCGCCATGACCGGTGCGATCTGCTCCATCGGGGTCCAGGTCTGCTCGACCGCGCCCAGCCGGTGCTTCTCGCCCATCATGTACCAGGTGGTCGGCGGGTTGACGGTTCCCCACAGGATCGCCAGCACCACGGCCAGCAGGAAGGCGACCGCGACGGCCCGCAGGCCCCAGCGCAGCAGAACGCGCCCGGGTCGGACCCGGGACGTTTTTCGCGATTTCGATCTTGTGGCGCTGCTCGTTCTTGCCATGGGCCCCGGTATAGACCGTGAGAATGCGCGATGCGAGGCCCCGCAAGAGGGCCTCGCCTGCATGTCGGGCGGCTTATTCGGCGGGGACCGCCTCGTTTTCGATGCCCAGCGGGACCGGCAGCTTGTCCAGCATTTCCTTGGGACAGATCTGGAGGAAGTTCTTCTGCTCCATGTCCCAGTTCTGAAGGATCTCGGCCACCTTGCGGCTGTTGGTCTCCTCAAGATGCCGTTCCAGCAGGATTTCGAGTTCGGACCGCCAATGGTCATGGGTCACGGGGCAAGTGGTCAGCGTTTCCAGGTTGATGAGCCGCCGCGTATCGCCGTTCGGGTCATAGAGATAGGCCATTCCGCCGGTCATGCCGGCCCCGAAATTCGCGCCGATCTGGCCCAGGATGACAGCCACGCCGCCGGTCATGTACTCGCACCCGTTCGACCCGCATCCCTCGACCACCACATGTGCGCCCGAGTTCCGCACGGCAAAACGCTCCCCGGCCCGGCCCGCGGCAAAGAGATAGCCCGCGGTTGCGCCATAAAGCACGGTGTTGCCGATGATCGTGTTCTCGGATGCCACGATGGGCGAGGACATGGGCGGACGCACGACGATGGTCCCGCCCGACAGCCCCTTCCCGACGTAATCGTTGGCATCTCCCGACACTTCGATCTTCAGCCCGGGTGCGGCGAAGGCACCCAGCGACTGACCGGCCGATCCGGTCAGTTTGATCGTCAGGTGGTCCGGCTGCAGGCTGTTGTTCATGCCGAAGCGCTTCACGATGTGGCTCGAAATCCGCGTGCCGACCGTGCGGTGCGTGTTCTGCACCGCGTAGGAGAGCTGCATCTTCTCGCCATCCTCGAGGAACCGCTGCGCGTCGCGCACGATCTCGGCGTCCAGCGTGTCGGGTACCGCGTTGCGCGGCTTGTTGCGGTCATAGACGATGTCGGCGGCCCCATCGACGGTGATCAGCATGGGGTTCAGGTCGAGGTCGTCCAGGTGAGCGGACCCGCGGCTGACCTGGCTCAGAAGGTCGGCCCGCCCGATCACCTCGTCGAGGCTGCGCGCGCCGATCCGGGCGAGGATTTCCCGCACCTCCTGGGCGTAGAAGGTAATCAGGTTCACCACTTTGTCGGCGGTCCCGGTGAACTTCGCCCTCAGCCGTTCATCCTGCGTGCAGACGCCGACCGGGCAGGTGTTGGACTGACACTGCCGCACCATGATGCAGCCCATCGCGATCAGCGCCGCGGTCCCGATGCCGTAGTCCTCGGCCCCCATCATCGCCGCCATCACGATATCGCGGCCCGTGCGCAACCCGCCATCGGTCCTGAGCGTGACCCGGTTCCGCAGGTGGTTCATCGACAGAACCTGATGCGCCTCGGTCAGGCCCATTTCCCAGGGCAGGCCCGCATATTTGATCGAGGTCGCCGGTGACGCGCCCGTCCCGCCATTGTGGCCGGAGATCAGGATGACATCCGCCTTGGCCTTGGCCACGCCCGCCGCGATCGTGCCCACGCCCGATTGCGCCACGAGCTTCACGCAGACCTTCGCGCGCGGGTTGATCTGCTTGAGGTCGTAGATCAGCTGCGCGAGGTCCTCGATCGAGTAGATGTCGTGGTGTGGCGGCGGCGAGATCAGCGTCACGCCCGGCGTCGAATGGCGCAGCTTGGCGATCATCTCCGTTACCTTGAAGCCGGGCAGCTGTCCGCCTTCGCCGGGCTTGGCGCCCTGGGCCACCTTGATCTCCAACTCGTCGCAATGGTTCAGATACTCCGCCGTCACGCCGAAACGGCCGGAGGCGACCTGCTTGATCTTGGCAGACGGGTTGTCGCCGTTGGGTTCCGGCAGGAAGTGCTTCGGATCCTCGCCGCCTTCGCCCGAATCCGACTTCGCCCCGATCCGGTTCATCGCGATGTTGAGCGTCTTGTGCGCCTCGGGGCTGAGCGCGCCGAGGCTCATGCCCGGCGTGACGAAGCGTTTGCGGATCGAGGTGATGCTCTCCACCTCTTCCAGCGGAACCGCGGGGCCGAGCGGCTTGATGTCCATCAGGTCCCGCAGGTGGATCGGCGGGTTGGACCGCATCTTGGCCGAATACTGCTGCCAGAGCTGGTACGACGCCTTGCCCACCGCCATCTGCAGCATGTGCATGGACGTCGCCTCCCAGGCATGGGACTCGCCTGATTTCCGTGCCTTGTAGAAGCCGCCGATGGGCAGCACGTCGAGCCCGGATGTCCAGCCTTTCGCATGGACCTCCTCCGCCTTGGCCTGGAGCCCGCTGACGCCGATGCCGGAAATCCGCGAGGTCATGCCGGGGAAGTACTCGGCGCACATTGCCCGGCTCAGCCCCACCGCCTCGAAATTCAGCCCTCCCCTGTAGGAGGAGATCACGGAGATGCCCATCTTGGACATGATCTTCAGCAGGCCCTGGTCGACGGCGTTGCGGTACCGTGACATCGCCACGGTCAGCGATCCGTCGATCAGGCCGCGCTTGATCCGGTCGGCGATGGAATCCTCCGCCAGGTAGGGGTTCACGATGGTCGCCCCGCAGGAGATCAGGACGGCGAAATAGTGCGGGTCGATGCACTCCGCCGACCGGACGGTCAGCGAACAGAAGGTGCGCAGCCCGTGCCGCGTCAGATGTGAATGCACGGCGCTCGTGGCCAGGATCATCGGCATCGCCACCTTGCCGGGACCGGACAGGTGATCGGTCAGCACGATATGCCCGGCACCCGATTGCACCGCCTCCTCGGCCTCCTGCCGAATCCGGGCGAGCCCCGCGTTGAGCGCGCCTTCGCCCGGTTCGAAGGTGCAGTCGATCTCCTTCAGGTCGGCGTTCAGGGCGTTCATCACCTCTTGCCATTGGGCATTGCCGACAAAGGGGCTGTCGAGGACGATGATCTCGGTCTGGCTCGAATCCTCGTCGAGCACGTTCTTGAGGTTGCCGAACCGCGTCTTGAGGCTCATCACGCGGAATTCGCGCAAGCTGTCGATCGGAGGGTTGGTCACCTGGCTGAAGTTCTGCCGGAAGAAGTGGCTGAGCGGGCGGTACTTGGTGGACAGCACGGCGCTGGGTGTGTCGTCCCCCATCGACGCGATGGCTTCCTTGCCGTCCTCGGCCATGGGTGCCAGGATCTGTTCCAGCTCTTCGATGCTGTACCCCGCCGCGATCTGCCGCTTGCGCAATTCCGCGCCTTCGAAAACCGGGCGTTCGGTGACGCCGGCAAGGGTTTCGTCAAGCTCGTTGATCTTGCCGACCCATTCGCCGAAGGGCTGGGAGGCCGCGAGCCGGTCCTTGATCTCGGTGTCGTGGTAGAGCTTGCCCTCGCCCATGTCGATGGCCAGCAACTGCCCGGGACCCAACGCACCCTTCTCGACCACGCGCGCTTCGTCGAGCGGCACCATGCCGGTTTCGGACCCGGCGATCACCATCCCGTCCTTGGTCACGACATACCGCATGGGGCGCAGTCCGTTCCGGTCGAGCCCCGCGCAGACCCACCGTCCGTCGGTCATCGCCAACGCCGCGGGGCCGTCCCACGGCTCCATCACGGAGTTGCAATAGGAGTACATGTCGCGCCAGGCGGGCGGCAGTTCGATCGCCTGCTTGGACCAGCTTTCCGGCACCAGCATCGTCTTGGCCATCGGCGCATTTCGACCGGCACGCACGAGAACCTCGAAGACGGAATCGAGCGCCGCACTGTCCGAAGATCCCTGCGGGACGATCGGCTTGATGTCCTCGGCCATGTCACCGAACGTCGCGGACGCCATACGGATCTCGTGGCTTTTCATCCAGTTGACGTTGCCCTTCAGCGTGTTGATCTCGC
>CBDUPF010000216.1:0-7245 GCA_965369035.1 uncultured Aliishimia sp.
CCCTTTTCCTTCAGGCTTTCAATGGCCTCCCCGGCGTTCTTGATCAGGTTGGTCAAGGCCTGACCGATCATCGTCGCGTCCACGTCCGCCTGCACCGGCGCATCGGGCAGATCGGCGACGATCTTGACCCCGGGCTGCCCCTGGCGTTGCAAGGTCACCGCGTTGCGCACCAGCGTCACGAGGTCCTGCATCTGGCGGTCGGGCTCCGGCATGCGCGCGAACTTGGAGAACTCGTCGACGATGCGCCGCAGATCGCCGGTCTGGCGAATGATCACGTCGGTCATCTGCTCCAGCCGCTCGCGCTCCTCCACCTGGGGGGCGAACTTGCGCTTGATGCGCTCGGCCGACAGCTGGATCGGCGTCAGCGGGTTCTTGATCTCATGCGCGATCCGGCGGGCCACGTCGCCCCAGGCGGCCATCCGCTGGGCACTCACCAGGTCGGTCACGTCGTCGAAGGCCACCACGTAACCTTCGAGCCGCCCCTTGTCGCTGCGCCGCGTGGCCATGCGGACCAGCAGGTTTTCCTGCCGTCCCTGCCGGGACACCTTGACCTCCCGCTGCGCGACCTGCGTGCGGCTGGCCCTCAACTCGTCAAAGAGCGGGCCGAACTCGGGAATCGCGACCTGCAGGTTCACGTCCTGCTGCTCCTCGCGCCAGTCGAGCAGCCGTTCGGCAGAGCGGTTGACGAAGGTGATCCGACCCTTCGCATCGAGCCCCACCACCCCGGAAGTGACCGAGGTCAGCACGGAATCGAACAGTCTTCGCCGCCGTTCGATCTGGCGGGTGTTGTCGAGCAGCGTCTCTCGCTGCGCCTTCAGTTGCCGCGTCATCTGGTTGAAGTAGCGGCCCAGCATCGCGATCTCGTCGTCGCCGTTTTCTTCGGTCACGCGCACGTCCAGATCGCCGGTGCCGACGCGTTGCGCCGCGCCGGTCAGGCGCCCGATCGGGCCTGACAGCCTTTCGGCGAACCACATGCCGGCCCAGATCGCGGCCAGGATCAGGATCAGCGCGAAACCGAGGTAGAGGAGTCCGAATTCGAACAGCACGCGCCCGCGCTCGCTTTCGAGCTGTTCATAGAGCCGCACCGTCTCCTGCGTTTCGTCGAGCAGCGACAGGATCTCGCCATCGACGTCCCGGCTGACATAGAGGTACCGGTCGAGGAAGGTGTTGAGCCGCACCAGCGCGCGGAATTCGTTATGGGCCCAGTCCTCGATGATCACCACGCCCACGTCGTCGACCTGCGCGATCTGCTCCGGGCTCGGTTCCTCGTAGTTGAAGAGATAGGACCCCTGCCCCCGCGCCCGGATCTGTCCCGTGCCATCGATCAGGTACGCCTCGCGCAGCCCCCGCTGAATCGCGGCCTGTCCCTGCACCAGCAATTCGCCGTCCGAGACATAGGCGTCGATGCGGCGCGCTTCCTCCAGCGCGCGGGCGAGATCGCGGGCGTCCTCCTCGAGATCTTCGCGTTGTTCGTTCTCATAGGCCTCCGCCGCCGCCAGCGAACTGCCCACCACCTGCCGGACACGTTCGGAGAACCAGCCTTCCAGTCCGATGTTGATGGTGAGACCGGCGAACACGGCGACGATCACCGTGGGGATCAGCGCCAGCAGCGCGAAGGCCGCGGTCAGCCGCAGATGCAGGCGCGAGCCCGCCGACTTGGCCCGCCGCGCGGCGATCGCGCGCGCAATCGAGCCCAGAACCAGCGCCGCCACGACCAGGACATAGACCAGATCCGCCAGCAGGATCAGCCGCAGCGACAGCGCCGTGGCACCCTGGTCGAGAGGTCCGAGAACCAGGAACGTCGAGACGGCTAGAACAGGCCCCAGGACCACGAGGCCCAGCGTGGCGGCGTTGCGCAGGCGGCGCGCACGGCGCAGACGCCCCAGGCGCATCCATCGGGAGTCTCGTGTCTGGGTTGCCACGCGCTAACCACCGCATTTGTGGCGCTGCTCGCGCCTGACCGCCATATCTCGTGGTCTTTTTCGGAGTGTCCCCCGATTGCCACGGTTTCTGTGGCGGTTTTACATCAATTTGCGGCGGCGTGTCACCTGAATATCGAGGTCGGTGATCTTCTTGCGTAAAGTATTTCGGTTGATTCCGAGCAGATCGGCGCATTTGGCCTGATTTCCGCCGGTCGCCTCGAGCGCGATCTCGATCAGAGGCAGTTCGATTTCCCGAAGGATTCGGGCGTAAAGCCCCGAGGGCGGCAGCATGTTCCCGTGCAGGTCGAAATACCGGCGCAGATGCCTTTCGACCGAAGCACCCAGTTTCTCGGACGCGGCAGCGGTCCCGCGGATGGGCTCCAGGTCGGGCTGGGATCCCAGGACCTGCTCCACCTCGCTTGCCGGTATTTCCGGTTCACGACTGGTGAGCGAGAGCCGGCGGATCGCGTTTTCGAGCTGGCGCACGTTGCCGGGCCAGCTGTAGCCGCGCAGGACCTCGACGGCGGCGGGCGACATTTTCCGCGGGGCGCCGCCACTCTTCTCGGCCTTCGACAGGAAATGTTCGGCAAGCAATTCGACATCGTCCACCCGCTCGCGCAAGGACGGGACCGCGAGCGTCGCACCGCTCAGCCGGTAGAACAGATCCTTGCGCAGCTTGCCGTCTTCCATCGCCTTGCTCAGATCGGTCTGGCTGGTGGCGAGAAAGCGCGGCACGTATTCGCCGGGCGCATCCATCATCTGCACGATGCGAGCCTGGATCTCCGGCGGGATGTCCCCGATTTCCTCGATCAGAAGCGTGCCCCCCTTGACGCGGGCCAGCACCCGCGCGGGGCCTTCAAGCTCTCGCAGGTCGGTCGCGTTGGTGGCCACGAACGGCAATGTGCGACGATCGGAAAAGTCGTGAATGGCCCGCGCGATCAGGCTCTTTCCGGTCCCGCTCTCACCCCAGATCAGCACCGGCAGATCGGTGTTCATGACCCGCGCGACGACACGGTAGAGCGACTGCATGACCGGGGTGCGGCCGACCAGCGGCAATTCCTCTGGGCGGTCCGGTTCTTCCTCTTCGGCCGACCGCGGCACGCTCTTGCGATGTTCGAGCGCGCGCGCCGTCCGCTTCATCAGTTCGGGCAGGTCGAACGGTTTCGGCAGGTAGTCGTAGGCTTCCGCCTCCGCCGCCTGGATCGCCGTCATGATCGTGTTCTGCGCGGATATCACGATGACCGGCAGCCCGGGACGATCCTGCGCGATCTTGGGCAGCATCTCCAGCCCGTTGCCGTCGGGCATGATCACGTCCGAGATCACCACGTCGCCCTTGCCCTCGCCCACCCAGCGCATCAGCGTGGTCAGGCTGGAGGTCGCATGAACCCGGCACCCCGCCCGCGTCAGCGCCTGGGTCAGCACCGTGCGAATGGTGCGATCATCGTCTGCGACAAGTACCGTTCCGTCCATGGGTCACTCCGCGATATAGGGTGTGCCTGCCGCGCGCGGCAGCGAAATCCGAAAGACCGTGCGGCCCGGAACCGAGTTCACCGAGATCCAGCCATTGTGGTCCGAGATGATCTTGCTGACGAGCGCCAGCCCCAGCCCGGTGCCGTTTTCCCGGCCCGAGACGAAGGGATCGAAGATATCCTCGCGAATGGACTCCGGCAGGCCCGGGCCGTCGTCGATCACCTCGATCTGCAGCGGGAGGGACTGACCGGTGCCGTCCGACCGCCGCAGTCGGAACGAGTGCTCGAAGAAGCTGTGCAGCCAGATGGTTCCGCCCTTGTCCCCCGCAGCCTCCGCCGCGTTCTTGAGCAGGTTCTGGATCACCTGCAGCAGCTGATCGGGATCGGCCAGCGCCAGCGGCAGCGAGGGGTCGTAGTCCTCCACGATCTTCATGTTCGCGCCAAACCCCAGCAGCGCGGAACGCCGCGCGCGGTCCAGCACGTCATGCAGGTTGATCGGGCGCAGGTCGGGGGTGGAGAGGTTGCCGAACTGCTCCACCTGCTCCAGCAGCTTCACGATGCGGCGGCTTTCGGCGACGATCAGGTCGGTCAGTTCCAGGTCGTCGGACTTGAGGTTCATGCTCAGAAGCTGGGCCGCGCCGGTGATGCCGGCCAGCGGGTTCTTGATCTCGTGAGCCAGCATCTCGGCCATGCCGATGGCCGATTGCGCCGCGGATTTGACCGAATGGTTGAGCGTCATGCGCCCGGCCAGTTCGCGCGGTGAGATCATCATCAGCATCTCGTCCTTCACGCCGACAAGCGGGGCGATCTGCAGCGCGCATTGCAGCGGGGGGCGTTGGCCCGAGCCCACATCCACATCGTTGACGAACAGCGGCGTTCCGTTGTCCCGCGCCCGCTGGAACGCCTTCTCCAGCGGCGCATCGACGGCGATTGCATCCCAGACCGGGGTGCCGCGCATCGCACGGGCCGAGCTGTTCAGGAACCCTTCGGCAGCCGGGTTGATGTCCGAAATCCGGTCTTCCGAGTCGATCCGGACCGCCGGAACCGGCAGCGACGCCCAAAGGTCGAAATCCGCCCCGCTCATGCTGCTGCCCTTTCGAATTGACGGGTCCCCGCGGCAAGCGCCTCGGGGATCAACCGGAACACATCCGCGGGCGACGCGGCCGTCAGCACCGCGCGGCGCAGATCGGCAGGTGTCCCGGCATCGTCCATGTACCAGCCCAGATGCTTGCGCGCACAACGCGCGCCCATCGTACGGCCGTAGAACCGCAGCATCTCGTCGTAGTGCCCCGCGACCATCTCCGCGCGCGCCCGACCGGTCGGAACACAAGGCGCCGGCGTTTGCCAGAGCACATGGGCAACTTCGGCCAAAAGCCACGGGCGGCCCTGCGCACCGCGACCGATCATCACGCCGTCCGCACCGGACCGGTCCAGCGCCGCGCGCGCGGTGTCCGCATTCGTGATATCGCCATTGGCCAGAACCGGAATGCCCACCGCCTCCCTGACCCCGGCGATCGCGTCCCAGTCGGCCCGGCCCTTGTAGAACTGGCAACGCGTGCGGCCGTGAATGGTAATCATGGCGATACCCGCGCCTTCCGCCCTGCGGGCGAGTTCGGGCGCGTTAAGCATTCCGTCGTCCCAGCCCAGCCGCGTCTTGAGCGTGACCGGAACATCCACGGCCTCCACCACAGCCTCGATCAGGTGCAGCGCATGATCGAGGTCTCGCATCAGCGCGGAGCCCGAATATCCGTTGGTCACCTTCTTCGCCGGACAGCCCATGTTGATGTCGATGATCCGCGCGCCCTGGCCCTCGACCATCCGCGCGGCCTCCGCCATCGGCTCCGCCTCGCGCCCGGCCAGCTGGACGGCGGAGCCTTCGACGCCAAGCGCCAGTTCCGCCCTCTCCCGCGTGCCGGGCCGCGCGTTGATCACATCGCAGCTGGCGACCATTTCCGACACGACGAGACCCGCGCCGAAGGACGCCGCGAGCTTCCGGAAGGGAAGGTCCGTGATGCCAGCCATCGGCGCGAGAGCGACGGGCGGGGAAAGGGTTACATCATGCAGGGTGATCATTGGGTTCGATTTTGGGCTGTCCTTGGATTTTGGGTAGCGTTAAGGTGCGTGGGCTTCAACAGCGCCGGTAGCAGCGTGGTGGCAGAATTTCGGCATTTGCATAATTTTTGAGCATCAACCAGGGGTATTACCCGCAACGATCCCTCGAACCGACGGACTGACAGACACATATGCCTCACTCAAGGACAGCTGCCATCATCCTGGCCGCAGGCCGCGGCACCCGTGCAGGTGGCGCCACGCCCAAGCAGTGGCGGACGCTGGCCGGGCAGCCGGTCGTGACACACACGCTGGGCCGGTTCCGGCATCACCCCGCCATCGACATGACCGTGCTGGTCCTGCATCCCGAGGATCTGAACCGGAACGCCGGCATTCCCTCCGACCTCGTGGTGGAAGGCGGTGCGGACCGGGCGGCAAGCGTGCGCGCCGGGCTCGAAGCGCTGGTGGATCACGAGGTGACCCGGGTCCTGATTCACGACGTGGCGCGGCCCTGCGTCTCCGACGAAACGATAACGGCCGTAGTCGACGCGTTGGAAAAGGCTGCAGCCGCGGCCCCGGCCCTGCCGGTCACCGACTCGCTCTGGACCGGGTCCGGATCCTGGGTGACGGGCACGCAATCGCGCGAAGGGCTGTTTCGCGCACAAACGCCGCAGGGCTTCGACTATGCCGCCATCCGCGCCGCCCACGCCATCCATCCCGGTGGCGCGTCCGACGATGTGGAAGTCGCGCGGGCCGCCGGGCTTGAGATTGCCATCGTCCCGGGCGATGAAGACAACCTGAAGATCACGCTGCCCGGCGACTTCGAGCGGGCCGCGTCGATCCTGCGGCGCAACGATCGGAATGGCATGAACATCAGGCTGGGCAACGGATTCGACGTGCATGCCTTCGGGCCGGGCGATCACGTGACGCTCTGCGGTGTCCGCATCCCGCATTCCCACGGGCTTGTGGGCCATTCCGACGCCGACGTCGCGATGCACGCCGTCACCGATGCGATCTATGGCGCGCTGGCCATGGGCGATATCGGTCAGCATTTCCCCCCGTCCGACCCGCAATGGAAGGGCACCGCGAGCGAGGCCTTCCTGCGCCACGCGGTGGCACTCGCCGCGGACCGCGGGTTCGCACCGGGCAATGTCGACTGCACGATCATCTGCGAGACACCGAAGATCGGCCCCCACGCGGCGGCGATGCGCGACAGCCTCGCGGCGATCATGGGGATCGGGGCGGACCGGGTGTCGGTCAAGGCCACGACATCCGAACGTCTCGGGTTCACCGGCCGCGGCGAAGGGATCGCCTGCATCGCGACCTGCACGCTGGTGGCGGCGTGAGCGCCGCGCGGATCATCGGCACGATGTTCGGCGTCGGCTACATCCGGCCCGCCTCCGGCACGTTCGGATCGCTCGTCGCCCTGCCCTGGGCCTGGCTTCTTCACGTGGTGGGCGGATTTCCCCTGCTGTTGATCTGCCTCCTTGCCGCCTTCGCGGCCGGATGGTGGGCGACGGAGCGGATGACCCGCGGCACGGAGGACGAAGACCCGTCCGAAATCGTCATCGACGAGCTTGTAGGCCAGTGGATCGCGATCATCCCGCTCAGCTACTCGGCCTGGTCCATGGGGATCGACATCCTGAGGCTCTGGCCCGGATGGGTGGCGGCCTTCCTGCTCTTTCGCCTGTTCGACATCTGGAAGCCCGGACCTGTTGGCTGGGCCGACCGGCGCGGCGGTCCGCTGGGCGTGATGCTGGACGACGTGATCGCGGGAGCCTTTGCCGCGATGGGCGTGATCGTGC
>CBDUPF010000217.1:0-7235 GCA_965369035.1 uncultured Aliishimia sp.
CTCGGGCTTCGCCGCCGCAGCTGGGGCGGGCAATGCGGGTATGGCCGGAGCGGCTACGGCAGCTCCGAGCAGCGACAGGAACGATCTACGGCGCATCAGCGGATCCTTTGAGGCGGGTGCGCAAGGTACATGCGCACCCGGCGGCGCATCAGCTCAACTCTCGCACGTCCGTCAGCCTGCCCGTGACCGCAGCTGCGGCGGCCATGGCGGGGGACATCAGGTGCGTGCGTCCGCCGCGTCCCTGGCGCCCTTCGAAGTTGCGGTTCGATGTCGCCGCACAGCGCTCGCCCGGTTTCAACTCGTCGGGGTTCATGCCGAGGCACATGGAGCAGCCCGCAAGGCGCCACTCGAATCCGGCCTCCTTGAAGATATCGGCGAGCCCCTCCTCCTCGGCCTGTGCCCGGACGAGGCCGGAGCCTGGAACGACCATGGCGCGCAGGCCTTCCTTGACCCGTTTGCCCTTCAGCACTTCGGCGGCGGCGCGCAGGTCCTCGATCCGGCCGTTGGTGCAGGATCCGATGAAGACCGTGTCGATCGCGATGTCGCTGAGCTTCGTGCCGGGCGTCAGCCCCATGTATTCCAGCGACCGGCGGGCGGCGTCGACCTTGCCCCCGGAGAACGACGCGGGGTCGGGCACTTCGGCCGTGATCGGCAGGACATCCTCGGGGCTCGTGCCCCAGGTGACCACCGGCGCGATATCTTCGGCCGCGATGGTGATGACCTTGTCCCAATGCGCGTCGGGGTCGGAATAGAGCGTTTTCCACCAGGCGAGCGCGGCCTCCCACTGCGCGCCCTTCGGCGCGTGGGGTCGGCCCTTGACGTATTCGAAGGTCGTCTCATCCGGCGCGATCAGACCCGCGCGGGCGCCGCCTTCGATCGCCATGTTGCAGACGGTCATGCGGCCTTCCATCGACAGCGACCGGATCGCCTCGCCGCAATATTCGATCACGTAGCCGGTGCCGCCCGCGGTGCCGGTCTTGCCGATGACCGTGAGCGTGATGTCCTTGGCCGTGACGCCCGGGCGCAACTGGCCGGTGATCTCCACCTTCATGTTCTTCGATTTCGACTGGATCAGCGTCTGGGTGGCGAGCACATGTTCGACCTCGGAAGTGCCGATACCATGGGCCAGCGCGCCGAAGGCGCCGTGGGTCGCGGTGTGGCTGTCGCCGCAGACCACGGTCATGCCGGGCAGGGTCCAGCCCTGTTCCGGCCCCACGATATGCACGATTCCCTGGCGGACATCGTTCATCTCGTAGTAGTTCTTCAGCCCGAAATCGTGCGCGTTCTTGTCCAGCGCCTCGACCTGGATCCGGCTTTGCTCGTCCTCGATTCCCTTCACGCGGTCGGGCGAGGTGGGCACGTTATGGTCGGGCACAGCGATCGTCTTCTCGGGCGCGTGCACCTTGCGGCCGGTCATGCGGAGCCCTTCGAAGGCTTGCGGGCTCGTCACCTCGTGCACCAGGTGGCGGTCGATATAGAGCAGGCAGGTGCCGTCTTCGCCCTCGTGGACGAGATGGGCATCCCAGATCTTGTCATAGAGTGTCTTGGGGGACATGGGTCCTCTCCCTCGGTTTCTTGGGTCTGTTGAATTGCCGATACGCGCGCGACGTTAATTCGCGCGCGACGTCATAGCCGTGCCAGAACCGAGCGACTGGCACCGTAAAACCGCTCGCGCAGGCGCGTACGATCCTTGATGTCGAAAATCCTCACCATGGGCGTCCAGATACATCCAGCCGCGAGTCGCTGCAAGGGCAGGGAACTTGCCCGTTGGCCCGGGCCATGCGAAACTCGCCAAAAAACAGGAACCGGGCAGACATGGCCAATCATACCGCTGGTGAAACGGACACCTCCGCCCAGGATCAGGTGACGGAGCCGCCCCCGTCGCAACACGCGGAACTGAAGGACGCGGTGGAGGCCATTCTGGATGTCGGGCAGTCGCTGCTGAGCCAGACCGAGGTCTTCGTCGGCACGTTGCTCAGGCCGTGGAACGCCTACCAGGTTCTGATCGCCATCGCGCTTTTTGTTGTGGCGCACATCCTGCGTTCGGTTTTCGGGCCGCCGATCCGCGAATGGATGGCGTCGCGCGAAGGCTGGCCGACATGGCGGATGCGGGTTCTGGTGATCATCCACCAGAGGCTCCGGCTCATATTCTTCGTGTTTCTGATCTGGACCGTCGTCCAGGTGATGCGTGAGGCCACATGGCCCTCGCGATCCTATCTGCTGTCGGTCATCGCCACTCTGGCCGGGGCCTGGTTGCTGGTCGTCTTTGCCACCCGCCTGATCCGATCACGTCTGATGCGTCTGTTCGTGCGCTACGGCGTCTTCGTCTATGTCGTGCTGCGCGTGCTGGGCGTCACCGACGAGGCGGTCAGCATCCTCGATGCGGTCGCTCTGCGGATCGGGGAGTTCCGCCTGTCGCTCCTCATGGTCATCCAGGGCGTCGTCATCATCGGCGCGCTGCTGGCGCTGGCCCGGTTTGTCACCGTCACCACGTCGAACCGGGTGCGGGCCAACGAGGAGATCAGCCCTTCGATGCAGGTGCTGATCGTGCAGGCGGTGCAGGTGATCTTCTACGCGCTTGCCCTGTTCATCGGGGTTCGGGCGATCGGCCTCGACCTGACCGGACTCGCGGTGTTGTCCGGTGCCATTGGCGTGGGTCTCGGTTTCGGTCTGCAGAAGGTGGTTTCGAACCTCGTCTCCGGCGTCATCATCCTGCTCGACCGGTCGATCAAGCCGGGCGATGTCATCTCCCTGGGGGACACCTTCGGCTGGATCCAGACGCTGGGCGCGCGCTATGCTTCCGTCGTCACGCGGGACGGCAAGGAATACCTGATCCCGAACGAGGATCTGATCACCGGGCAGGTGGTGAACTGGTCGCATTCCAACCGCTTCGTGCGGCTGGATATCAGTTTCGGGACTTCCTACAACGACGATCCGCACAAGGTGCGCCAACTGGCCATCGACGCCGCGCTGGGCGTGAAACGGGTGCTGCACCACAATCCGCCGGTCTGTCATATCGTGGGGTTCGGTGATTCCAGTATCGACTACACCCTGCGGTTCTGGATCGACGATCCGACCGGGGGGCTCACCAATATCCGGGGCAACGTGTTTCTGGCGCTCTGGGACGCGTTCCAGGCGAACGGCGTCTCGATCCCCTTCCCGCAGCGCGAGGTTCGCCTGCTGGGCGACGCGCAGCCATCGAAATCCACGGCCGTTTCCGACTGAGCCTGGATCTCAGCCCGGATCGGGGGGCACGAAGTTTCCGTTGTTCAACAGCTCGCGAATTGACTTGAACGGCAGGCCGCAAGCATTGAGCGCGGACGTCTCGCGTCGAAAGATGTCCACCGCTACACCCCCGGCGTAATCGGCAAGCTGCTGGTACATTCGACCCGTGGCGTAGGTCTCGTCTTCGGGTGCCCAGACCACGGACTTCGTATGAAGCCTGGTGCCGGGCATCTGTTCGTTGACCTGCCGCAGCATGACCTGGACGCGCTGGAAATCGAGGTCGACATGGGTGACCTGCGACAGGTCGATCAACTCCAGACGGCCCGCCCTGTAGTTTCGATCCGCCAGGTAAGTCGCAAAGTTCTGTCGGAATTGCTCGATGTCGATCTCGCCCCACCATCGCGCGTACACAAGGTCGAGTTCCAGGCTGGTGCGGTATTCGATTGGCAAAGTCGTCTCCTCCTCAAGTCTTGCCACGAAGCCCGAGGCACTACTCGGAGTTGAGGATACATCGCAATGGAAGACAAGTAATATGATATGAATCACTCTGGCGGTGCTGTTGCCGCACATCTTCGAATTGCGGACACTCCACGCGACTGCCCGGTATTCGAATTCCGGTGACACCAACCGCTAGTGGCTGGTCACTTCCTCGACCGAGATGGCTTCGCGGGCTTCGATCGCGGCGCTTATCGCGTCGCGGCTGCCGGCGAGTGAAATCGTCGTCTGGACACCATCCGCCTTCACCCGCCACGAGAGCGCGGCCATGAACTGCTCGATATCCCCAGGTGCGATGCCGAAGCTGTAGGTGACGGATTCGCCGTCAGGCGTGCGCTCGGCGACAAGCTGCGAGCCCTGCGCCTCCCGCACGAGAATGGCGCCAGAGGGCATGACCAGCGTCGACGTGATTTTCGTCGCGATTTCCGACATCGGCATGTTGACGGATACCAGCGCCCCTTCGTCCGGGTCGCCGAGCACCATCAGCGCGAAGCGGCCGTTTTCCTGCAGGATGCCGGCGCTGTAGGAAAAGGTACCGTCTTCGGTATGAAATGGACTGGTCTCGGCGACCTGGTGCCAGCGGCCCAACTCCCATTCCTGTGCCATGACGGTGCTGCCCCAGATCCCGAAAGCCAGCACCGACCATCGTGAGTGCCGCACCATGTCCGTTCTCCCCAAGGTCTGGCATTCCAGTCTAGGTGGCGCTTTCAGATATGGCAAACGTTGAATCCGGTTGAATTTTCGGGCGAATATGTAACGGTCTCGCTTTCGGCACGCGGGTTTCATTGAAAAGTCACGTTCGCGTTGCTACCATCTACGTATGCTCGCACCGGGCATGCGGTGCACCAAAGTCAAGGAGGACAGAGTTCTGTCGTTTCATGCTGATGCGGCGCTGGCCGCTGATGATCGGGTCACGGGCGGTAGCCTGGCCCATACCGGCTCCCACGAAGAGGTGACAAGCGAGTCCCTGCTGGCAGCCATCCTTTCCTCGCTTTCCGATGACAAGGCCGATGATGTCGTGCAGATCGATCTGCGCGGCAAATCGGCCATGGCCGACTACATGGTGATCGGTTCCGGCCGGTCGACACGCCAGGTCTCGGCGATTTCGGACAAGCTGGCCGAGCGGCTGAAACAGCGCTTCGGTCTGAGTGTCCGGGTCGAAGGCAAGGAAACCGGTGACTGGGTGCTGATCGACACGGGCGACGTGGTGGTGCATGTGTTCCGCCCCGAAGTGCGCGAGTTCTACCAGTTGGAGAAGATGTGGCAGCCGCCGGTGGCCGCCGCAAACTAGACCGGAGATCGTCCGGATCGCATGCGCCTGCATCTGATCGCCGTGGGCCGCCAGAAGGCGGGGCCCGAACGCGCGTTGACCGAAGACTACCTGAAACGGTTCGAAAGGACGGGCCGGGCCTTTGGGCTCGGTCCTGTGGAATTGCGCGAGATCGACGATCGCAAGGGTGGCGGAATGGCGTCCCAAGCCGCCCTGATTTCGCGGGCGGTGCCGGAAGGCGCGATCCTGTGCGTTCTCGATGAGCGCGGAGTGGTCGAAAGCTCGCCCCGCTTCGCGCAACGGCTGGCGGAATGGCGCGACCGGGGTGTCGGCGATCTGGCGTTGGTGATCGGCGGTGCCGACGGTCTGGATCCGGGGCTGCGCGAAACGGCGGATTTCGCGCTGAGCTTTGGCGCGATGGTCTGGCCGCACATGCTGGTTCGGGTCATGCTGGCCGAACAACTCTACCGCGCCGCGTCGATCCTGGCCGGCAGCCCCTACCATCGAGACTGACCCGCAGCGTACTCGAACCCTCAGGGCAGGGTGAAGACCACGGGTTCGCCCGACCAGCCAAAGACGCTGTCGCGGGCCTCGACCTGCACTTGCGCCGTTCCGTCCGGGATGCGCAGGTCGCCCAGCGATCGGGTAAACGGCTGTTCGTCCACATGAGGGTGGAACAGCGTCCGCATCCCCAGGTCCTCACCGTCCATATCCAGCACGCGCCAGCCATCCGCGTAGTGATCCCACCCGGTATCGCCGTGGGACAGCGTCACGTCGAAGCGCCAGGCGGTGCCGGTCCGATGAGCCTCGATCTTCTCGATCACGGGCGGGTCGGCCAGGGCAGGGGCCGCGCCGAGTGCCAGGACAAGTGTCAGTGTTTTCATGCGATGGACCATATCGGGTCGTGGCGCCGCCCGGGAGTCACGACCGCGTGTCTGCTCACGCTTGCCCAGCACCGTGGAAATTGGTAAGAAAAAGTTACCAATACGGAGGCGCCCATGGAAATGCCCGAGCCGAACCCGACGATCCTCGCCCGCAAAGCGCGTGTGGTTTCGCGATTGATGGAGGTTCTGCCGTCCGATGCCGTGATTCACGAGGAGTCCGAAACCCGCGCCTATGAGTGCGATGCGCTGACCGCCTATCGCTGCCCGCCGATGGTGGCCGTTCTGCCGACGTCGACCCGCGAGGTGTCCGACGTGCTCCGGATCTGCCACGAGGAGGGCGTGCCCGTGGTGCCGCGCGGGTCCGGAACCTCGCTCGCGGGCGGGGCGCTGCCCACGGCGGATTGCGTGATCCTGGGCGTTGCGCGGATGAACGAGGTGCTGGAGGTCGATTATCCGAACCGCGTGATCCGTGTCCAGTCCGGGCGCACCAACCTGAGCGTGACCGGCGCGGTCGAGGAGGACGGGTTCTTCTACGCTCCCGATCCATCCAGCCAGCTGGCCTGCGCCATTGCCGGGAACATCGCGATGAACTCCGGCGGGGCGCATTGCCTGAAATACGGGGTGACGACCAACAACCTGATGGGGGTCACGCTAGTGCAGATGGACGGTACGGTTGTGGAACTGGGCGGTGCGCATCTGGATTCCGGCGGGCTCGACCTGCTGGGCGTGATCTGCGGATCGGAAGGACAGCTGGGCGTGGTGACCGAAGCCGTTCTGCGCATCCTGCCGAAACCGGAGGGCGCGCGGCCGGTCCTTCTGGCCTTCGACAGCGCGGAGGTCGCCGGTGCCTGCGTCGCGGGCATCATCAAGGCGGGCGTGTTGCCGGTGGCGATCGAGTTCATGGACCGGATGCTGATCGAGGTCTGCGAGGATTTCGCGCAGGCCGGCTATCCCGATTGCGAGGCACTGCTGATCGTGGAGGTCGAAGGCTCCCCGGCGGAGATCGACCATCAGCTCGGCCTGATCAAGGACATCGCCGCTACCCATGATCCGGTCGCCATGCAGGAAGCAGAAAGCGCCGACCAGGCCGCGCGGATCTGGGCGGGGCGCAAGGCGGCGTTTTCGGCCATCGGGCGGATCAACGACTACATGTGCCTCGACGGGACGATCCCGGTTAGCGAATTGCCCCATGTGCTGCGCCGGATCGAGGAGATGTCCAGGGAATACGGGCTGGCCGTGGGCAACGTGTTCCATGCGGGCGACGGCAACATGCATCCTCTGATCTGCTACGACGCAAACAAGCCGGGAGACCTGGAAACCTGCGAGGCGATGGGCGCGGAGATCCTGAAGCTCTGCGTCGA
>CBDUPF010000218.1:0-7229 GCA_965369035.1 uncultured Aliishimia sp.
TTCGAGGTGGCGGCGGTCCCAGCTCATAATCTGCGGCGGGACGAAGCCGATGAGGCCGACCCGGATTGGATGCGTCTCGCCGGCGCCGTCGGTCAGCGTCCGATCCAGGATCACATAAGGCGGGCGCAGGGTTTCGTCCGCGGTGGGCGAGGCGCCGAGCGATCTTGCCACATTCGCGGAGACAACCGGAAAGGCGGCACCGTCGAGGGACCTTTGCAGGAAATCGAGGCCGTAATTGAATTCGTGGTTGCCAAGCGTCGATGCGTCGAACCCGACGGTGTTCATCGCCGTGATGATCGGATGCATGTCGCCGTCCTTCATGCCCCGTTCGTAGGCGATGTAGTCGCCCATGGGGTTGCCTTGCAGAAAGTCGCCGTTGTCCAGCAGCATGGAGTTGGTCGCCTCGGCCCGGATCTCCTTCACGAAGCTCGCCACGCGGCTCAGTCCCACCGTGTCGACCGGACGGTCGCCGTAGTAGTCGTACGGGTAGACATGCACATGCAGGTCGGTCGTTTCCATCACCCGCAGATGGGCCTGACCGGCGGCGGCGTGGACGGAAAACGGGTGCAGCGCGGCGAAGCCGGCCGTGCTGGCAAGGAATGTGCGGCGGGTGAATCCGATCGGCATGGCGCGGCTCCTGTGATCTTGTTGGCAGTCGCCTGATAGTAGCACGAGATGCGCGCGCTTCGGGGGCGTGAAAAGAAAAAATCCGCCGCACGGTGGGTGCGGCGGATTTCTGCGTGGACAGGTGCTGGCGTGGTTCGGACGATCAGGTCCGATCATCCTCCGCCGGCGTTTCTTCCTTGGTCTCGACGCCCGCGGATTCGGCCAGTTCCTCGTCCTCCGAGGCGGCAGCACCGATATCCTCGAAGAGTTCCTGAATTTCGAATTCCGCTGCGGCTTCCTCTTCTGCGGCCAGTTCCTGGATCGACTTGCCGGACGCCTGCAGTTCCGCCTCTTCGACGGAGCGGGCGACGTTCAGCAGCATCGACACCTCGACCTCGGGGTGCAGCGTCACGTGGACCTTGTGCAGGCCCAGCGCCTTGATCGGCTGCGTGATGATGACCTGCTTGCGGTCGAGCGAGAAGCCGGCTTCGGTCGCGGCATCGGCGGCGTCACGCGTGGTGACGGAGCCGTAGAGGTTGCCGCCGTCGGAGGCCTGGCGAATCACGATGAACTGCTGCCCGTCGAGGCGTTCGCCCATCGCTTCGGCTTCCTTGCGGCCCTCGAGGTTGCGCGCCTCGAGCTGCGCTTTCTGCGATTCGAAGGCGGCGATGTTGTCTTTCGACGCGGACAGCGCCTTGCCCTGCGGCAGCAGGTAATTGCGCGCGAAGCCCGGCTTGACGTCGACGACGTCGCCCATCTGGCCCAGCTTGGCGACGCGTTCGAGAAGGATCACTTGCATCGGGGTTGCTCCTTACTTCACGGCGTAGGGAAGCAGGGCGAGGAACCGGGCGCGCTTGATCGCACGGGCCAGTTCACGCTGCTTCTTGGCGGAGACTGCGGTGATCCGCGACGGGACGATCTTGCCACGCTCGGAGATGTAGCGCTGCAGAAGGCGCGTGTCCTTGTAGTCGATCGTGGGTGCATTGTCGCCGGAGAAGGGGCAGACCTTGCGGCGGCGGAAAAACGGTTTTGCGGCCATTGGTTACGCTCCTTGTTCAGCGACGATCACGGCGGTCGCCGCGTTCTTCGCGTTTCTGCATCTGCACGGACGGACCTTCCTCGTGCGCGTCGACCTTCACGGTCAGAACGCGCATCACGTCCTCGTGGAGGCGCATCAGGCGTTCCATTTCCTGGATCGCCGTGCCGGGCGCGTCCGTCCGCATGTAGGCGTAATGGCCCTTGCGGTTCTTGTTGATCTTGTAGGCCATGGTCTTGACACCCCAGTACTCGCTGTCGACGAGCTTGCCGCCGTTGTCGGAGAGTACGGTGCCGAAATGTTCGATGAGCCCTTCGGCCTGCGTGTTCGACAGGTCCTGACGGGCGATCATCACATGCTCGTAAAGAGGCATGGGATCGTTTCCACTTCTATCAAGGCGCATTTCAAAGGTCGGGCGGTACGCCTTCCGCTGCCCGACCACGAGAGACTGCGCGGTTCGTATCCGTTGCGGAAGGATGCGGCCTTATACACGAGACGCCGACAGGGGCAAGCGGGGCGGCCTCGGTGCAGGCCCGTGATGTTCATAAACGCGCAGGTCCTGTTGCCATCTGAAGAATTGCCGGTTCCGGACGGGTCGCCATATGCATCGGCACAACCAACCCTTGCAGGAGATCCTTCCGATGAAATTCCTTGTCCTTGCCGCAGCTTTCGCGCTGCCGGCAAGCCTGGCCAGCGCTGCCGACACATACGTCCTAGACTCGAGCCACAGCCAGATCGTGTTTTCCTACAACCACCTCGGCTTCTCGACCGGCTACGGGATGTTTTCGGGCTTCGAAGGCGAGATCATGTTCGATCAGGAAGACCCCGCGAACTCCAGCGTGTCGGTGTCGATGCCGGTCATGTCCATGCTGACCGGCTGGGAAGAGCGGTTCAACCACTTCATGTCGGATGACTTTTTCGGCGCGGAAGAGGGCGACATGATCACATTCACCTCCACCGGGATCGAGGTCACGGGCGAGTCCACGGCGCTGATCACCGGCGATCTGACGGTGAACGACGTCACGAAATCCGTGGTTCTGGATGCCAAGCTGAATCAGGTCGGTACACACCCGGTGGAAAACAGGGAATGGGCCGGGTTCGATGCCACGACGACGCTGACCCGGTCCGATTTCGATCTCGGGGCGTTCGCGCCGTTCATCAGCGATGAGGTCGAGGTGATGATCTCGATCGAGGCGATGCGCGCCGGCGAGTGACGTACCCGTCTCTCCACGAAGATCGGAATGCCGCCGTTGCCCTGCGCCCGGCGGCATTTTCTTGCGCGGCGCCTTACTCGGACGCGCGCGTTGCCGTCACCGACACCCGCACATCGACCGCAAAACCGACCGATTTCTCGTCCGGCATGTTGCTGCCGATCCCGAAGTCGAGCCGGTTGAGCGTTATGCGTGAGTCCATCGACGCCGTGTCACCGTCCAGCGTGAGCGTGTATGGCAGGCGCACAGGCACCTCGTTGCCCTTCAGAGACAGCGTGCCCTCGGCGACATGACCCTCCGGCACGGCCATGATATCGGCCTTGTAGGTCGCCACCGGGTGGTTTTCCGCATCGAAGAAGTCGGGGCCCAGCGCCTGCGATGTGACCGACCCGATGGTAAGCGAGGGGATGGAGATGGTCACCTCCGTCTCGCCGGCCTTGCCGGTTGTCACGTCCGGGTCGAAACTGATGTCGGCGGTCCACACGGAAAAGGCGCCCTCGACCTTGTTGCCGAGCTGGATGACCTCGAACGTGATGGCGCCGTCGGTGACGGTCCATTCCGACGCGACTGCCGCCAGTTCCGATCCGGAGGGCGTTTGTGCGGCATCGGAGGCGTAGAGCCCCAGGATCCCCCCGCCGCCCACGGCCAGGCACCACGCCGTCAGTGCGGAGATGAACGGCAGGCTGTTCCGTTTGTGCGGCGGGATGTGCGGCAGCGACACCCGTCCGAACCACATCCGCCGAAGGGTCGCATCACGGTCGATGACATGGTGCTTCAGCGCGCCGGCGACATGCAGCAGCAGCGCCACCACCAGAACCCGTTCGAAGACGATGTGCAGACCGGCGGTCACGCCCGCCAGCGTCTCCGACTTCGGAACCAGCGGCAGGTTCTGACCGAAGGGCCACCAGATCGGTGCGAAGCCGGAGGTCGAGGCGTGGTGAACCCACCCCGAGAGGGGCACCAGAAGAAGCGAGCCGTAAAGCAGCCAATGCACCGTCTCGGCCGCCCAGTGTTCGAGCTTGCGATCGGGATTCAATGAGCCCGGCTTGGGCTGTGCGATCGCCCAGCCGATACGCAGCAGTGCGACGAAGAACGTGGTGACACCCAGCGTCTTGTGGAGCGAGAACAGGAAAGCCTTTTGCGCGATCTCGTCCGACGTCCCCTGCGGCAGATCGTTGGCGATGATCCCGAGAGGGATGAGCGTGAGAATGAGGAGCACCGTCAGCCAGTGGAACAGCTTGGCGACGGTGCCGTAACTCTGGTCGGTATTTGCGGCGGGCATGGCGAAGGTCCTTTGGCTGCGCCTGTGGAATGACCCAGATGTATCCGCGCCACTTGCCGACGCAACGGGTCTTGGCCGCACAACGAACGTGCGCCAGCGCGGGGAGTGGCGCTGGCGCACTGGGGACCGGTCTCGACCTCTGCGGCCAGTCGCGCAGCTGGCGGTCCGGTCTGACCCGCGGATGGCGTTGGGGGAGCGGCATCCGCGTTATTGTCATTGCACCCTGGGTGCAGTGTCACTTGCACGACTGGCGACGACAGACCGTGCGTGGATGACGGATGCGCCGTCGCCAGCCGGCAACGGGGTGTGAGTGGGCTTTGGTCCGGCCGGGGCCGGCGTCCAGTACACGCGTCTGCACAAGGACCGCTTGGCCGTGGGCAGTCGAACCGTCAAAAAACATGATCCTGGGTCGCCCCGTGAGTACGGAGAAGGCGATGACTCCCCTGATACAAATCCATTTCTACCATGAGTTGCTGCGAACTCAAAGATGTTTACGACTTGGCCAGTTGCGCCCAAACGGACGGACGCGTATCCAAGTAAAAAAACGGACAAGGGAGAGATCGCAGCATGAGCATGGCCTTCGTTTTTCCGGGGCAGGGCGCACAGACGGTGGGCATGGGGCACGCGCTTGCCGAGCAGTACCCTGCCGCGGCCGAGGTGTTCCGCGAAGTCGATGACGCGCTGGGAGAGAACCTGTCGTCGCTGATCTGGGAGGGCGATCAGGACGCGCTGACGCTGACCCGCAATGCCCAGCCGGCGCTGATGGCGACCTCCATCGCGGCGCTGCGGGCGATGGAGGCTGAGGGAACTGGCCTCGATCAGGCGAGCTATGTCGCCGGTCACTCGCTCGGGGAATATTCTGCGCTCTGTGCGGCCGGGTCGATCTCGCTGGCCGACACCGCGCGCTTGCTGCGAACGCGGGGCCAGGCGATGCAGGATGCCGTTCCGGTCGGCGTGGGTGCGATGGCCGCCCTGCTCGGGCTGGATTTTTCTGCCGCTTCCGAACTGGCGGCCGAGGCCGCGACCGGAGACCACGTCTGCCAGGCCGCGAACGACAACGATCCGGGCCAGGTGGTGATCTCCGGCCACAAGGAGGCGGTTGAGCGGGCTGTCGAATTGGCGAAATCGCGCGGGGCGAAACGCGCCGTGATGCTGCCGGTCTCCGCACCGTTCCATTGCGCATTGATGCAACCGGCGGCGGACGTGATGTCCGAGGCGCTGCAAAAGGTTGATATCCGCGCACCGCAGGTGCCGCTGGTGGCCAACGTGCGGGCCGAGGCGGTGAGCGATCCCGACACGATCCGCGCGCTGCTGGTCGAACAGGTGACAGGTTCCGTCCGCTGGCGCGAAAGCGTTGAATGGATGGTCGGGCAGGGTGTGACGGACTTTCTGGAGATTGGGGCCGGCAAGGCGCTGACGGGCATGATCCGGCGCATCGACCGGACGACGGCGACGATGGCGATCGGCACACCCGACGACATCGCCGCGCTGAAAGGCAAGTGAGGAAGGCAGGAACCATGTTCGATCTGACGGGCAAGACCGCATTGATCACCGGGGCATCGGGCGGCATCGGCGCCGATATCGCACGGGCGCTGCACGCGGCCGGGGCGACAGTCGGGTTGTCGGGAACGCGGGTCGATCCGCTGAATGCGCTGGCTGCCGAACTGGGCGACCGCGCGCATGTCCTGCCCTGCAACCTTTCCGATCCGGAGGCCGTGAACGCCCTGCCGAAACAGGCGGCCGAAGCGATGGGCTCGGTCGATATCCTGGTCAACAATGCGGGCATCACGCGCGACAACCTCTTCATGCGGATGTCGGACGACGAATGGCAAAGCGTGATCGACGTGAACCTTGGCGCGACCTTCCGGCTCTGCAAGGGCGTGCTGCGCGGCATGATGAAGGCGCGTTGGGGACGGATCATCAATATCGGCTCCGTCGTGGGGTCCACCGGCAATCCGGGGCAGGGGAACTATGCCGCCTCCAAGGCGGGTATGGTCGGCATGTCCAAAAGCCTCGCCTACGAGGTGGCCAGTCGGGGCATCACGGTCAACGCCGTCGCCCCCGGTTTCATCGAAACGGCCATGACCGACAAGCTGACCGAGGACCAGAAGTCCGGAATCCTTGCACAAATTCCGACCGGCCGGATGGGTAGCCCGGCGGAGATCGCCGCGGCCGTGCTGTTTCTCGCCAGCCCGGAAGCCGCCTACGTCACCGGTACGACCTTGCACGTCAACGGCGGAATGGCCATGATATGAGGCACCCTGTGCCAGTATTGCCATCTTAGCAGAACGTGCTATAGGCGGCGCAGATTTCGACCCCACGGCGCGGCGATGCCGACCCTTGGGGACCCCGTGGGAGGACCGCGGCGAAACCGCCCCGCGGGGCACAACAATGCCATCCCGGCTCCGGGGGCACCACATCGGGTCAGAAGGCCCGGAAACAGAATGAGGACTTGAAGCATGAGCGACGTCGCAGATCGGGTGAAAAAGATCGTTGTGGATCACCTGGGGGTCGAAGAAGACAAGGTGACCGAGAACGCGTCTTTCATTGATGACCTGGGAGCCGACAGCCTGGACACGGTGGAACTGGTGATGGCGTTCGAAGAGGAATTCGGCATCGAGATTCCGGACGACGCCGCCGAGACGATCCAGACCTTCGGGGACGCGGTCAAGTTCATCTCCGAAGCGACCTGACCTCACGACCCGACCGGATTTCGACGCGGCGCTTTCCACCTGTGGAAGGCGCCGTTTCCTTTTCTGCCACTGCATTTTGGGGGCTGACATCCTTTCGCACGCGCGGCACGATGCTGAAAAAAAATCGAGGCAGTAGCGAGGTGCAGCAGGCATGCGGGCGATACCGACGATTCGAACGGCAAGACTGACACTCAGGTCGATGCGACCCGAGGATTTCGTGCGATTTTCCGATATCTGGGCGCAGTGCGACGTTCGACACCATGTGTGCGGGCGTCCGCTCGACGAATCGCGCGCCTGGGGGGCCTTCCTGCGCAACGCGGGGCACTGGCAGATCACGGGCTTCGGGCAATGGGCGGTCGAGCCGCATGGCGAACGGCGCATGATGGGGCTCGCGGGCTTCG
>CBDUPF010000219.1:0-7221 GCA_965369035.1 uncultured Aliishimia sp.
CCATCGGACTACGCGATTGGGCACATGGGTTCTGATCAATGCAATTTGGTATGAGACGGCAGCCTGGGACGGGTCGTTGCGGTTCCGACACTCTCGTGTCAGAACCTGTCCCCGATGACCGCGCCCTCCCCCGATAGTCAACACGATCCCGGTGGCCGGACACGTCTGTCCCTGCCGGAGGGCGTGCGCGGTTCAGCGCAGATGTCGCCCTGCGGACGCTATCGATACCGTCTCTGCCGGGACTGGACGGAGCCCGGCATCGAACCCCGGGGGATCCTCTTTGTCGGCCTCAACCCATCGGTAGCCGATGCCGAGATGTCCGATCCGACCTGCCATCGCGAACTGACCTTCGCGCGGGATTGGGGGTATTCGCGCTACCTCAAGGGCAATATCCTTGACTGGCGCGCCACTTCGCCGCGTGACCTGCCCCGCGAAGCCGAGGTCGCACGGTCCCCTCGCAACATCCAGGTCCTGCTGAGCATGGCTTTCGAGGCCGAGACGATCGTGATGGCGACAGGCAACGTGCCCGAACGGTTCGCCTGGATCGAGGCCGAAACACGCGAGATCCTCAGCGCCGCCTGCCGGCCCTTCATGTGCCTCGGCCGGAACAAGACGGGGTATGCGAAGCACCCGCTATACCTGCGCAAGGACGAGGTCCTGCGTCCGTTCTGATCAGGTCGGCGCCTGCCGGGGTGTTACCGTCCGGACTTGCGCGCCGCATCCAGGGCTTCGCGCAGGGTGTCCGCATCTCCGATCTGATTGGCGAGGATCAGGATGAGACGCGCATTCAGGGCCGCGCTTTCCTCGGGGGTCAGGCGCTCATGCGCACGGATCAGCGCTTCGTAAAAGCCATCCGGGTCGGAGATATTGGGATCGGTTTTCAGCATCATGCACCCAGTACTTGGCCCATCGCGTCGGCCACGGCGTCGGCATCGCAGGATTGCCAGCGCGCCACGATGTGCTGATCTGGCCGGATCAGGTAGACCGCCTGGGACGACGCGCCAAGATAGCGCTCGGCCAGCAGGCCATCCGCATCGAGCCGCACCGTGGACAGCGAGACGCTGCATGCCTCCAACCCTTCGGGGAGATCGGCGTTCAGCCCAAGAAGGGTGAACTCTCCGCGCAGGTGATCCAGCAGGAACCCGTTGCCCACCGGCGCGTCCGGGCAGGGGGCACCGGGACGGGTCCGGGCGGGGCCGCCGGCCAGCGCATCCGGGCCGAACCCCGGCAGATCGCGATAGACGCACGGCACGCTCAGCCGCCCGGAATTGACCAGCGGCCGGGCAAAGGCGTAATCGGCGGCAAGCCTGAGCACGGCGTCGCGGAAGGTCTTGCTGACCTGCGTCTTGGGCGTCAGGAAATCGGTGGAGCGGGTGGAGTTCAGGATGTTCTCGTCCGCGGCCATCACGCGTTCGGCGTCGTAACCCTCCAGCAGGCTTTCGGATGCCAGGCCGCGCAGGATCAGGTCGAGCCGCCAGGCCAGGTTTTCCGCATCCTGCACACCGGAATTCGCCCCGCGCGCGCCGAAGGGCGAGACCTGGTGCGCGGAATCGCCGGCAAAGATCACCCGGTCATGGACGAAGCGTTCCATCCGCCGGCACTGGAAGGTGTAGATCGAGCACCAGTCGAGTTCGTAGCTCACATCCGGCCCCAGCATCTGATCGACGCGGGCGCGGACGTTCTCCTCCTTCAGCTCCTTTTGCCGGTCGATGTCCCAGCCGAGCTGGAAGTCGATGCGCCAGATGTCGTCGGGCTGCTTGTGCAGAAGCGCGGAAGCGCCGGACTTGAACCACGGCTCGAACCAGAACCAGCGTTCGGTCGGAAAATCTGCGGTCATCTTCACGTCGGCGATGAGGAAGTTGTCCTCGAAGACACGGCCCTCGAAGCCCAGCCCCAGCATGTCGCGCACCGGCGAGCGCGCGCCGTCGCAGGCGACGAGCCAGTCCGCCGTCAGCCGATACGGCCCGTCGGGCGTCATCAGGTCGAGCGTCACGCCGTCGTCCGTGGGCGTGACCGCGTCAACCCGGTTGCGGCCACGAATGTCGATCTGCGCGCCCTGATCGTTGGCGCGGTGGATCGCCTCCACCAGGAATTTTTCGAAATAGGGCTGCTGGAGGTTGATGAAGGCGGGGAAGCGATGGCCCTGCTCGGGGAGCAGGTCGAACTCGTAGATCTCCGCCCGGTCATGGAAAACGCGGCCCTTCTGCCAGACGACGCCCTTGTCCAGCATCGCCTGCCCGGCGCCAAGGCGGTGGCAGATCTCCAGCGTGCGCTTGGCAAAGCAGATCGCGCGCGACCCCTGCCCCACGCCCTCGTGATCGTCGAGAACCAGGACCGGCTGCCCGCGCAGACCAAGGTCGAGCGCCGTGGCAAGACCGATGGGACCGCCGCCCACCACGACGACCGGGTGGCGCACGGGGTCTGCGGCGTCCTGATCCGCGGAGCGGGCATAGGGGTAGAGCGTGAAGGCGAGCGGGTACCGGTCGCGGAGCGGCGCGTTCATGTCAGTGCCTCCCTGCGGGGCGGCCCGGCCTCAGTTGCTGCCGTCTTCATCCACCCCGATATCGAGTGTTTCGTCCAGATCTCCGGCGCCGCCATCATCGCTGTCCTCGTCCACGCGCTGCGTCGTGGTCTTGTCGTCGAACGAGATGGTTCCGGCGAAGAACCCGCAGGCCGCAAGCGTCGGCACGACCCAGACCATCTGCCCCGTGAAGTAGGCCATCGTGTAGGTCGGCACGAGAACGATGAGCGCCTTGAGCGTGGCTTCCTTCCACTTGGTGACAGTGATGGCTCGAACCCTCCCCTTGTCGCTGCGGGCGCGACGGATTGCAGGTCATTATGATAGGCACGCGCGCGCAACTTGCCAGAGGCGAGCCGACCCGCGATCACGACTGCAGGTCCTCCCACATCTTCATGTCGCGCTCTGCGGTCCAGATGCGGGGCGTGTCGATGTCGCGGGCCTCGTCATAAGCACGGGCGACGTTGAACGGCAGGCAGTGCTCGTAGATCGCGAAATCGGAAAACTTCGGGTCGCAGTCCGCGCGCACGGCATCCCAGGCTTCCTTGAGAGTGCCGCCGCGGGCCGCGACCCGGGCGGCGGGGGCGTAGGTCGAGCGCACGAAATCGGCGGTCGAGTCGATCGCCGCGTTCACCATGTCGCGCCCCTGGAGCGCATCGCCCCGGCCCGGCGCGATGGCGTCCAGGTCGAAGGCGCGGATGCGTTCGAGCGTGCCGGGCCAGTCGTGGAAATGCCCATCGCCGCAGTAACAGGCGGAGTGGTATTCGACGATGTCGCCGGTGAACATGACATTTGCATCCGGCACATGGATCACCGCATCGCCCGCGGTATGCGCGCGCCCGACCTGCATGATGTCGATCCGGCGTTGACCGAGGTAGACCGTCATGCGGCCCTTGAAGGTGGTCGTGGGCCAGGTCAGGCCGGGGATGCTCTCGTGCCCCTCGAAGAGCCGTGGGAAGCGCTGGAATTCGCTGTCCCAGTCCTCCTGCCCGCGTTCGGCCACCATGGCGCGCGCGGTCTCGGACATGATGATCTGCTGCGCACCGAAGGCAGAGGCGCCAAGGACACGGACCGCGTGGTAATGGGTCAGTGCGACATGGGTAATCGGCTTGTCGGTGACTTCGCGCACCTTCTCGATCACCTTGTTTGCCAGGCGCGGGGTTGCCTGCGCCTCCACGATCATCACGCTGTCGTCGCCGATAATGACGCCGGAATTCGGATCCCCCTCGGCGGTGAAGGCCCAGAGGCCGGGGCCGACCTCCTCGAAGGTGATCTTCTTCTCGGTCATGTCGCCCTGGGAGGCAAAGGCTTTGGCCATGGGTCTTGCGTTCCTTCCTGTCGTGCCGGTGGCGGGCTCGCGTCCGGCCGGCGTGAGTTCAGTTCGCGGGACGTGCCCGGGTCATTTCGCGTACGGATCGGGGCCGGCGGGCAGAAGCTTGCCGGCGCACTCGCCAAAGCCGATGCGGTAGCCGTCGCCCTGGGCCTGTCCATGAAGCGTAAGCGTGTCGCCGTCCTCGATGAAGCTGCGGGTCAGGCCGCTCTCCAGTTCCAGCGGCTCCTTGCCGCCCCAGCTGAGTTCGAGCAGAGAGCCGCGATTGGTCTTTTCAGGGCCGGATATCGTGCCGGACCCCAAAAGGTCGCCCACCCGCATGGGACAGCCGGACGTGGTGTGATGCACCAGTTGCTGCGCTGCGGAGTAGTACATCTCGCGGTAGTTGGTCCGCGCGATGGGTTCCGCGTCGCCGCCCTCGGGCGCGAGCGAAACCGAGAGGTCGATATCGTAGAGCATGGGACCGGTGTCGCGCAGATGCGGGAGCAGCTCCTTTTCCCGTTTGGGCGTGTCGCAACGGAACGGATCCAGCGCGGCCTTGGTCACGATCCATGGCGATATCGTGGTCGCCGTGGCCTTGGCCTGGAACGGACCAAGCGGCTGGTACTCCCATGCCTGGATGTCGCGCGCCGACCAGTCGTTGAGCAGCACGTAGCCGAAGATGTTGGCATCCGCCTGGTCGACCGTGATCGGGCCGTTCGAGGGCTGGCCCACGATGGCCCCCATCTCCAGTTCGATATCGAAACGGGCCGAGGGCGCCCAGCGCGGCACGTTGTCGTTCGGCCCCTTCAACTGTCCCCAGGGGCGGCGGATATCGGTACCGGAAACGACCACCGAGGACGCACGGCCGTTGTAGCCGATGGGGATGTGCAGCCAGTTGGGCGGCAGGGCGTTTTCCGCCCCGCGGAACATCGTGCCCACGTTGGTGGCGTGATGCCTGCCCGCGTAGAAATCTGTGTACTCGCAGACCGTGAAGGGCATGTGCAGCGTTGCGGCGCCCATCTCCACCAGGTGCGGTTCGATGTCGGGCCGTGCCGGGCTGCCTTCGGCCAGCAGTTCCTGCAACGCGCCGCGAAGATCGGCCCAGACCTGCGGCCCGGCCTCCATCACGCCGTTCCACCCGCGCGGATCGGACAGCAGCCCGTCGGCCACCGGCAGCCACTTGGCAATCGCGGCCACGTCGAGGATCCGGTCCCCGATCGCCACGCCCAGCAGCCGCGGCCCGTCGCCAAGGGAGAAAACGCCATAAGGCAGGTTGTTGAGCGGAAAAGGTGTCTCGGCGGAGTTCGCACTCTCCACCCAAGCAGTCATCAGGGCCATGTCAGTCCTTGTCGTTCTTGCGTTTCTGCAGATATCGGAAGAGGAAAAAGAGCGCTGCAAACGCCGCGATCCAGAAAAGCAGATCCGCCAAAGCGCTCGGCATGTCCGTCATCCTCCTCACCACGCGGCCGGATTGCCTCGTGGGCTCCGGCCGCCATTGAGCCGCACATTACTTCCGACCGGGCGTCCCGTCGAACTTCTTTTCCAGGTCCGCCCAGCAGTCGATGTAGTTGTCCTGCAACGGCGCTTCCTTGGCGGCGAACTCCGTCAGGTGCTGCGGGAAGCGTGTTTCGAACATGAAGCTCATCGTGTTGTCGAGCTTGTCGGGTCCGAGGTTGGAATAGGACGCCTTCTCGAACGCATCACGGTCCGGCCCGTGCGGCAGCATCATGTTGTGGAGCGATATGCCGCCCGGCACGAAACCTTCCGGCTTGGCATCGTATTGGCCGTAGATGTTGCCCATCATCTCCGACATGACGTTCTTGTGGTACCACGGCGGGCGGAAGGTATCCTCGGCCACCAGCCAGCGCTCGCGGAAGAGCACGAAGTCGATATTGGCCGTCCCCGGCACGCCCGAGGGCGCGGTCAGTACGGTGAAGATCGACGGATCGGGATGGTCGAACAGGATCGCGCCGACCGGGCAGTAGGTCTTCAGGTCGTACTTGCAGGGCGCGTAGTTGCCATGCCAGGCCACGATGTCGAGCGGGGAATGCCCGATCCGCGTCACGTGGAACTGGCCGCACCACTTCACGGTGACGGTGCTGTCGGCGTCGCGGTCCTCGAAGGCGGCGACGGGCGTCTTGAAATCCCGCGGGTTGGCGAGGCAGTTCGCCCCGATGGGACCGCGGCCCGGAAGTTCGAATTTCTGGCCGTAATTCTCGCAGACGAAGCCGCGGGCCGGCCCCTCGATCACTTCCACCCGGTAGACGAGCCCGCGCGGGAGGATCGCAATCTCCTGCGGGTCGAGGTCGATCACGCCCAGCTCGGTGGAAAACCGCAGCCGGCCTTCCTGCGGCACGACCAGCAGTTCCGAATCGGCGGAATAGAAGTAGTCGTCCACCATGCTTTCGGTGACGAGGTAGACATGCGCGGCCATGCCCACTTGCGTGTTCACATCGCCGGCGGTGGTCATGGTGCGCATGCCGGTGAGCCAGGTCAGCCCGTCCTCCGCGTGACGGACCGGATCCCAGCGGTACTGGCCCAACGAAATCAGGTTGTCGTCGACGCAGGGAGCGGTCTTCCAATAGGGCAGGTCGATCTTCTCGAACCGGTGCGTGTGCTTCACCGACGGGCGGATGCGGTAGCACCACGTGCGTTCCGGCCCCGGCTGAGTGAAGGCGCTGCCCGAGAGTTGTTCGGCGTAAAGCCCGTACTCCACCCTTTGCGGCGAGTTCATGCCTTGCGGCAGCGCGCCCGGCAGTGCTTCGGTCTCGAAATCATTGGCCCAGCCGGGCATGTAGCCGGGCGTCGTGCCAACGGGGGTTTCGGCCATGGTCAGCGGGGCTGCTTGAGTCACATCTTTCATGGGGTTGTCTCCTCTGTCGCTGCCCGGTTATTAGTTGAAATTGTAACTAACAAGCCCCGGAAACGCAATTGATGCAAGAAACCGACGATTTCGATCTGCGCCAGTTCCTGCCGTATCTTCTCAACCACGCGGCGGAAACCGTCAGCAGGGAGTTTCAGCGAACCTACAAGGAACGCTACGGCATGCTGCGGACCGAATGGCGCGTTCTGTTTCACCTCGGACAGTATGGCGACATGACGGCCAGGCAGATCTGCGACATGGCACGGCTCCACAAGACCAAGGTCAGCCGCGCGGTCGCTGCTCTCGAACAGAAGCGGTTCCTGACCCGGCGGGAACTTGCGGTGGATCGTCGCCACTCGATCATGACGCTGACAGGGCAAGGCCGCACGGTATTCCGGGACCTGGCCGACGAGGCCCGCGCGTTCGATGCGCGCATCCGCGCGGGGATGACGCAAAAGGAGTCCGAAACGCTGCAACGCTGTCTGATGCGCATCGTGCGGTTCGACGACTCGAACGTGTCAGCTCCGG
>CBDUPF010000220.1:0-7204 GCA_965369035.1 uncultured Aliishimia sp.
CAAAGCAGCCCCTTCGAAGGCGTGCCCCCCTGCCCCGGTCAGGAGACCCGGGTCATTCCGCCGCAATCTCCTCGGCCTTCTCCACCCGCACGGCGGAGAACTTGAACTCGGGGATCTTCCCGTAAGGGTCGATCGCCGGGTTGGTAAGGATGTTTGCCGCTGCTTCCACATAGGCGAAGGGCACGAAAACCATGTCCGGTGCCACCGCCCGGTCGGCGCGCGCCATGATCGTGATCGACCCGCGCTTGGTGGTCAGCCGCACGAACTCGCCCGGTTCGACCCCCATCTTTCGGAGCGTGGAGGGATGGAGCGAGCAGTTCGCCTCCGGCTCCACCGCATCGAGCACGGACGCCCGGCGCGTCATCGAACCGGTGTGCCAGTGCTCCAGTTGCCGGCCGGTCGTCATCACCATCGGGTAGTCCGCGTCCGGCAGGTCATCGGGCGGGATGATCGAGGCGGGCGTGAACCGCGCGCGCCCCTCGGGACGCGGGAACCCGTCGCCGAAGACGATGGCCTGGCCGGGATCTTCCGGCGAGAGCGACGGGTAGGTGACCGCGTTTTGCGTCTCGAGCCGCTCCCAGGTGATGTTGTCTAGGCTCCGCATGTTGATCTTCATCTCGTCGAACACCTCGGAGGGATGCGCGTATCCCCACGGCAGCCCGCAACGCCGGGCCAGTTCGGTCGTGATCCACCAGTCTTCGCGCGCGTCTCCCGGAGGCGGGACGGCGGGGCGGCCCATCTGAACCTGCCGGTTGGTGTTGGTCACGGTTCCCGTCTTTTCGGCAAACGCCGAGGCCGGCAGGATCACGTCGGCATAGTTCGCCGTCTCGGTGATGAAGATGTCCTGCACCACCAGATGGTCGAGCTTGGCCAGCGCGTCACGGGCGTGTTCCACGTCAGGGTCGGACATGGCCGGGTTTTCGCCCAGAATGTACATCGCCTTGATCTGGCCGTCGTGAACCGCATCCATGATCTCGGTCACCGTCAGACCCTTCTCGGCCGAGAAATCCCCCGACTTCCAAACGTCGGTGAAGGCCGCGCGGACCCCATCGTCGGTCACGGTCTGGTAGTCGGGCAGGAACATCGGGATCAGCCCGGCGTCGGAGGCGCCCTGCACGTTGTTCTGCCCGCGCAGCGGATGCAGCCCGGTGCCGGGACGCCCCACATGGCCGCACATCAGTGCCAGCGAGATCAGGCAGCGCGAATTGTCGGTTCCGTGGATATGCTGGCTGATGCCCATGCCCCAGAAGATCATGCCCCGCTTTGCGGTCGCGAATTCGCGTGCCACCTCTCGCAGTTTTTCCGAAGGGATGCCGCAGAGATTCTCCATCTTTTCAGGCGAGAACGCCCGCAGGTGTTCCTTCTCGGCCTCCCAGTTCTCGGTGAAGGCCTCGATGTACTGCTGGTCGTAAAGGTGCTCCTCCACGATGGTCGCCATGATCGCGTTGAGCATCGCGACATCGGTGCCGGGCTTGAACTGCAGCATGTGGGTTGCGAAGCGGCGCAGGCCGACACCGCGCGGGTCCATCACGATCAGCTTGCCGCCGCGCCTGGTGAACTGCTTGAAATACGTCGCGGCGACGGGATGGTTCTCGATCGGGTTGGCGCCGATCACGATGGCGACGTCGGCGTTCTCGATCTCGTTGAAGGTCGCGGTAACAGCGCCAGAGCCCACGTTCTCCATCAGCGCCGCCACCGAAGAGGCGTGGCAAAGCCGGGTGCAGTGATCGACGTTGTTGTGACCGAAGCCCTGGCGGATGAACTTCTGAAACAGATACGCCTCCTCGTTCGTGCACTTGGCCGATCCGAAGCCCGCAACTTCGCGCCCCCGGCCCTTGAGCCCGTCCGCCGCCACGTCCAGCGCCTCGTCCCAACTGGCCTCGCGGAAGAATTCCTGCCAGTTGGCGGGATCGACGTTCAGCCCCTTGGGCGGCGCGTCGTCCCGACGGATCAGCGGTTTCGTCAGCCGGTGCGGATGGTGGATGTAGTCGAAGCCGAACCGCCCCTTGACGCAGAGCCGCCCTTCGTTGGCGGGGCCGTTGATCCCGTCGACATACTTGATGCGGCCGTCCTTGACCTTCAGCGACACCTGACATCCCACACCGCAGAACGGGCAGACGCTTTCAACCTCGCGGTCGTAGTCCTTGCTGTCGCCCACCTGATCATCATCGGTCACCGTCGCGGGCATCAGCGCCCCGGTGGGGCAGGCCTGCACGCATTCGCCGCAGGCCACGCAGGTCGATGCGCCCATGGGGTCGTCGAAATCGAACACCGGATAGGCGTCGTGCCCGCGCCCCGCCATGCCGATCACGTCGTTGACCTGCACCTCGCGGCACGCCCGCACGCAGAGCCCGCACTGGATGCAGGCATCGAGATTGACCGACATCGCCACGTGGCTGTCGTCGAGCAACGGTATGCGCTCGACTTCCAGCGTCGGAAAGCGGCTTTCGGTCACCCCCTGCAATTCCGCCATGTCCCAGAGGTGCGAAGATTTGTCGTGGGCGACCTCGTGTTCCGGCTGATCGGCCAGTAGCATCTCGACAACCATCCTGCGCGCGTTCTCTGCCCGCGGTGTCGCCGTCTTGACCACCATCCCGTCGGCCGGTTCGCGGATGCAGGAGGCGGCCAGCACGCGCTCGCCGTCGATCTCCACCATGCAGGCACGGCAGTTGCCGTCCGGGCGGTATCCGGGAGCCGGCTTGTGACAGAGATGCGGGATCAGCAGCCCACGACCATGGGCGACCTCCCAGATCGTCACGCCCTTCTCCGCCTCGACTTCCCGACCGTCGAGCGTGAACCGCACCTTCTCCGTCATCGCGCATGTCTCCCGCGTTGGTGTCGAAGGTGTACCAAGCGTGCCGACGGTACTGGAGGGCTGATTCCGACACAAACGACGGGATCAACGCCATCATCGGGCACGGGTGTTTCCGATACCGGACGGCATGTCGTGCGTGGAAACGATGATCCGTGACGCATCGGCATTTCACGGGGCTCTGGCCACCGGCGCGCTGCTGGCCTAGACCGGGCCGACAGCACGACAATCGAACGGGGAACATGTCGCACATCACCCTCATCCGTCATGGACAGGCCAATTCGCTGGGCCGCACCGAAGGCGACTACGACCGCCTGAGCCCGCTTGGCCGCCAACAATCGACCTGGCTCGGCGCGCACTTGCGGGACAACCAGGCGCCCCATGTACGGCTGTATTCCGGAACGCTCCGGCGGCACCTGGAAACCGCCGAGGCGATGGATGTCGGCCTCGAATGCGTCCAGGACCCGCGCCTGAACGAGATGGAGTACTTCACCATGGCCAAGGCGCTGGAGTCGGAACAGGGGATCCCCGCGCCGATCGGGGTCAAGGACTTCGTCACGCACCTGCCGGTGCTGTTGCAAGCATGGCGGGAAAACCGGATCGAAGGCGCGCCGGAGCGGTTCTCCGATTTCGAGGCGCGCACGCGCGACGTGCTGGAAGATATCCGGCGTGGGGAAGGACCCGCGCTGGTGGTCACGTCGGGCGGATTCATCGCGATGACCATGCGGCTGCACCTGCAGCTCGACGTGACAGCGATGGCGAACCTGTCACTCGCCATCATGAACAGTTCCCTGCACCGCCTGTTTCCGGTTGGGGGGACATGGTCGCCCGTGCTCTTCAATGCAGTACCGCACCTGGAGCATCCCGACCGGCATCACGCACAGACACACGTGTGAATCACCGGGCGCGCGTCGTCCAGTCGTGCTTTTTACCCGGTCATGACGCAGGCAAAGGTCACCTACATCAACGCGTCCTCGATATCCGTCACGTCGATGTCAAAGGCTTCGAGCGCGGATTCGAGGTGATCGCTCAGATGCGGGGTTCCGATGAGGTAGTCCGCGCAGGGTGTCGTTGCCTCGTTCTCCGCATGGGCGACCGCCTCGGAAAGATCCTCGGGCTCGAACGCACCGCGACCGATCCACATGAGCGCCACGAGCTCTGCCTGCTGCTGCGTATCCATCCGGTCGATGAAAGCGCGCAACTCCGGCTCCGCACGACGCATCTCCCGGGCCATCAGGATCACCTGGGCCACGGCCTGCGGCGAAATCTCCAATCCTTCCATCGCGCTACCTCCGTCTGGGGGATCATACGTCAATCCCGGGCGATTCGGCTTCACCCTCTTTGAACATGCTAAGGTACAGTCGTTCCCCTGCGCCAGACGTTGCGGCACCGCAGGCGCGGCGCCGAAGCGCCCGGATCAGGAAAACAGCCGGTAGTAGGCCCAATCCGGCAAGAGTTGCGCACCGCGGATCATCGTCGCGAAGAGGAAGGGGAAGCTTTTCTTGAACCCGTCCGAATTCATGTGCTCGAACATCTCGCGCGCGGCGACCTCCGGCTCCATCATGAACGGCATGCTGAAGTCGTTCTTGTCCGTGAGACGCGTACGCACGAAGCCGGGATTGACCACCTGCACACGGACATTCGTGCCGCGCAAGTCGGCATACATGCACTCGGCCAGCGACATGATACCGGCCTTGGAGGCGGTGTAGCCGATCGACTTCGGCATCCCGCGGAACCCGGTCAGGCTGGATGTCAGCACGATGTGGCCCGCGTCGCGTTCGACCATTCCCGGCACCACCTGACCGAGCACGCGCAGGAATCCGGTGAAATTCGTGTCGGCCATGGTTACGGCCTGTTCGGCGTTCCAGTCGCGCGCGCTCATCGGCCAATAGGCGCCCGCGGTCAGAACCAAACCGTCGATCTCGCCGACCTGGCCGGCTGCCCTTGCGACGCTTTCATCGTCGGATATGTCCACGGGCAGGGCACTTGCGTGTGCAGGCAGCGCCGCCACGACTTCCGACAGCTTCTCCTCGTTTCGCGCCGAGACGATCAGGTCTGCGCCCGCGCGGCTCATCACATGAGCCAACGCTTCGCCCAACCCGTCACTCGCTCCCACCATCCAATACCGTTTGCCGACCCAATCCGTCACGCAGCCCGCCTTTCTTCTGTTTGATTCGGTCGCATCGTGGCGACCAATTCCGCCACCTTAATACCAAACTTCCGGAACTGGGACCGATTGATGATGTTTCCGTTCGGCGTGAGGTACATCCAGTCGACGACGTCCAGAACGTGACCACCGGATGCTTCCGGCAACCTCAGCCTGTAGGTCAGGCGAACCGAATCGCCTGACTGAACGCCTTGACCCTCTCCCTCCACGTCGGAGGCGGTGGCGCGGATACGGCCGTCGTTTCCGAGGCAGAGACGCCAGGCGCGTTCCTGTTCGGACCCGTCATCGTAGACAAATCGCTCCACCATGGTCCCGGTGTTCCCGTCCCATGAAACGTCGAAGCGCGCCACGAACCGGGAGGTCACCCGCCCCAGCGGTCCATAGATCACGCCTTCGCAGTCCACCGGACCGTTCAGGTGACGACGCAGGTCGAACTGACCTGCGCTGGCCTGCGAGTAATGTTCCGGGGTCTGACTCAGGAAGCCCCCGAACCGGGAACGGAACCAGACGACGCCGAGAGCGGCCGCCATACCGAGCAGCAGAAGAAACACCGAGTTCATCTCTGACTGTCCTCCAGATCGATGGACGCCCAGAGGGCGATCGCCACCAGTTTCAGAATGCAGGGCACGCCGGCGTAGAGCAGAGTCAGCAGATACAGCGCCGCCGGCGGGTTTACCGCCCCGCTGCTGTCGAAGCCTGCCCGGTCCAGCGCCGGAAGGAGGGCCACCGCGGCGAAAGCCAGGGTGAACTTCGACACGAATGACCAAAGTCCGAAACCCGCCGCCGCCGAGGGAGAAATCGCTTCCATGCGCCGGGCAAAGACAGCCGGCAGCAAGGTAAGATCGGCGCCCGTCGCAGCACCCGACGCAACGCAGATCACCGCAAAGATCGGCCAGTCACCAGGGCCAAGCGTGAGGGCCAGACCGAATGCAAGAACCGCGAGGACCATGGCCGACAGCAGTACCGGCTTCACACCATGGCGCTCGGCCAGCCAGCTCCAGACCGGAGCGGCGAAGGCCGCGCTGAGAAAGAAGAGCAGGAGAAGCGGACCCTCCATCCCCGGCGCGTCGAGCCGCGAGTCGACGAAGAACAGAAACAACGTCGATGTCACCGCGACCGGTGCCGCATTGACGAGCGCCACGAGCAAAAGGCGGCGGGCCTGAACATCGCCCAGCACGGTGCGCAGCGCGTTGCCGGCGAAGGTTTTCCCGCCCCGCCACTCGCCACGCATGGCCAGCACGGCCAGCCCGGAGAGGATCAGGAACGCGAATGCGAAACCGGCGAAAGGCCGGTCCATGACGCCGCCCAGCACCACCGGCGCAATCGACGCGATGCAGACCCCGATCAGCGCCCCGGTCTCGCGCCACCGCGCCAGGATCAGATGCCCCTGATGGCCAAGGGTACCGGCCTTCTGCACGCCTTGCGCGTAGAAGCTTATGGTGAGGAAGGAGAACGCAGAGAACACGAGGGTCAGCATCAATGCAAACCACAGCAGCGGCGGCACGGGTGGGGTAACGGCGAACAGCCCCAACATCGCCAGCGCCATGATCGAGGACCCGACAAGAACGGCGATGCCGCGCCGCGACTGAAGGCCCTGGCTCAGCCGCCCGAGCAACGGATCCTGCACCACGTCCAGCAGGCGCAGTCCGAACAGAACGGTGCCCAAGGCCGCGAGAGACACACCATATTCGTCGACGTAGAATTTCGGCGCGTGGATGTATATCGGCAAACCTGCGGCCGCGAGCAATGCGGCAAAGACCCCGTAGGCCGGCAGTCGCCGCGATGCTGCGGTCATTCGCCCGGCACCTCCTGGCGTGTCGACCAGCTCCGGCTGATTTCCTGCTCCGGCGGAACAGGGCGAGGTCGATAGACCGCCTTGCGCATCCAGAGCTTCAGCGCCTGCCAGTGGATCAGCCCCAGCACACGGCGCGATCCGAAGGGACGCCGCACCGACGAGCGCAGGATGACGCCGTTGGTCAGCGGTGCACGCTTGCCTGTCAGGGTCGCGACCAGCCCGCCATCAGACTGACGGTAATCGATCCAGATGCCGATGCGATCCTCGCGGATGTCGAATCGGAACTCATAGGTGCCCGCGACGGGCTGGAAGGGAGACACGTGAAATGCCTTTTCCGCCATCAAGCGATCGCTCGGCTCGATCGGTCGCAAATCCGGATGATTGCAGAGATAGGAGTGGCGATCCCCGAAGGTGTTCGTCACCTCGGCGA
>CBDUPF010000221.1:0-7120 GCA_965369035.1 uncultured Aliishimia sp.
TGAGGGCGGGCTTGATCTGGCGGTCGAGAACGGCCGCCCGGTGGACGGCCCGCTTCTGGCGCAGCATCTGATCCTCATGGCGACCGAGGAACTGGGCCCGCTCAAGGGGTTCCGCTTCCGCGCCACGGCCCCCCTGATGCACATGGAAACCGCGACGGCCTGCCGGTCCGGCAACCGCCTTTGGGTCCGTGGCCCGGGCGGCAGGATGTGCATGGAGGCCGAGGCGACGGTGTGAGATCGCTACGGCGGTCACGTGGCGAATTGGCCGGACCGAATGCCCGCCTTGCTGGCGCGCGCGCATCAGCGCCCAGGCTGACCGGCGTGGGAGTTCAGGTAGATGATCGCGGCCACGAAGATCACGACAAACAGGAGAATCGGCCATTTCTTCATCGCTCGAGCCTACGACAGGCTGTCGCGCACGTCGAATCCCGCCGGGATGTCGTTGCGCCCCTCCAGCACCAGCGCGGCCATCACCTGCCCGACCTTCGGGGCCATGCCGAACCCGATCTTGAACCCGCCATTGGCGATGAAGTGGCCGGGCCGGTCGGGCCAGTGTCCCAGCATCGGCGCCCGTGTACGCGCCCGTGGACGCAGCCCGGCCCACCGCTGCAGCACCTCCGCCCCGGCGAGTTCCGGCACGGCGTCCGCCGCACGGGCCAGCACGTCGTCCAGCAGCCCGTCGGTGCCGTGCGGCTCGTCGAACTCCCGTTCGGTCGTCGATCCCACCGCCACGGTCCCGTCACCGTGCGGAATGATGTGCACCCCGTCCACGAACAGCTGCGGCAAGCCGGACCGGTCCAACCGCAGGAGCGCCGCCTGTCCCTTGATCCCCTGCCCGACCGAGCGCCCGGTTGCGCGCGCCAGTTCCACACGCCCCGCCGCGCCGGTGGCCCAGACGACCGGCCGGGTTTCCGCCACCGGTTCCGGCACGACGGGAACGCCCCCCGCGGCCAGCGCCGAAGCCAGTGCGACGCACGCCCTGCGCGGGTGCAGATGCGCGCTGAGCGTGTCTGAAACGTAGCGTCCGGAGCCACTGGCCACTTCCCAGCCGCCTGCATCCGCCGTCACCTCCCAGGTCGCCGCCCCGTGCCAAAGCGCGCGCGCGTTGTCGGCTCGCCGTTCCGCCAGGTCCACCGCCGCCCGGTCGGCCAGGGGCTGCACGCGACCCGACCTCATGTAGCCGGGATCGCCCCCGCCCTGCGCCGCGATATCGGCCCAGAACGCCTCCGCCATGAGCAGGCTTTCGAGCTGGAACTGCTTCTTTTCGTTCCAGTTTTCCGGCACATGCGGGGCCAGCGCGCCGACGACCCCGCCCGAGGCGCCCGCCCCTGCGCCGGCCGGGTCCACCAGCTCAACCCGCGCGCCCGCCTTCACGCAGGCCCAGGCCACGGAAAGCCCGAAAATCCCCGCGCCGCGCACCGATACGTCCACGCTTGCCAAGGTGTCACCTTTCCCCCATGGGTTCCGGACCAGACGGATACAGGACCAGCCCATGACAGGCCAGCGGGCAGAACTTGCGTGGACCGAGACCGGCGTGCCCGTCTCCATCCGCTTCGACGATCCCTATTTCAGCCTCTCGGGCGGGCTGGAAGAGACGCGCCACGTGTTCCTCGACGGCAACGACCTGCCCGCCCGGTTCCGCGACGGATTCCATATCGGCGAACTGGGCTTTGGAACCGGGTTGAATTTCCTCGCCGCGGTGGAGGCGTTCCGCGCCGCGGGCTGTCCCGGCCGTCTCCGGTTCACCAGCTTCGAGGCCTTCCCGATGGACCCCGAGGATCGCCAGCGCGCGTTGGCCCATTACCCCGGCCTGCCGCTTTACGCGCTGGGAGGCGCGCCGGACGTGGAGCTGACCATCATCGAAGGCGATGCACGCGAGACCCTGCCGCGCTGGTCCGGATGCGCGGATGCCTGGTTCCTCGACGGGTTCTCCCCGGCGAAAAACCCCGAACTCTGGGGTGCGGACCTGCTGGGGCAGGTTGCGCGCCACACGGTGCCCGGTGGCACGGCCGCCACCTACACCGCGGCCGGGTTCGTGCGCCGGGGGCTGGAGGCCGCGGGCTTCGCCGTCACCCGCACGCCCGGCTTCGGCCGCAAGCGCCACATGACCCGCGCGGTGCTCGCCCCATGAGCCAGGGCAACAACACCCGTCTCGGCATCCTGCTGATGGTGGCCACCTGTCTCGTCTTCTCGGTGCAGGACGGAATCTCGCGCCATCTGGCGGGCGAGTACAACACGCTGATGGTGGTGATGATCCGCTACTGGTTCTTCGCGGCCTTCGTGATGACCGTGTCGGCGCGGCTGGCCGGCGGGTTGCGCAAGGCCGCGGCCACGCGCCAGCCGCTGTTGCAGGGGTTCCGCGGTGTACTGCTTGCCGCCGAGATCTGCGTGATGGTCTACGCATTCACGCTCGTCGGGCTGATCGAAAGCCTCGCGGTGTTCACCGTCTACCCGCTGCTCGTCGCAGCACTCTCGGGGCCGGTGCTGGGCGAGTACGTGGGTTGGCGACGGTGGGCGGCGATCGGCGTGGGATTCGCGGGCGTGCTGATCATCCTGCAGCCGGGTGTCGGCGTCTTCGATCCCGCCGCCGCCGTTCCGTTCTGCGCGGCGCTCATGTTCGCGCTCTATGGTCTGCTCACGCGGTACGCGGCGAAAAAGGACGGCGCGGCAACCTCCTTCTTCTGGACCGGTACGGTAGGCGCGGTGGTGATGACCGGCGCGGGGCTCTGGGCATGGGAGCCGATGACGGCGCGTGACTGGATATGGATGGGGTGCCTGTGCCTGACGGGCGCCGGCGGGCACTACCTGCTCATCAAGTGCTACGAGGTGGCGGAGGCGAGCGCGGTGCAGCCCTTTGCCTACCTCCAGTTCGTCTTCGTGTCGATCATCGGGCTCACCGTCTTCGGCGAGGTTCTGCGTCTCAACGTGGCGCTGGGCGCCGGGCTGATCGTGGCGGCTGGTCTCTTCGCCCTCTGGCGCGAGCGGGTTTCCGGATAGTCGACCCTAGTTGCTCTCGCTCCGGCGGGTCTTCAGCGTGTTGCCGAGAATCTCGGCGCTGAACGGCACCGGCAGCGGATCGAGGCCGAGGCGAGCGCGGAAGATCGGCAGGCTTTCGGACACCCGCATGACGTAGTTGCGCGTCTCGCGGAACGGGATGCCCTCGATCCAGTCCAGCATCGCGTCGATATCCTTGCCGCGCGGGTCGCCGAACTCCTCCATCCACCGGGCGGGCCGGGAGGGACCGGCATTGTACCCCGCCGACACCATCACGATGTTGCCGTCGAACCTGTCGATCAGCTGCGCGAGGTAATCCGTGCCGATCCGGCCGTTATAGACCGGGTCCGCGGTCAGGCGCGCGGTGGAATGCTCCTCCAGCAGCCCGAGTTTCGCCGCGACCTGGCGCGCCGTGGCCGGCATCACCTGCATCAGCCCGCGCGCCCCTGCCCCGGAGACGACACCGGGGTCGAACTCGCTTTCCCGCCGGGCGATGGAAAGCGCGAGCTCGGCAGGCACCGGCAAGTCGGATTTCGCGAGCGGATGCAGAGGATAATACGGGATGGGCGCGATCACGCCCCACCGGGCCACTGCCTTTCCGATCATCACCGCCAGGTGCGGCTCATCGAGATCGATGGCGGCCTGCCCCAGCAGCGCCGCGTCGTGCTCGCCCAACTGTTCCGCCAGTTGGGTCCAGAACAGCTCCGCCAGGTTGCGTTCGCCTGCCGCAAGCAGTAGCTGGCCCGCCTGGAAAAGGCTGTCGCTCACAAGCGGGCTGTTGCGCCAGTCGACTTTCGGAACCGCATCGAGGCCCACATCGAAGGGCAGCCCCGCCGCCTCCGCCGCAAGCAGGCCGTAGAAGGACGTCTGGAACGCCGCGCCGCGGGTGTATTCCATGTCCGCAGAGGTGCGATCGCCCATCGCCTCGTAGGCCCGACCCTTCCAGTAACCCGCGCGCCCTTGCGAGATCGGCGTGACCACCTCGTCGTCATGCTGCTGGAAATGGGTAAGCGCCCGGGCGGGGTCATCCATCCGTGTCAGCGCGATATACCCGGCGAGCCATTCAAGGTCGGCCAGGTCGGAGCCGCCGGCCAGGTGATGCTTTGCCGCGATCTCGTAGGCACGCTCGGCGCTGCCTTCGAGCAGTTCGTCGCGGGCGAGCTGGCGGCGCCGGTTTGCCCAGGCGCCCGGATTGCCGAGGCTTTCGGCGCTTTTCGATTGGGCCAGCAGCATCTCCTTGGCTTCGTCCCAGCGTCCCTTGCGCACGCGCCATTCGAACCGGCCATGGACCAGACCGGGATCGTCGAGCAGGTCCTTGGGCACCGCGGCGATCAGCGTGTCGACATTGCCAGCCAGCGCGGCCAGCCCCAGCCGGGCCTCGGCCAGCGCCCTCTGCCCATCGCTTACCAGCGGGAACATTCGCCGGGCATCCGACGTGGCCCCGCGCCAGAGCATCGCGTCGAGCCGTGCCCAGTGATGCGGTTTCAGCAGGTCGCCGTAAGCGGTCAGCAACAACCCGTGCTCCGGATCCGAAAGCCGCCGGGTGCGCCAGCTCCGGACGATCAGCGCATCGGCTTCTTCCCTGCGACCCGCACGCGAGAGGGCACCGGCATGGGCGACGATGCCCTGCGCCGTCTGCGCGGGCCGCTCGGCAAAGACGTTGAGGATCTCGGTATCGTTCTGCTGCGCCACCACGCCTTCGCTTGCGCGCACCACCGCGTCGAGGCGCGGCCAGTCGAGTCGCCGCTCCACGAAGTCCCTCATCTCCGCATAGCTGCCACGGCCGGCAAGAAGCCGCTGCCACTCCACGATGTCCCGCGCCACCGGACCCGCACGCGCGGCGAGGTCTGCCGCCTTGTCCCATTCGCCATCGCGCAGTGCCTCCATGGCGGAGGCGAGCGGGCTGGGGCGGATATCGCCGGGGGCGGGTTGGGCTCCTGCGGCGGCAGCCAGCCAGACCATCAGAACTACCATCACGGGAAAGCGGTGGAACACGTCTTGCATTTCGTCCAACTTGGGGGCTAGAGCCACTCATCATAGTACGTGCCCGCCCGCATACAATTCAACTGTTGGCGAGCAGGGTGCAGCAACCTGGCCCAACCGGCCCAGATCACGGAGAGCGCTCATGTTCACTGGCTCGATGCCCGCACTGGTCACACCCTTCCGGGACGGCGCGCTGGATCTGAAGACGCTCGAGAAGCTGGTCGACTGGCACATCGCAGAAGGATCGCACGGGCTGGTCCCGGTGGGCACCACGGGCGAAAGCCCGACGCTGACCCACGAGGAGCACGAGACCGTCATCGAGACGGTGGTGAAGGCCGCCGCCGGCCGGGTGCCGGTGATCGCCGGCGCCGGGTCGAACAACACGGTGGAGGCGATCCGGTTCATCCAGCACGCAGCGCGCGTCGGTGCGGACGCCGCGCTGGTCGTCACGCCCTATTACAACAAGCCCACCCAAGCCGGGATGATCGCGCATTTCACGGCGGTACATGACGCTGCCGACATCCCGATCATCATCTACAACATCCCCGGGCGGTCCGTGGTCGACATGACGCCCGCGACGATGGGCGAACTGGCCAGGCTGCCGCGGATCGTGGGCGTGAAGGATGCGACCGGCGATCTGGCCCGCGTGAGTTACCAGCGCATCACCTGCGGTCCGGACTTCATCCAGATCTCGGGAGAGGACGCCACGGCGCACGGGTTCAACGCACAGGGCGGCGTCGGCTGCATCTCGGTCACGGCGAATGTGGCGCCGAAGCTGACATCGCAGGTCCAGACGGCGTGCCTCGCCGGGGATTATGCAACCGCGCTTGAACTGCAGGACCGGCTGATGCCGCTTCACAAGGCGATCTTCACGGAGCCGGGGCTGGTCGGCGCGAAGTACGCGATGTCGCGGCTCGGGCTCTGCTCCGAAGAGGTGAGATTGCCGCTGACGCCGCTCACCCAGGGGACGCGGGCGCTGGTCGACGACGCGTTGCGTCACGCGGGGCTGATGAACTGACGGGCGGCGCCTCGCGGCGTTTGCGGTCTGCGACTGCGTCAATCGCGTTGTGATCGGGCTTGCCCCGTCTTGCCTATGCCGCCTGCCTGCGGACCCTGCTATGGCCCAGTCTTCCCGGTCGCTTGCATCATGCGTGCAACCGGCCAAGGTTGAGCCGAACCGCATGAAGGCCGAGACCGAATGAGAAAACCGGGCGACAAGCAGCTTGAAAAGCGGCAGGCGCGGAGGCTCGCGATTCAGCATCTGCGGGACATCGGCAACAAGCGTCCACCGGCTCCGTTCTCGCTCGACTCCGAACTTGCCGAACGTGCGGATCCGTCTTTGCGGGCAAGGTTCTTTCGCGAGCATGTCCTGATCCACACGCATATCCCGAAAACCGGCGGATCGAGTTTCAGTGCGGGATTGGCCTCGATCGTCGGCGGCGTGGACTTCTATGACCTGCGATTGAAGAAGACCGCACCGCTGAAAGAGATGTCCAAGGCGGAACTGGACACGGTGCGGGGGATTTCGTCGCATACGGGTTACGGCTTTCACCTGCTCTTCGACCGGACCCCGCTCTACTTCGCCGCGATGCGCGATCCGGTCGACCGGGCCGTCTCGTACTACCGGTATCTGCTGAAACGCCCGAAGGATCCGGCCTCTCGACACGCGATCGGGCTCGATTTCGAGGAGTCGTGGCGGGCTCTTTCGACCAGGTCTGCCCGCAACACCAACTTGCAGTCGCGGTTGCTGGTCAGCCCGCCGGACAACAGGGAACTGGATGAAGACCGGGTCTGGGAGAGGATCGAGAAGGATTATTTCCTGATCATTCCCAGCGACAGGATCACGGAAACGATCGACCGTCTGCGCGAGGCATTCGGCGTTTTCAAGACGCCTCAGGCCAAGGTCAATGTGTCGAAAACCGAGACGATCATTCCTCTTCCCGAATTGGCCGAAGAAATCCGGGCGGCAAACGCGATAGACGACCGGGTTTACAGACATGTGGTCGACACCTACCACGAGAACGTGGAGCGTGCCTGCCGCGCGATCGCCTCGCGGTGCCTGCAGCGGTCGGACTCCGGCGGAACGCGGCGCTGAACCCGTGTTCTGTCGCCACGAAAGCTCCGCCGGCTTTTCAATGGTCTT
>CBDUPF010000222.1:0-7085 GCA_965369035.1 uncultured Aliishimia sp.
GGCGGTCAAGTGGTACAAGCGATGGGAGACGCTGGAGAAAATCGTCGATTGGTGGAACAGTCTTGGTGGTCCGACGCCATGACCGACGCCCCCCTCAAACGCCGGATCGGGCTCGGGTTGCTCACGGCCTATGGCGTGGGGGTGATGATCGGGGCGGGGATCTATGTGCTGGTGGGTGCGGTTGCGGCGCAGGCCGGGGTCTGGGCGCCCTTGTCCTTCCTGCTGGCGGGGCTGATCGCGGCCCCCACGGCACTGTCATACGCCGAATTCTCCACCCGGTTGCCGGAGGCGGCGGGGGAGGCGGCCTTCGTCGGCAAGGGGTTGTCGAGCGAGGCGCTGGCCATCGTTGTCGGGCTCGCCATCGTCGCGGCGGGCACGGTCTCGGCGGGCGCGGTGCTGCGCGGCGGGGTCGGGTATCTGTCGGCCGTGCTGCCCTATGCGCCCCTCGCGATGATCCTCGTGGTCGGCGGGATGCTGGCGCTGGTGGCGATCGTGGGCGTGCTGGAGAGCCTGGCGCTCGCCGCCGTCTTTACCGTCGTGGAAATCGCGGGGCTGGCGCTCGTCATCTGGGCCGGGGCGAGCGCGGAGCCGGTCGCGGACTGGGTCACGCCGCCGCAGGTGCCCTGGGCGCTGGTCGCGTCGGGCGGTGTTCTTGCGTTCTTCGCTTTCATCGGCTTCGAGGACATCGTGAACATGGCCGAGGAGGTCGAGGCCCCCGAACGCACCATGCCGCGGGCGATCCTGCTGTCGCTTCTGATCACAAGCCTGATCTATGGCGCCGTGGCCTGGGCGGCGGTGCGCGCGGTTCCGGTGGCGGATCTCGCGGCCTCCGACAGCCCGCTGGTGCTGGTCTGGAAAACCGCGCATGGCGGCTCGACCGGGTTTCTCGCCATCATCGCGGCGGTGGCGGCGATGAACGGCGTGCTGGCGCAGATGGTGATGGCCGCGCGGGTCCTGTTCGGGCTGGGCCGCCGCAGCCGCACATTCGCCGTGTTCCACCGCGCGCATCCGACCTTCGGCACGCCGGTTCTGGCCACCTCGCTGATCGGTGCGGCCGTGATCGTCTGCGCGGTCTACCTCACGGTGCAGGACCTTGCGGAAATGACGACAACGCTGCTGCTGAGTGTGTTCGTGCTTGTAAACTTGGCGCTCATCTTCGAGAAGCGCCGAGCGCCGGCCGCGCAGTTCCGTGTACCGGCCATCGTACCCTGGCTGGGCCTGGGGCTGTCCGGGGGCGCACTGGTTCTGAGCCTGGGAGCGATGACCGAATGACCCTGTCGCGGATCAGCTTGCGGACGAAGGTGCTCACGCCAAGGATGTACGGGGAGGGCGTGGCATGAGCCTGTCGCTGATCCTCGCCTGCCTCTGGGCGGTCTCGGCCAACCTCATGGCGATGGCGCCGTCGAAGGACAACCATTGGCGCATCGCCTATGGCCTGGTCGTCATCGGCATCCCGCTTCTGGGATATGTCACCTATCAGAACGGTCCCTGGGTCGGGTTCCTGGGGCTGGTCGCGGGGATGAGCGTTCTGCGCTGGCCGCTGATCTACCTGACCCGCTGGATGCGCGACCAGGTGCAGCGGGATGCCGAGCCGTGATCGTCGCTCTGCCGCTCTCCAGTCTGGCGGTCGGGCTTCTGCTTGGACATTGGATGGGGCGTGGCCGGCACTGGCGAGCCTTCGCGCTGCTGGTCCTTGCGGTGACGGCGGTGTTCGTCTGGGGCGTGCTGACGTTGCGGGCACAGGAGGGCACCGGTTTCGACGGGGTGGGAGAGGCGGCGCTGCTGGTGCTGGGTCTCATTCCGCTTGAAATCGGCGCGCTGGTTGGGGCAGGGATTGCGGTCATCCGGAACCGGCGGGGCAGACATGGCTGACAGCATGCCGAGCGTGCGCGGAAAGCTCACCGAGAACAGGCCGCTCGACGGCCTGACATGGCTGCGGGTCGGGGGGCCTGCGGACTGGCTGTTCCAGCCTGCCGACGTGGAGGATCTGGCGCAGTTCCTGCGCGATCTGCCGGGTGGAGTCGAGGTGTTCCCGATGGGGGTGGGGTCGAACCTGATCGTGCGGGACGGGGGCCTGCGCGCGGTGGTGATCCGGCTGCCGATGCGGGCCTTTGGCGGGATCACGGTCGACGGCGGCAGGGTGACCGCGGGGGCGGCCGCGCTGGATTCGCGCGTGGCGATGGCTGCGGCGGAGAGGGGGGTGGACCTGACCTTCCTGCGGACCATTCCCGGCTCCATTGGCGGTGCGGTGCGGATGAACGCGGGCTGCTACGGGTCCTATGTCGCGGATGTGTTCCGGGAGGCGACAGTGGTCCTGCGCACGGGCGAGATCGTGACGCTGGGACCAAAGGACATGAATTTCCGGTATCGCCAGTCCGACTTGCCGGCCGGCGCGGTACTGACCGGGGCTGTTCTGGAGGGCCCGGCGGGTGAACCGGACGAGTTGAAAGCCCGGATGGACACGCAACTCGCCAAGCGCGACGCAACCCAGCCCACGAAGGACCGCAGCGCGGGCAGCACCTTTCGCAACCCGGCGGGGTATTCCAGCACGGGGCGCGAGGACGATACTCACGAGCTCAAGGCCTGGAAGGTCATCGACGAGGCGGGCATGCGCGGTGCGCGGCGTGGCGGTGCGCAGATGAGCGAGAAACATTCCAATTTCCTCATCAATACCGGCGGAGCCACCGCGGCCGATCTCGAAGGGCTCGGCGAAGAGGTGCGAAAGAGGGTTTACCAGTCGAGCGGCATCACGCTAGAATGGGAAATCATGCGCGTGGGCGAGGCAGGCCCCGCGGAATTGCCGAAACGGCAAGAATAACAAGGGCCTGAAAAAGGCCCGAGACATGAGGCAAGACGTTGGGTCAGTCGAGCAGGACACCCGAACGTGTGGCGGTATTGATGGGCGGACCCTCGGCCGAGCGCGAGGTGTCGTTGTCCAGCGGGCGCGAATGCGCCAAGGCGTTGCGCGCGGCGGGATACGAGGTGATCGAGGTCGATGCGGGCCGCGATCTCGCCTCCGTTCTGCAATCCGAGAAACCGGACGTCGCGTTCAATGCGCTGCATGGCCGTTGGGGGGAGGACGGCTGCGTTCAGGGCATGCTGGAGTGGCTGCGCATCCCCTATACCCATTCCGGCGTTCTTTCCTCCGCGCTCGCCATGGACAAGCAACGGACCAAGGACGCCTATGCCGCCGCCGGCCTGCCTTTCGTGCAGTCGCAACTGGCCGGGCGCGAGGAGATCGAGGCGCGCCACGTGATGGAGCCGCCTTACGTGGTGAAGCCCTACAACGAAGGGTCGTCGGTCGGTGTCTACATCGTGTCCGAGGCCGCCAACGGCCCACCGACGCTCGCCCCCGACCTTCCCGATATCCTGATGGTGGAGACCTATGCGCCGGGGCGTGAACTGACCACCACCGTGATGGGCGACCGCGCGCTGACGGTCACGGACATCCTCACCGACGGTTGGTACGACTACCACGCGAAATACGCGCAGGGCGGATCGCGCCACGTGCTGCCGGCCGAAGTGCCGCAGGACGTGTTCGATGCCTGCATGGACTACGCGCTGCGCGCACATCGGGCGCTGAACTGCCGGGGCGTCAGCCGCACCGATTTCCGCTGGGACGAGGCGCGGGGTCTCGACGGGCTGATCCTGCTTGAGACCAACACGCAGCCCGGCATGACACCGACATCGCTCGCCCCCGAACAGGCGGCGCATTGCGGCATCGGGTTCCCGGAGCTCTGCGCCTGGATGGTGGAGGACGCCTCGTGCGATCGCTGATCCGCCGCAACCGCAAACGCCGCCGGCAGCGGTGCGATCCTGCGCCGTCGCGATGGGCCTGGCGCTACGAGCGGTGGATGCTCACGCCGGGGATCCGGCTCGCGCTGCGGGCGGGCATCCCCTTCATGCTGACCTTCGGCGCGGCCACCTGGTGGTTGTCGGACGCGGACAACCGGGCCCGGATCAACGAAGCTGTGGCGGACGCGCGCCTGTCCATCGCGCAGCGGCCGGAATTCATGGTGAACCTGATGTCGGTCGAGGGCGCGGGCGACAGGGTCGCGGCGGAGATCCGCGACATCCTGCCCGTCGATCTGCCGATCTCCTCGTTCGACCTCGACCTGGAGCATCTGCGCCAGACCATCGCCGCGCTCGACCCGGTGCGCGAGGTGACGGTGCGCATCCGTCCCGGTGGTGTGCTCGAGGTGGGCGTGACGGAGCGGATGCCGGTCGCGGTCTGGCGCACCTACGACAAGGTCGTGCTGATCGACGAGACGGGCGCGCACGTGTCCGAGATACCGACGCGGCTCGCCCGGCCGGACCTGCCGCTGATCGCGGGGGAAGGCGCGGACAAGGCGGTGGCGGAGGCTCTGACGCTGATCCGTGCCGCGGAGCCGCTGGGTGCCCGGCTGCGCGGGATCGTGCGGATGGGCGAACGTCGTTGGGACGTGGTTCTGGACCGCGGTCAGCGCATCCTGCTGCCGGAGTTCGGCGCGCTGCAGGCGCTGGAGCGGGTGATCGCGCTGGAGAAGGCGCAGGACCTGCTGGAGCGCGACGTGGCGCAGGTCGACATGCGGCTGAGACAACGGCCGACCGTGCAGATGAACGCGCCGGCCACGGCCGAATGGTGGCGCATCCGGGGCCAGGTTCTCGACGGCGACGAACTCGAAGATACGGGGCAATAGGTACATGATGGATCTTTATGCCAACCAGCGCAGCATGCGTCGAATGCGGCAACAGGCGTTGCAGCGGGGGGTTGTCGCGATCCTGGATGTGGGCACGTCCAAGATCGCCTGTCTCGTGCTGCGCTTCGACACCGGCGCGCGGCTGGAGGAGACGCCGGAGATGGGCGCGCTGGCCGGTCAGGCCGGGTTCCGGGTGATCGGTGCGGCCACGACACGGTCCCGCGGTGTGAGTTTCGGCGAGATCACGGCAATGGGCGAGACCGAGCGTGCCATCCGCACCGCGTTGCAGGCGGCCCAGAAGATGGCCGGTATCCGCGTGGACCACGTGATCGCATGTTTTTCGGGCGCCGAGCCGCGCTCCTACGGGCTGGACCATGCGCTCGACCTCGAAGGGCAGGCGGTCGCCGAACAGGATGTCGCGCGCGTGCTGGCCGGCTGCGACGTGCCGGATTATGGGCCTGGGCGCGAGGTGCTGCATGCCCAGCCGGTGAACTTTGCCCTCGACCACCGGTCGGGCCTGATCGATCCGCGCGGCCAGATCGGCAACCGGCTGTCGGTCGACATGCACATGCTGACCGTGGATGCCGCTCCGATCCAGCATCTTGCCCACTGCATCCGGCGCTGCGACCTGGAACTGGCCGGCATCGCATCTTCGGCATATGTCTCCGGCATAGCCGCCATGGTGGAGGACGAGCAGGAACTGGGCGCGGCCTGCATCGACATGGGCGGGGGGTCGACCGGCGTGTCGATCATGATCAAGAAACACATGATCTTTGCCGATGCGGTGCGCCTGGGCGGGGATCACGTGACCTCCGACATTTCCATGGGCCTGCAGGTTCCGATGACCACCGCCGAACGGATCAAGACATTCTACGGCGGCGTTCACGCGACCGGCATGGACGACCGCGAAATCATCGAGATCGGCGGCGACACGGGCGATTTCGAGCATGACCGCCGCACCGCCAGCCGGGCGGAGATCATCGGCATCATGCGTCCTCGGGTCGAGGAGATCCTGGAGGAGGTGCGCGCCCGGCTGGATGCCGCCGGGTTCGAACATTTGCCGAGCCAGCAGATCGTGCTGACCGGCGGCGCGAGCCAGATCCCGGGACTCGACGGACTTGCCGCGCGCATCCTTGGTCAGAACGTCCGGCTGGGCCGGCCCTTGCGTGTGCATGGTCTGCCGCAGGCCGCGACGGGTCCGGGCTTTGCCAGCGCCGTGGGGCTCTGCCTCTTTGCCGCGCATCCGCAGGACGAATGGTGGGATTTCGACATCCCCGCCGACCGGTACCCCAAGCGCAGTCTGCGCCGCGCTGTCCGGTGGTTCCGGGACAACTGGTGATGCGTCGCCGGCACCCCTTTTTCACATAGAACGGGGTTGCACGCCGCGACGTTTTCCCCCAAGTTATCCACAAGGCCCGCAGAGGCCCGGCGGCAGGCAGAGCAGTCGCCCCGCAGTAGTGTTTCAGACGTCGGCCCGCGGCACGGAGGTGTGTCATTTCGCGGGGCGGAGACCTCTTTTGGTGTGGGGAGCGGGTGTTAACCGCAACATCTTGCCAAACCAGCGAAATGCCGCTGAAAATCGAAAAAAATGCCCCATATTTTGTGGTTTTCCGCCGATTTTCGGGTGACGCGGATGCCGGGCGGCGGTAGACTGATTTTGTGACAAAAAAGACGAATCCCAGGCAATCCGGGACCAAGCGACAGGCGGACCATTGACATGACATTGAACCTTTCCGTGCCGGGGCAGCAGGACCTCAGACCGAAGATCACCGTGTTCGGTGTGGGCGGTGCAGGCGGCAACGCAGTCAACAACATGATCGAGAAGGCGTTGCAGGGCGTCGATTTCGTCGTGGCCAATACCGACGCGCAGGCGCTCGCCCAATCCGCCGCAGAGCAGCGAATCCAGCTGGGCGTGAAGGTGACCGAAGGCCTGGGCGCCGGTGCACGGGCCAGCGTCGGCGCCGCCGCCGCCGAAGAGAGCATCGAACAGATCGTGGATCACCTCGCCGGGGCGCACATGTGCTTCATCACGGCGGGGATGGGCGGCGGCACCGGGACGGGTGCAGCACCGATCATCGCGCAGGCCGCGCGCGAGCTTGGCGTGCTGACCGTGGGTGTCGTGACCAAGCCCTTCCAGTTCGAAGGGGCCAAGCGGATGCGCCAGGCCGAGGACGGGGTCGAGGCGCTGCAACGCGTGGTCGATACGCTGATCATCATTCCGAACCAGAACCTGTTCCGCCTCGCCAACGAGAAGACGACCTTTACCGAGGCGTTCTCCATGGCTGACGACGTGCTCTACCAGGGTGTGAAGGGCGTGACCGACCTGATGGTGATGCCGGGCCTCATCAACCTCGATTTCGCCGACGTGCGCGCGGTCATGGACGAGATGGGCAAGGCGATGATGGG
>CBDUPF010000223.1:0-7080 GCA_965369035.1 uncultured Aliishimia sp.
CGGGGGCAGACAGCCCCCGGTCCGTCCCCGCCACAAGGACCGACGCCATGAACCACTTCCTCGACATCCACACCACCGACAAGGCCGACCTGCGCGCGATGATCGATCACGCGCGCGCCATGAAGGATGCGCGCCAGGGCCGGACCAAGGGCGCGCCGGACGACGACCAGCCGCTTTCGGGCCGCATGGTCGCGCTGATCTTCGAGAAGCCCTCGACCCGCACCCGCGTCTCCTTCGACGTGGGCGTGCGCCAGATGGGCGGGCAGACCATGGTGCTGTCGGGCAACGAGATGCAGCTGGGCCATGGCGAGACCATCGCCGACACGGCTCGCGTTCTGTCGCGCTATGTCGATCTGATCATGATCCGGACCTTCGACGAAGGCGTGCTGCAGGAGATGGCCGAGTTCGCCACGGTTCCGGTCATCAACGGGCTCACCGACCGCACCCATCCCTGCCAGATCATGGCCGACGTGATGACCTACGAGGAGCATCGCGGCCCCATCGCCGGGATCAAGGCCACGTGGTGCGGCGACGGCAACAACGTCTGCGCGTCGGTCATGCACGCGGCGGCGCAATTCGGGTTCGATTTCACATTCACCGGCCCCATGCAGCTCGACCCCGAGCCCGAATGGCAGAAGCTGGTGCGCGACAGCGGCCAGTCCTTCAAGGTCGAACGCGACGCGGACAAGGCGGTCGAGGGCGCGGATCTGGTCTTTGCCGACACCTGGATTTCCATGCACGACGCGCAATCGGCGCGCGAACGGCGCCACAACATGCTGCGGCCCTACCAGGTGAACGACGCGCTGATGGCAAAGGCAAAGCCCGACGCGCTCTTCATGCACTGCCTGCCTGCCCACAGGGAGGAGGAGGTGACCTCGTCCGTCATGGACGGACCGAATTCGGTGGTCTTCGACGAGGCGGAAAACCGGCTGCATGCGCAAAAGGCGATCATGCGCTGGTGCCTGGGTGTCTGACGGCCGACGGATCGCCATAGCAGGCGCGGGCAGTATCGGATGCCATGTCGGCGGATGGCTGGCGGCGGCGGGCCGCGATGTCGTCTTCCTTGGCCGCCAGAGCATGGCGCGGGAGATCGCGGAGAACGGTCTCGTGGTCAGCGACATCGAGGGCCGGCAAGGGCATCCGGGCCGGGTGACGATCCATACTGACCCCACCTGTCTTGCCGGTTCCGAGATCATCCTTGTGGCGGTGAAATCGGGGGTGACCGGCGACATCGCTGCGCAGATCGCCGCCCATGCCCCCACCGCGATCGTCGTGTCGCTCCAGAACGGTGTTTCCAACGCGGACGTGCTGCGGGCGGCGTTGCCTGGGGCGGATGTGCGCGGGGCCGTCGTCGGCTATAACGTGGTTCGGCCGGAGCCGGGTTGCTTGCACCAGGCGACGTCGGGCGGGATCTGGCTCGAGGATGCGAGCGGCGCGCTGGGCCGCGAGCTGTCGGTTCCGGGCCTCGCGATCCGTACCGTCGCCGATATCCGCCCGGTGCAGTGGGGCAAGCTTCTGGTAAATCTCAACAACGCGCTCAATGCGCTGTCGGGACTCACGTTGCTGGAGCAGTTGCAGGACCGGGGTTGGCGCAGGTTGCTGGCAGACCAGATGGCGGAGACACTGGCGGTGCTGCACGCGGCCGGGATCCGGCCAGCGCGGGTCGCCGCGGCCCCGCCCATACTGGTGCCGTATCTGCTGCGCCTGCCCACCCCTGTCTTTCGGCGCGTGGCGCGTACGATGCTGACCATCGACCCGTCCGCCCGGTCTTCGATGCAGGACGATCTGCGAGCGGGGCGCAGAACCGAGGTCGACGCACTTCAGGGCGCGGTCCTGCGTCTGGCCAAAACGGCTGGCCTGGCCTGTCCGACAATCGAAGCCGTGTCGCAGGCCGTGGCCCAGGCCGAGGCGCAAGACCAAGGGCCGCCCGGGCTCGGACCGGAAGACATCATGCGCGGCTGACGCGGGCCACGGCAATGCACAGGGGGCCACGGCTAGGACACCGGGGGCGGCAAAGCGCGCCTTTCGTGGGCGCGCCCTCTTGTCTCAGGCGGATATGAGGCCGAGGCTTTCGAGCTTGAGCAGCACCTGGTGGGCGCAGTTGTCGACGTCGACGTTTTCGGTCTCCACGCGGAGTTCCGGGTTCTCGGGCACGTCATAGGGGTCGGAGATGCCGGTGAACTCCTTGATCTTGCCCTCGCGAGCGAGCTTGTAGAGCCCCTTGCGGTCGCGCCGCTCGCATTCCTCGATCGACGTGGCGACATGCACCTCGACGAAGGCGCCGAACTGCTCGATCTCCTCGCGCACGGCCCTGCGGGGGGCGGCATAGGGCGCGATCGGCGCGCAGATCGCGATGCCGCCGTTCTTGGTGATCTCGCTCGCCACATAGCCGATGCGGCGGATGTTGAGGTCGCGGTGCTCCTTGGAAAACCCGAGCTCGGAGGAGAGGTTCTTGCGCACGATGTCGCCATCCAGAAGCGTCACCGGACGCCCGCCCATCTCCATCAGCTTGGTCAGCAGCGCGTTGGCGATGGTCGACTTGCCGCTGCCCGAGAACCCGGTGAAGAACACCGTGAAGCCCTGCGCCGCCCGCGGCGGATAGCGCCGGCGCAGCTCGCCCACCACCTCCGGGAAGGAGAACCATTCGGGGATCTCGATCCCCTCGCGCAGACGCCGGCGCAACTCCGTGCCCGAGATGTTGAGGATCGTGACGTCGTCCTTGTCCTCGATCTCGTCGATCGCCTCGTATTGCGCGCGGTCCTGGACGTAGACCATGTGCTTGAAGTCGACCATCTCGATGCCGATCTCCTCCTGGTGCTGACGGACCAGATCCTGCGCATCGTAGGGTCCGTAGAAATCCTCGCCACTGGAGTTCTTGCCCGGCCCCGCATGGTCGCGCCCGACGATGAAATGGGTGCAGCCGTGGTTCTTGCGGATCAACGCGTGCCAGACCGCCTCGCGGGGGCCGGCCATCCGCATCGCCAGGTTCAGCAGGCTCATCGTCGTGGTGGCGGCGGGGTATTTGTCCAGCACCGCCTCGTAGCAGCGCACGCGGGTGAAATGGTCAACATCGCCGGGTTTTGTCAGGCCGACCACGGGGTGGATCAGCAGGTTGGCCTGTGCCTCCTTGGCCGCGCGGAAGGTCAGTTCCTGGTGCGCGCGGTGCAGCGGGTTGCGGGTCTGGAACGCCACGATGCGGCGCCAGCCCACCTTGCGGAAGAACGCGCGCAGCTCGTTGGGCGTGTCGCGCCGGGCGCGGAAATCGTAGTGGATCGGCTGCTGGATGCCGGTCACCGGCCCGCCGAGGTAGACCGGGCCTGCCACGTTGTGCAGGTAGTTCACCGCCGGGTGGGCATCGTCGTCGGCGCCGAAGACCTTTTCCGCTTCGCGCGCCTTGTCCGGCGTCCAGCGGTCGGTCACCGTCATCGTGGCGAGGATCACCCCCTCCTGGTCGCGCAGAGCGATGTCCTGGCCCAGCTCGATGGTCTCGGCGAATTTCTCGCTCACGTCGAGCGTGATCGGCATCGGCCAGAGCGACCCGTCGGCCAGCCGCATGTTCTCCACCACGCCGTCGTAATCGGCCTGGCTCAGGAACCCCTTGAGCGGGTTGAACCCGCCGTTCATCAGAAGTTCAAGGTCGCAGATCTGCCGCGGCGTGAGATCATGGCTTACCAGATCGCCCGCCTCCACCTTCAACTTCTGCGCGCTGTCATAGGAAACGTAAAGCTCGGGGATCGGAGCCAGATTACTCAACATGGGAATACCGTCTTTCTTGTCGGTTCAACGCGAGACCCGCAGGCCCTATCCGCGGTCGATGGCGCGATACAACGAACGCGCGCAAAGAGTCCAGTGAAGCCGACAAGAAGTGTTAATTTGGACGGATTTCGCCGCCTGCCCGTTCAGTCGGGATGCGGGATGAGTCTGATGGGCAGGCCGCCCACCGGCCGCGGGATCGGAAGCCGCTGCCAGCGGACGGGGCGCCGGCCGGCCAGTTCGACCCGGTACCGGCGGAGCAGATGGTAGAGGAAGATCTTCACCTCCATGCCCGCGAAGTGCATCCCGATGCACTTGTGCGCGCCGCCTCCGAACGGGCTCCAGGCGTAGCGGTGGCGGCGATCTTCGGCGCGGTTCGGAGAGAACCGGTCGGGATCGAACTCCTCCGGATCGGTCCAGAGGTCCGGCGACATCTGTACCATGCCCGGCAGGCAGCTGACCCAGGTCCCGGCGGGGATGTGAAGGCCCTTCCATTCGAAGGCCTTGATTGTCCGGCGCGGAACGAAGGGTACGGGCGGCAACAGGCGCAGGGCTTCGCGAAACACGCGGTCGGTCACCTCCATCGCGGCCTGCACCTCGTCGCTGTTGGGCTCGCCGGGCAGCCCCATGATCTCGGCTTCGACACGGTCCTGCCACTCGGGGTGGGCCGCCAGCGCCCATATCACCTTGGCAAGGCTTGCCGCGGTCGTATCGTGGGCGGCCATCATCAGGAAATTGAAGTGATCGAGGATTTCCTGTTCGGTCCAGGCGGCCCCGGTATCATCCTCGGCAAGACACATCTGGCTGAAGAAATCCGGGCCCGGGTCCGCACGACGCTCCGGGATCAGCTTGCGAAAGAATTCCAGCAGGTAGGCACGCGCCTTCTGTCCCCGACGCAACGCGGTGAAGGGCAGGGGCGCGCGCACCAGTCCCACCGCCCCGTTCACCTCGTCCTGAAACGCCCGATTGAGACGGGTCACCTGCGGGTCGTCGGGTTCCAGCCCCATGAACACCGCCGATCCCATGCCCAGCGTCAGTTCCTTGATCGCAGGAAAGAAGCGGAAACTACGGTCCATCGGCCAACGGTCGATCATCAGCGGCATGAAATCGTTGATCCGGTCGCGATACGCATCCATCGTGGTCTTGCGAAAGGCGGACTGCATGATCCGCCGGTGCTGACGATGGTCGTCGAAATCCCGCAGCATGAGACCGCCGGGAAAGATCGAATGCAGCATGTCCCAGCCGTGGTAGCTGGACAGGCATTTCTCCGGGTCGCCATAGATCAGGTCCATCGCATCGACGCCTGCGAAGGACACCCGCCACTGTCCCAGAAGCAGGACCTTGTAGACCGGACCCAGCCGTTCCGCGGATGTCCCGTGGAACTTGTAGGGATGGCGCAGCAGCGACAGAGTATGCCCGATGAACGGCAACGTCGGAAGATGCGGGATATGGGCAAGGTCTGCCTTTGTCGGTACGGGAAGATCGGTCATTCCTGCGGCTCCACTCCTTTCGGTCGCGGAAACCTTGGCGACAAGGTGTGAACCATTCGGTGAACCCACCGAACGCTGCGTTGCCCGATGGCGCAACACTCTGCGTTGTACGCGCCGACCTGTGCTTCGGGCCGCCCTTTGCCGACAAGACCGGGAATTCCCGCGCGCGGTCAGGTGAAGCCGATCGTGGCCAGCGTCTTCACGGGATGTGCGCGCAACGGCTCCGTCACACCGCGCAGCGTCAGGATCTCGAAGTCCAGGGCGCCGGTGTCGATCCCGGCGGCCTCCAGAAGCGGTTCGGAGATCAGGGCCTCCACCTTCAGCCGCTTCGTCTCCGCCTCCAGCCGGCTGGCGGTATTCACGGTGTCGCCGATCAGCGTGCGCGGGGCGTGTCCGGCGGCGCCGATTTCGCCCAGCACGACATAGCCAAGATGGAGCGACAGCCCGATGCGCACAGGGGCGGTGCCATCGTCGGCCAGATCCGCATTCAGCCGGTCGAGCGCGCGGCCGATCTCCCGACAGGCGGTGAGCCCGGCGCGGGCCGAGGCCGTGGACTCGGGCATTTCGAAAAGCGCCAGCAGCCCGTCGCCAAGGTACTTGTCGACCGTTCCCCCGGCCGCGGTGATCGGCGGAACGATGGCATCGAAGAACCGGTTCAGCAGGTGCACGACATCATATGGCAGCTGCCCCGTGGTGCGAGAGGTGAACCCGCGCATGTCGAGGAAAAGTACGGCCAGTTGCGCCTCCTTTCCCTGGCTGGCGTGACTGCGCCGGGTGCGCCCGTCGGGGCGGAACATCCTGTAGACCGTCGCCGAGCCCTGTGGCCGCATCTGGCAGGCCAGCCGCGCGCCCTCCGGTGCCTTGGCGGCGTCCAGCGCACGGATCTCGGCCTCCGACGCGGGGGGCATGTTCTCCTGTCCCTCCTGGACGATGACCCGGCAAGTCGTGCAGCGCCCGCGCCCGCCGCAAAGCGCCATGTGCGCAACACCGGCCCCCTGGCTGATTTCCAGAAGCGTGGGACCGGGGGCCGTGCTGACGACCGGCCCGTCGACATAGGCGATGGTCAGCGATTTCTGCCGATGCTCCATGACACGGCGGACGACATGCACGGCGAAGGCAAGGCAGAGGAGCCCGAAGATGATCCACCACGCCACGTCGCGCTGCACATAGAGTGCCGCGAACTGTTCCGGCGCGGGCCAGTTGGTCGCGTCGAAGAAGGCGACCCGGCCCGCCTCGTCCCCCCACAGCAGCGCCTGCACCCGGCGGCCTTCGCTGGCGAAGCCGGCAAGCGCGAAGGCCGGCAGCAGGGCCGCGACCATGCCAAGCGACGGGAGGTTCTGGCGCCACCAGCGCGTGAGCTTCAGCCACATGTGCAGGCCAAGGCAACCATGCACCCAGACCAGCAACAGCAGCAGCGCCTGCAGCCACCCGCTCGACGTCGTCCAGATCAGCCCGGAGATGTAGCCGACGGTGTCATGGGTATCGAACTGCGCGTGGCTTGCCCGGGTAAAGACGACATGGGTGACCAGCAATAGCGGGATCGTCACGCCGAACCCGACCTGGATCACGTCGACGGCTGTGAACCGGAGCCGCCTGGCCAGCGCGACCTTGCCAAGCGCGAGGACGGCATGAACCCCCAACGCTCCGTAGAGCAGCACGGTGCCCGGCAGGCTGCGCACGATCCAGCCGCGCACATCCTGCATCCTGTCCGCCGCGTCGGGGGAGACGACCGCCAGGCCGATGTTCAGGAAATGCAGCACGACATAGGTGAAGAGGATCAGCCCCGTCGCGATCCGTGCCCGTGTCGCCCAGCTTCCCCGCCAGAGAGCGCTCATGC
>CBDUPF010000224.1:0-7051 GCA_965369035.1 uncultured Aliishimia sp.
CGGCAGGCCGAGCCCCAGGAAGGAAAGCGTCGCCTCCAGCGAGATGGAATTGGCAATCTGGACCGTGGCCACGACGATCAGCGGCGGCAGGCAGTTGGGCAGCAGGTGGCGCAGAACCACGCGGCGCCCTGACAGCGGCGTGGCGAGTGCGGCCTCGATGTAATCCTTGCGCCGTTCCGCCGTGGCCGCGGCATAGGCAGTGCGCGCGAAATAGGCGTATTGCGCCGCGACCAGCGCCCCGATCAACTGCGCCTTGCCCTGCCCCAGCAAGGCAACGAGCACCAGCGCCAGCAGGATCGCGGGGAACGACAGTTGCAGGTCCACCGTACGCATGATCAGCGTCTCCAACCGCCCGCCGAAATAGGCCGCCAGGATACCGAGAACGGTGCCGATGGTCAGCGCCACGCCCCCCGCGGCCAGCCCGATCTGGATCGACACGCGCAGCCCGTACATGATCGCCGAGAGCAGGTCGCGCCCTTGCGGATCGGTGCCCAGCAGATGCGTGTATCCGCCCGATCCCACGAAACCGGGCGGACGGCGCGCGTCCATCAGCGAGAGCGTGGCCAGATCGTAGGGATCCTGCGGCGCGATCAGCGGCGCAAGCAGCGCGAGCAGCGCCAGGATGCCGACGACCGCGAGGCTCACCACCGCGGTCCGGTTCTCGCGGAATTCCATCCAGAAGCGCCCGATCGGGGAGATCGGCCGCCGCGGCGTCTCGGGCTCCTGTCCCGGCGCCAGGGTCATGCCGTCCTCCGGGTCCGGATGCGCGGGTCGATCAGGGCAAAGACCAGGTCGACCGTGAAGTTGATCGTCACGAACAGCGCCGCCGTGAGGATCAGGTAGGCGACCATCACGGGGCGGTCGAGCACGGAGATGGAATCGATGATGAGCTTGCCCACGCCGGGCCAGGAGAAGATCGTCTCCGTCACCACGGCGAAGGCGAGCGTGGAGCCCAGCTCCAACCCGAAGACGGTGACGATGGGGATCGAGATCAGCTTGAGCAGGTGCCGGCGCAGGATGGTCGCCTCCGACAACCCCGCGGCGCGCGCGAACTTGATGGTGTCCGTCAGCATGATCTCTCGCGTGCCCGCCCGCGCCAGCCGGATCATCATCGCCAGCTTGAAGAGCGCGAGGTTGATCGCAGGCAGCGCGATATGCGCCAGCCCGTCCAGCGTCAGAAAGCTCCACGGGATGCCCAGCACGGTCACCGTGTCCCCGCGCCCACCCGCCGGCAGCCAGCCCAGAGAAACCGCGAAAGTGAGGATCAGGATCAGCCCGACCCAGAACGAAGGCACGGAGAAGCCCAGAACGGACAGTGCCATGATCGTCTTCGATACCCAGCTGTCGGGCTTGTAACCGGCATAGATGCCCAGGCTCACGCCGAACACGGTCGCCGACACGACCGAGATCAGCACCAGTTCCAGCGTGGCAGGAAGGCGCGAACCGATCAGTTGCAGCACGGGGATGTTGTAGACGAAGGACCGCCCGAAATCGCCCTGCAGCGCATTGGTGGCAAAGATCCAGTATTGCTCCCAGAGCGGACGGTCGAGCCCGAGTTTCCGGATCGCTTCGGCGCGGATCTCCTGTGTCGCGTCCGGCGGGATGACGATATCGACCGGGTTTCCGATGGCATAGACGCCGACGAAGACGATCACGGACATCACCGCCATGACCACGACGGCTTGCAGGAAACGCTGGATGATGAAGCCGAGCATCGCGGGTTCGGGACCTCAGGCGGGGTGAAGAAAAGGCCGGGCAGCTTGTCGCCGCCCGACCCATCGCAGCTTTGCCGGGATCAGTTCACCGGGCGGATGAAGAACGCAAGCGTATCCTCATCGTAGCGCGGGTCGAACTCGACCATTCCCGCCTTGGCGGCCCACACGGTCTGCAACTGCACGATGGAGATGTAGGCCTTGTCCGCCATGATGAGGGCCATCGCCTCCTCGTACATCTTGCGGCGCGCATCGGGATCGAGCGTGGTGGCCCCTTGCTGCATCAGCCGGTCGACTTCCGGGTTCTTGTACTCGATCCGGTTGAACGCCCCCATCTTGGCCTCCGGATCGTTCGAATGCGCCAATCCGCCCAGGGTGTAGGACGCCTCTCCGGTCAGCGTGCCCCAGCCGTTCATGAACACGGAGTATTCGAGGTTTGCCTGCGCGGGGAAATAGACGGTGCGGCTGATCGCGTTCACGTTGGTGTCGATGCCCACCTGGGTGAACATCTGGCCCAGCCCCTGACAGATCGCGCCATCGCCGGGCAGCCGGTCGGAGGTGCAGTAGAGGTCGATCTTGAAACCGTCCGGATAGCCGGCCTCCGTCAGAAGCTCCTTTGCCTTCGTCGGGTTGTACTCGGGCATCGGAATGTCCGGGTTGGATCCGAAGAAGCCCGGCGGCATCAACTGGTTGGCAGGCTTGCCCAGCCCCTCCAGCACGATATCGACCATCGTCTGCCGGTCGATGGCGTGGTCGATGGCCTGCCGCACGCGGATGTCGCGCAGCGGGTTCTCCTCCATCACGTTGCCGTCGTTGTCGTAAACCTTCGGCGTCTGCTCGCGCTGGTCGAGTTGCAGGTTCATGATGTAGACGCTGTCGCCGATGATGCTGTCGATGTTCGGGTCGTTTCGCAAAGCCAGGTAGTCGACGGAGGAGACGTAGTTGATCACGTCGACCTGCCCGGCCTTGAGCGCGGCAAGGCGTGAGCTGTCGTTGGGGATTTCCTTGCGGATCACCTTTTCCCACGCCCCCTGGCCGCGCCAGTAGTCATCGAAACGTTCCAGCACGAGGTCGCCATTGGGCTCCCAGCTCACAAACTTGTAGGGGCCCGTACCGATGGTCGCCGCGCCGGAATTGAAACCCTCCGCCGCCGTCTCCGGCGTCGAATAATCTGCCGCCGCCTCCGACGATACGATGAACAGCCGGATGAAGTCGTTGGGCAGTGTCGAGGCCGGCCCGTCGGTGTGGATGTGAAGGGTATGATCGTCGACGATCTCGACCTCCTTCACACGGCGTACGTAGATCGTGGTCGTGGTCGGACCGGACACGACCGGGATCCGCTCGATGGAGAACTTCACGTCCTCGGCGGTGAAGTCTGACCCGTCGTGGAACGTCACGCCTTCACGGAGCTTGAATTCCCAGGTGTCCTCGTCGATTGGCGCCCACTCCGTGGCGAGACCGGGCTCGATCTGCAGGTCGTTGCCGGACCAGACCAGCGTGTCGAAGACGTGCTTGGCGGCCGCGGCGTGAACGCCGAGTGCCGAGTAATGCGGATCCATCGATTCCGGTCCGCCGCGCACCCCCATGGTCAGCGTCTGGGCGGAGACCGCCCCCGCCGCGAGTGCGAGCCAGGCCCCCAGGCCCGAGGCGCGCAGAAAGGCCAGTTTGCTTTTGTGGTTCATCCTTCTCCCCCATTGTCTACGAAGATGCCGCCGGTTTGCCCGCCGATCCGATTTCAATTTGGAACTTGCCCCTATGACGATGAGCGGTACACTCGATTCAGTCAAGTTCGATATGGAACACGGGTGCGGCATCAGGCCCGCGAACGAGAGATGATTGAAAAGCGACCATCCCGCGGTGGCACTGCCGCAGAAACGCGCGCTGCGGCACCGCCGAATACCTTCGCCGCCCGCCGCGCGGCCTCTGCCGACGGCGGGATCGGTATCGAAAGGATGCTGCAGGCGAAGCTGTGGGAGAACCCGTGCTGGCTTGCGTTCCGACTGAATTATCTGGCGCTTAGGTACAACACGCCGCTCTACGACTGGATACAGCGCACCTACGGGCTCAGCCGGGTCGAGTATGTCGTGATCTACTCGCTTGCGCTGTCTGAAGGCGGTCAGGCGCGGGATATCTCCGAAACTTCGGGGTTTCCCAAGAACACGCTGTCACGCGCCATCGCCCGGCTGGAAGACCTTGGGCTGATCCTACGTGAGAATCTGCCCGGGGGCGGACGGAATCAGCCGCTCAGCCTCTCCGGGGACGGGCGCAGGCTCTTCGAGGAGACGTTACCGGCCTTCGAGCGATTCGAGCGGCTGATGCTTTCCGCCCTCGACGCGGGAGAGCAGAAGACGCTGGCCGACCTCCTGGCCAAGATCGTCCGCGCCGGGGACACCTGGCCGGACACAATCACCGACCCGGAGCGGGATCTCGTCGATCCGCAACGCGTCGCACGTGCGGAGAAACGGGCATGAAGATCGCCGAAATGAACTGGATGGACGTGGAGGCGGCTGCCGCCCGCGATCCGCGCTGCATCGTGCCCATCGGGTCGACCGAGCAGCACGCGCAACTGTCGCTCTGCGTCGATTGCATCCTCGCGGAGAAGGTGTCGCTCGATGCCGCGGCACCGCTGGATATCCCGGTCTTTCCGGTCATGCCCTTTGGCCTCGCCCCCTATTTCGTCGCCTATCCCGGCACCGTGTCGCTGCGGGTCGAGACGCTGCTGGCGGTGATGCGCGACGTGCTGGCCTCGGTTCGCCGCTCGGGGTTCCGGCAGATCCTCGTGGTGTCGGGGCATGGCGGCAACGCACCGGTGGGCGCGCTTGCCCTGGAACTGATGGCCGATTGGGGCGACGTGTCGATCAAGTTCCACGAGTGGTGGAAGGCCCCGCGCACATGGGCAAAGGTGCAGGAGATCGACCCCTCCGGCAGCCACGCCAACTGGATGGAGAACTTTCCCTGGACACGCCTCGCGCAGACCCCTGCGCCGGAGGGGGCGAAGCCGGCCTTCGACATGGCGATGATGCGCGCCAGCCCGCCCCGGGAAGCGCGCGCGCTGATGGGTGACGGCGCGTTCGGCGGGCCGTGGCAGCGCCCGGACGAGGAGATGCAGGCGGTCTGGGACATCGGCGTCACCGAGACGCGCGAGGCGCTCGAGGGTCCGTGGCCCGATCTGAAGACCTGAGCAGCGGGTTGCGGGGGCATAGATGACCGAAGAAATCCTGATCTGGGGCGCGGGTGCGATCGGCGGCACGCTCGGCGCCTACCTCACGCGCGCGGGCATCCCGGTGCGGATGGTCGACGTGGTGCCCGAGCACGCGGCGGCCTGCTCCGGATCCGGGCTCAAGATCGAGGGGCCGGTCGAGCAATTCTCGCAGGTCGTGCCTTGCGTCACGCCGGACGAGGTCGACGGAACCTGGCAGCGCATCATCCTGGCCGTCAAGGCGCAGGCGACGGTCGCCGCGACCGAAGCGCTGCGTCCGCACCTCGCCCCGGACGGTTTCGTGCTGTCCGCGCAGAACGGCCTCAACGAGCGGACCATCGCGCATATCGTGGGGGCCGACCGCACGATGGGAGCTTTCGTCAATTTCGGCGCTGACTGGCTCGGACCGGGTCGGATCCTGTTCGGCAATCGCGGTGCCGTCGTGGTGGGCGAAATCGACGGCAAGCTCCATCCGCGCACGCGGGAAATGCACCGCATCCTGCGGTTGTTCGAACCCGACGCGGTTCTGACTGGCGATATCTGGGGCTATCTCTGGGGCAAGATGGGCTATGGCGCGATGCTCTTTGCGACGGCGCTGACCAATGACAGCATGGCGGAGAATTTCGCGGATCCCGAACGAGCTCCCGCCCTGATCGGACTTGCGCGCGAGGTGATGGCGACGGCCAAAGCGGAGGGCGTAAACCCCCGCCCCTTCAACGGGTTCGAGCCTTCGGCGTTCCTGCCGGGTGCGACCGACGCCGAGGCCCGCGCCTGTCTTGCCGCGCTGGCGGAGTTCAATTCGAAGACGGCCAAGACCCATTCCGGCATCTGGCGCGACCTGGCCGTGCGCAAGCGGCGAACGGAGGTCGATCCGCAGGTTGGCGCGGTGGCGGAGATCGCCCGCAGCCACGGGATCGAGACGCCGCTTCTGGACCGGCTGGTCGAGCTGATTCACGACATCGAAGAAGACCGGCGCGACCTGTCGCCCGAAACCTTCGCCGCGCTGTCGGAGCGGGTGGGATGAGCCGCCGGGCGCTGGTCACGGGCGTCGTGGGCGGCATCGGCGCAGCGATCGCGCGGCGGCTTGCAGCGGATGGTCACGCGGTCGTGGTCACCGACCTGCCGGGCGACGGGTTCCAGGCGCGGGCAACGGACCTGGGCCTGCCCGCCTTCCCCTGCGATCTGGGCGATGCCGCGGCGGTGGAGGACATGCTGCGGCGCGTCGCCGCCGAACATGGCGCGCCGGAAATCGTCGCGAGTGCCGCGGGCGGCGTCTGCGGGCAGACGGCCAAGCCGGTCGAAGACGTGTCCGAGGCCGATTGGCGCCGGGTTTTCGCCGCGAATGTCGACAGCGCCTTTCACCTCGCAGCCGGCGTGGCGCCCGCGATGAAGGCGGCCGGCTGGGGCCGGATCGTCACCATCTCCTCCGGGGCGGGCCTGCGCCCCAGCCTGACCCGCATCCAGGCTTATTGCGCGGCCAAGCACGCCCTCGTCGGACTGACCAGGCAACTGGCCCTGGAACTGGGCCCCGCGGGGATCACGGTCAATTCCGTCGCCCCCGGCTTCGTGCTCTCCAACCCCTCGACCGAGCGGCAGTGGGAAAGCTACGGGCCGGAGGGACAGGCGCAGCTGATCGAGCGAATCCACACGCGCCGTCTCGGCAGGCCGGAGGATATCGCCGCCGCCGCCGCGTTTTTCGTCTCCGAGGAGGCGGAATGGGTGACCGGCCAGGTCCTGTCCGTCGACGGAGGCGTGGCATGACCGACCCCGTTCTCGACCACGCGCTGGCGGGACGCGATGCGTTTCTGCAACGGCTCGCGGAGTTCATCGCGCACCCCTCCGTGGGTGCCGACCCCGGCTATGCCGATGGGATGGAGGGCGCGCGGCGATTTCTGGAGACGCGCCTCGCCAACGCCGGTTTTGCTGCCATCGACCGGCTGACGGCCCCTGATGGCTCCGGCCAACCCGCGATCTATGCCGAATGGCTGGGCGCCCCCGGTGCGCCCACCCAGATCGTCTACGGTCATTACGATGTGCAGCCACCCGACCCTCTGTCTCACTGGGTCTCTCCGCCGTTCGAGGCAACGGTGCGGGATGGGCGGCTTCATGCGCGCGGGGCCTCGGACGACAAGGGGCCGAT
>CBDUPF010000225.1:0-7034 GCA_965369035.1 uncultured Aliishimia sp.
CCCGGCTGCAACGCCGGCGACGGGGGCACCCTGCGTCCGCCGGGTGAAGGCGTTCACGGACCAGACGGTGATTTCGGTCTCCAACCCCTCGACGGTGCGTCCGAAAAGGTTGGCGTATTCGGCATCGAACAGCCGCTGGATCGTCGCCGCATCCGGGTCGCGCGCCTGTTGCGGGTCGAGTATGATGGGGATCTCCCACCCCTGCCCGGCATAGCGCATGTAGACCTTGACCTCCGACTGGATCTCCGCTTCCGCATCGCAGGACCGGACGAAGCGCGTGGCCTCCTCCTCCAGCTCCGCGAAGATGCTGCGCACGAGGTCGGGATCGAAGCCCGAGAGCCGCATGAAGACCGACCGGTTGGCCTCGAAACTGAACGGCGCGCGCAGGAACCCGATGGCCGAGCCCACGCCCGCGCCCTGCGGCACCAGGCAGCGATCCACGCCCAGCTTCTCGCAAAGCCGCCCGGAATGGAGTGGGGCCGCCCCGCCAAAGGCGATCATCGTGTAATCCGACAGATCCTCGCCATTCTCCACCGCATGCACCCGCGCGGCGTTGGCCATGTTCTCGTCCACGACCTCCGCCAGCCCCCAGGCGGCCTCGGTAGCGTCCATGTCCAGCGGTCCGCCGATCACCGATTCCAGCGCGGTGCTGGATCGGTCAGGATGCAACGCGATGGACCCGCCCGCGAAATTGCCCGGATCGAGCTTGCCCAGCACGAGGTCCGCATCGGTCACCGCCGGCTTTTCCCCGCCGCGCCCGTAACAGGCGGGCCCCGGCTCGGACCCGGCACTTTCCGGGCCCACCCGGATCTGGTTCATCGCGTCCACATGGGCCAGTGACCCGCCGCCCGCGCCGATTTCCACCATGTCGATCACCGGGATCGAGATCGGCATCCCCGACCCCTTCTTGAACCGGTAGCTGCGCGCCACCTCGAAGACCCGTGCGGTCTTGGGCGTGTGATTGCGGATCAGGCAGATCTTGGCCGTGGTCCCGCCCATGTCGAAGCTCAGCACCTTGTCGAGCCCGTGCCGCGCGGCGATGTCGGCGGCAAAGATCGCGCCCCCCGCCGGGCCGGATTCGACCAGCCGCACCGGGAATTCCGCCGCACTCTCCAGAGACATGATCCCGCCTCCGGAATGCATCAGGAACACCGGGCAATCGGCGCCTTCGCCCGCGAGCCGGTCCCGCAAACGGTCGAGGTAGGATTTCATCAGTGGCTTGATGTAGGCATTGGCGATGGTGGTGTTGAACCGCTCGTATTCCCGCATCTGCGGCGACACGTCGGACGACAGCGACACCAGCACGCCCGGCAGTTTCTCCGCCAGCACCTCCGCCACTGCGCGCTCATGCGCGGGATTCACGTAGGAATGCAGAAAACCGACCGCGATGCTTTCGTACTCCGCCGCGCGCAACTGGTCCGCAAGCGCTTCGACCTCCGCGTGGTCGAGCGGGATCAGGACGTCGCCGCGCGCGCCCATGCGTTCAGGCAGAGTGTAGCGACGGTTCCGGGGCAGCAGCGGCTCGGGCAGCCTGAGGTTCAGGTCGTATTGCTCGAACCGGCTTTCGGTCCGCATCTCGATCACGTCGCGGAAGCCTTGGGTGGTAATCAACGCCGTCTTCGCCCCGCGCCGTTCGATCAGCGCGTTGGTGGCCAGCGTGGTGCCGTGAATGATCTGCGCGATCTCCCCGGGCCCGATGCCGCCCTTGGTACAGACCTGGTGCATGCCGTCTATGATCGCATCCTCGGGAGCGGCATAGGTGGTCAGAACCTTGGTGGAAAACTGCCCCCCCGCGGTTTCCAGCACCACGTCCGTGAACGTCCCCCCGATGTCGACCCCCAGGCGATTCCCGGTCCGGCTCATGTCAGCGTCCTCCTGCAGTCCTTTCGGCGACCTAACCCGAGACAAGGCATTCAATCAAATTATTAAGTTCGATTGCACCGATTGCTGTTTCTTATCCTTTCCGGCCTGCCAACGTGCCGAAACCACCCGCGCGCATTCGGCCGCACGCAGCACGTATTCCGGCGCGATCGTTGCGTCATAGCGGGCGAAGAATACCAGCGCATCGGGCACCCAGGCGTAGTCCAGAACCGCCAGCGCGCCCGCGTCGATGTCCGGGCGGACCATCACCTCGGGCAGGCAGGCGATGCCCAGAGCATCCCGCGTCATCTGCAGACAGGCGACCATGTTGGTCGAGGGCACAAGGCGCGCCGACACGCCGGGCACCTCGGCCACATGCGCGCGCAGCCGATCGAAGGGCAGCGTTCCGCGCGCATGGGTCAGCAACGGATGGCGCGCCATTTCCTCCAGCGTGACCGGCCGACCGTGCAGCGCCAGCTCCGGTGCCGCGACCCAGCTCAGCGGGTAGCTGCCCAGTTCCACCATTCCGGAGGTCTGCCGCGCGAAAGGAGCCGATTGCAGCGTAAGATCGACCGACCGGTTGATGAGCGCGGCGGAGAGGTTGGCCGAGAAATCCACCGTCAGGTCGATATCCACGTTCGGCAGTTGCCGTCGCAGCCCGGTGAGAAAGGCGCCGAGCCAGGAATGCACGATCATCTCGGTCACGCCGATCCGCAGCAGCCCCTCGAAGAGGCTGTCGTCCTCCGCTGCCCCGACGAAAGCATCGACCGATCGCAGCACGTCGCGGGCGCGGGCCAGCAGCTTCTCCCCCACCGGGGTCAGGCGGACAGACCCCGCGTCGCGCTCCATCAACCTCAGGTCGAGCTGCGCCTCCAGCGCGGCGATGCGCGACGAGATGTTGGGCTGCGTGGTGTTCAGCTTTTCGGCCGCCCGGCGGAAGGACCCGAGGTCGACCACCTGCACGAAGGCTTCGAGCTGTTTGAGGTTGATCTGCGCCATCTTCGCTCCCGCCGACCGCCATCGTGGCCACGCGTCCATGATAGGTGCCGTGCGGCGGGGCCGCCACTGCCTCGCGGCCATATCGCGGCACCGGGCCTGGGGTGTCAGCCTGTCGCGCGACGCATGGCTTTCGCCCACTGCCATTTACCGCTAACACCAACGCCAGAAACCTGTACCACCAGCCGAACCATGACCGTCCAGACCAACACCCGGGATTCGAAAGCCCCCGTCGATCTCTTCGTGATTGGCGGCGGGATCAATGGCTGTGGCATCGCCCGCGACGCGGTGGGCCGCGGCCTTGTCGTGACACTGGCGGAGATGGACGACCTTGCGTCCGCCACGTCTTCGGCCTCCACCAAGCTCTTTCACGGTGGGTTGCGCTATCTCGAGTACTTCGAGTTCCGGCTCGTGCGCGAGGCGCTGATCGAGCGGGAGACGCTGCTGCGCGCAATGCCCCACATCAGTTGGCCCATGCGCTTCGTTCTGCCGATCAGCGCAGATATGCGGTTCGACAACGAGACCCCCACGTCGCGGCTCCTGTCGCTTGTCATGCCCTGGATGAAGGGACGCCGGCCCGACTGGCTGATTCGTCTCGGGCTGTTTCTTTACGACCATCTCGGCGGGCGAAAGATCCTGCCGGGCACCAGTTCGCTGGATCTCCGCACCGCGCCCGAGGGCCGTCCGTTACAGGACAGGTTCCAGCGCGCCTACGAATACTCCGACTGCTGGGTGCAGGATTCCCGGCTGGTGGTTCTGAACGCGCGGGATGCCGCCGCACGGGGGGCCGAGGTTCTGACCCGCACCCGCGTGGTCTCTGCCGAGCGGACGGACACGCTCTGGACCGTGACGCTGGAGGACGCCGACACCGGCGCAAGGCAGGTCCGCACCGCCCGCGCGCTGGTAAATGCCGCGGGTCCCTGGGCGGGCGACGTGATCCGGGGCGTGCTGGGATCGAACAGCGACGACCGCGTGCGCCTTGTCCGCGGCAGCCACATCGTCACCCGGCGCCTGTTCGACCACGACAAGTGCTACTTCTTCCAGGGCACTGACGGGCGGATCATCTTCGCGATCCCCTACGAGGCCGACTTCACGCTGATCGGCACGACGGACGCGCCGCATGACGCCGCCGACAACCGCCCGCACTGCACCGAAGAGGAACAGGACTACCTGCTTGGCTTCGCGTCGCAATACTTCGCCCGGCCGGTCACGCGCGACGACGTGGTCTGGACCTATTCCGGGGTCCGCCCGCTCTATGACGACGGGGCGAAATCGGCCACGGCGGCGACGCGCGACTACGTGTTGCGGGTCGATGCGGCGGGCGGCGCGCCGGTGCTGAACGTCTTTGGCGGCAAGATCACCACCTACCGCAAGCTGGCCGAGGCCGCGCTCGCCCGGCTCTCGCCGTATCTGAGGGTCGAGGACCGGCCCTGGACCGCCGGCGTCCCCCTGCCCGGCGGGGATTTCCCGGTGGATGGCGTCGAGACCCTCGTGCAAAAGCTCCGCGCGAATTACGACTTTCTCAGCGCGGCCTGGGCGCTCCGGCTCGTGCGCGCCTATGGTACCGAGACGTCGGAATTGCTGGGCGATGCCACGCGGGCGGAACACCTGGGCGAGGATTTCGGCGCCACGATCACCGCCCGCGAACTCGACTGGGCGGTTGACCGGGAATGGGTCCGCAGCGGCGCCGATTTCCTGTGGCGCAGGAGCAAGCTTGGCCTGCGAACGGACGCAGAGCAGGCGCGCCGCATCGACGAATACATACGCGACCGGGTTGCACGTCACCGTCCGCCGACGCATCCGGCCTGAATCGGGCAGGCCCAAACACCAACGCGAAATCCGGAGAATGCGGGGCAATCCACAAGAAAATCCTGCTTGCAGGGCGGAAATGCCGCACCTACGACCTAGGTGGCCATCAAACAAGAAAGCACGAAGGTTCCATGGCGAGACTGATCGCAGCGATTCTCACGACGACGTTCCTGATGTTTTCCACCGCGGCCGCGCAGGAAAACGGAACCGGCGAGTCCTCTCCGGCGCGCTCGGATATCGACCTCCTGATCGACGTGATCGAGGATGACGCCGCCCGGGCGGAGTTGATCGACCGGTTGCGCGCCACAGGAGAGCAGAGCGAAGAGACCCCGGCCGACGCGGTCGCCGAAGCGCTTGGCGAGGAGACGAATCCGCCACCGGATCTCTCCTTCGGTCGCCGCATCGCGACCGTCACGCAGGCCATCGCGGAAGGCATCGCGGAACGTGCGGCCGACACATGGCGGCAACTGTCGCGCTCCGGTTCCGTGCTCGACGGGTTCAGCGGACGCGAAGTCGGTGTTCTCGCGGGCGCCTTGAGCGAACTGGCGTTTGTCATCGTCATCACGGTTGTTGTCTTCGTCGCGCTGCGGCCGCTCGGAAAGTCGATCTACCGCCGCATGGGGGCCTCCGCGCGAGATGGTGGCCTGGCGCGGAGCGTCTCGTTGTTTCTTGCCTCCGGCCTGATCGACGCGCTCAACGTCATCGTGGCCTGGGCGGCGGGCTACGCCATCGCCCTGCTGGCCTTGGGCGAATTCGGCCAGATCGGCATTCGCCAGACACTCTACCTCAACGCCTTCTTGCTGGTCGAAATGGCCAAGGTCGCGGTCCGGCTGATCCTGTCGCCGACATCCGGCAGCCTGCGCCCGATTCCGCTGAGCAACGCGGCGGCGCGATATCTCAACACGCGGCTGAACCTGGTCGTGAGCCTCGTGGGATACGGCCAGTTGCTCGTGGTGCCGATCATCAACGCCAACATTTCCTTTGCCGCGGGCACCGCAATGTCCACCCTCATCGCCTTCGTCGTGCTGGCGATGCTGGTCTGGCTGGTGCTGCGCAATCGCAACGCGGTCGCCGACTGGATGCTGGGCGCGGACACGCCGGTCCCCACGGACGAGAACCTGGCAGAGGCGCAGCCCCCGCGCCGCCGCGGTGCGCTGGGTCATCTCGCCCGCCACTGGCATTGGCCGGCCCTCGTCTACCTGTTCGCGATGTTCTTCGTCGTGCTGCTGAGGCCGGGCAACGCGGCGTTCCAGACCTTTGTCGCCTCGGGCCAGGTGCTGGTGGTCGGGCTGCTGGGCTTCGCGCTCTCGGGTCTGCTGGGCGGCGTGATCGCGCGGGGCGTCAGCCTGCCCCACGACGTGAGCGAACGGCTTCCGCTCCTCGAAACGCGGCTCAACCGCTTCGTGCCCCGCACGCTTTTCCTTTTGCGTCTCGCGATCTTCGTGCTGGTCACGCTCTTCGCGCTCGATGCGATTTCGGTCATCGACATCCGCGCGTGGCTGACCAGCCAGATCGGCCTGCGCCTTTCGGCAATGGCGGTCTCTGTCGCGCTGATCCTGCTGGCGTCCTTCGCGATCTGGCTCGCGCTGACGTCCTGGGTGGATTACCGATTGAACCCGCAGTTCGGCCAGGTGGCGACCTCGCGCGAGCGCACACTGCTGACGCTCCTGCGCAACGCGGCGACCATCGCACTCATCATCATCACGCTGATGTTCGTGCTGGCCGAGATCGGCCTCGACATCGCGCCCCTGCTGGCCTCCGCCGGTGTGTTGGGCCTCGCCATCGGCTTCGGCGCGCAGAAGATGGTGCAGGACATCATCACCGGCATCTTTATCCAGTTCGAGAACGCGATGAACGTGGGCGATGTCGTCAGTGTGGGCGGCACCACGGGCACGGTCGAACGGCTGACAATCCGGTCGGTAAGCCTGCGTGACGTGAACGGCGTGTTCCACGTCATCCCCTTCTCCTCCGTCGACATGGTCAGCAATTACGTGCGCGATTTCGGCTATTTCGTCTGCGACATGGGCGTCGCCTATCGCGAGAACATCGACGAGGTGAAGCAGGCCATGCTGGACGGGTTCGAGGAACTCAAGAGCGATCCGGAGCGGGCGGCCAAGATCATGGGCGACCTGGAATGGTTCGGCCTGCAGAGCTTCGGCGACAGCGCCGTCGTCCTGCGTGCGCGGATCAAATGCGTGCCCGGCCAGCAATGGGGCATCGGCCGCGAATACAACGCGATCCTCAAACGCATCTTCGACGACCGCAACATCGAGATCCCCTTCCCCCACCAGACGATCTTCCTGGGCGAATCCAAGGACGGCAAGACCCAGCGTTTCCGGATCGAAACAGCCGCCGAGGCCACCTGAAGC
>CBDUPF010000226.1:0-7030 GCA_965369035.1 uncultured Aliishimia sp.
GCTGGGGCTTGGCCTCGACCTTCTTTTCGGAAGCCGGCGCCGCCTTTGCAGCGGGGGCCTTTGCAGCGGGTGTCTTGGCAGCGGCTGTCTTGGCTGCGGGCGCTTTGGCTGCGGGTGCCTTGGCGGCCGGAGCTTTGGCCGTCCGCGTTGCCTTGGCCTTGGACGTGCGGGCCTTCGGGGCCGGCTTTGCAGCGGGCGCCGTCAACTCGATTGCCTTCGGAACCGACAGGAACATCTGCGTCACCCGGTACTGACCCTGTACCGCGCTCAGCATCATGTTGGACATCGCCTTCTGTTGGCGCAGGCCCTGTTCCATCATGCGACCGGCCAGCACTCCCATCGCTGCCCCGGACGCGTAGGGGGCGAGTATCATCTGCGTCAGTCCGTTCATTGGACGTCTCCTCTATTACGTACCCTAGACTGGTTTGAGCGTACGTTATCAGGCTCTACTGCAGAGCAGAAGAGCAATTTGCCGCATTGCAGCGGAAATCAGCCAATCAGATAGGGACGCGCTTGCATGTCGCGCGGGTTTCGGTCAGCCGGTGTGGTAAAGACTCCGGAACAGTCCCGGGTCGAGGCTCGCCTGTGCGAATGTCTCCCCCTCGGTCAGAACGGACACCGCGTCGTGGCTGTGCAGGCTTTCCTGGTGGCTGGCCACGATGCGGAAATCGCCCACCCGCGCATCGGCCAGAAGTTCGGCGCAGAAGAGCCGCGCGGCATCCTCCACGAAGATCGGATTGGCCGCGTTGAGCTCGGCAAAGGCCTGCTCGTCCTCGCGCTTGACCATCACCTGCGTCTCGGTCGGCACGGCACGCCGGCAAGCCTCGATCAGGTCTTCGAACCAGAGACAGCTTGCGTTGCTGTCCAGGACGACCGAGATGCGCGCGACCGACCGCTGCGAATGCGGTGTGGCGAGCTGGCCGCGGACGGCACGGGCATGCTCCGACAGCTCCAGCGAACAGGGGCAGGTCGAGGAGTACACATAGTCGAGATGCATGATCTTCTTGCGGACGCCGGCGGTTTCAACCAGTTCCAGCGCGATGTCGTAATACTGGTAACCAGACAGGCCGGAGCGCAGGCTGTCGACCCGCACCGGGAAGGAAAAGCGCATCTGGATGCGGGCGTCGAAACTCTCGAGATCGGTTTTGTAATCGTCGAGCGCCGCCTCGATCACGTCAAAGCTGAAGGTGGAGTCCGCATGCGCGTAAAAACTGCGCATGATGCGGGACATGTTGATGCCCTTCTTGTCGGCATCGAGGCTTACGGTGCCGGTCACGGATGTTTCCAGCGTCAGGTCGCCGTTGTCCCGCGTATGGAACCGGATCGGCAGGCGAAAGTTGGAAATGCCGACATGCTGGATATGCTGCTTCGATCCGCGGATCAGGCTCGCGGGACCGTTCTGAAGGTCGGGAAGCGTCCGCTTGTAGGCAGGATCGACCACGAAATCCTCGGGGTAGGTCCTCGAGAACGCCGGGTAATCCATACCGCCCGGCAGCAGCTTGGCCACCGATGGGTCGAGTTCGAGGATGTCTGCATCGGATGCACGCCGAGCCCAGCGGCGCAGCACGTCCAACGCGGCGACGGCTTCGTCGCGTGCGGGTATCGAGTCCAGATCGGGCGTATGAATGTTCATACGATAGCCCCCTTTTCGCTTGCATGCTGACCAGACATAAGCTGGCGCGGCCCACGTTTCCATAATTGCATTCATGTTACGCTGCAAAACCGGTACCGGATCACTCCGTCAACCACGTTACAGCGCATCACGCGGCATCGAGCGCCCGCAGAACGTCGTCAACGAGGTCTTCGGGGTCCTCGATGCCCACCGACATGCGGATCAGCCCCGGCGTGATGCCCAGGCTTGCCCTCTGCTCCTCGCTCAGCCGCTGGTGCGTGGTCGTCGCGGGATGGGTCAGGATCGTCTTGGCGTCGCCGAGGTTGTTGGAGATCACGCCGACCTGCAATGCGTTGAGAAATCGGAAGGCGGCGTCTTTCCCGCCGTTCAGGTCCAGAGAAAGAACCGTGCCGCCCTTGCCGCGCATCTGGCGCCGGACGAGCGCATGCTGCGGATGATCCGCCAGCCCCGGGTAGATCACCCGGGCGAGTTTCCCGTGGCCCGACAACCTCTCGGCCAGAACGCCCGCGCTGCTGCATTGCGCGCGCACCCGCAGGTCCATCGTCTCCAGCCCCTTGAGCATGATCCAGGCGGTGAAGGGCGACATCGACCCGCCGGTATGCTTCATGTAAGGTTCCACGGTCTTGCGAATGAACTCGCGCGTGCCAAGGATCACACCGCCCAGCGCGCGCCCCTGCCCGTCGATGTGTTTCGTCGCCGAATAGACGACGACATCCGCGCCTTGCGCGATCGCCTCCGAAAAGACCGGAGTGGCAAAGACATTGTCCACGACAACCGTCGCGCCGTGCCTGTGCGCGAGTTTGCAGACGCCTTCGATATCAACGACTTCCAGCGTGGGGTTCGAAAGCGACTCGAAGAACACGGCGCGGGTGTCAGGGCGGATCGCAGCCTCCCACTGCTCCAGATCCGCGCCGTCCACGAACGTGACCTCCACGCCGTAGCGCGTCAGGATCTCCTCCAGCACGTAGAGGCAGGAGCCGAAGAGCGCGCGGGCGGAGACCACGTGATCGCCAGCCTTGAGCATCGACATCAACGCGCCCGACACCGCGGCCATGCCGGAGGCGGTGGCAAATGCGTCCTCCGCCCCTTCGAGCGCCGCGATGCGGGACTCGAACATCGCGACCGTGGGGTTGCCGTAGCGGGCATAGATGAATTCGTCCGGGCCCGCTTCGATGAAGCGGGCCTCCGCGGCCTCCGCCGTGTCGTAGACGAACCCCTGCGTGAGGAAGATCGCCTCGCTGACCTCGCCGTACTGGCTGCGCCTGATTCCCGAATGCACCGCCTTGGTGCGCCGTTTCCAGCCCTCGCTCATCATCGTCCTTTCCGGGCCCGATCAGCCCTTGTTCCGATACGCCTCCAGCGCATCAAAAAAGCCCCGTTCGCGGTCAGACGAATGGGGCTAGCCAATCGGTGACCTCTTTAGCGGAGTGATTAACGTGGCCCGCAATCCGGTAACAAATCGCCACTCCGGATAGATACTCCCATCCAAAAACCGCGTCAATCTTCTGCAGCCCCGGTCGAGACGTCATGAAGGCGCAACCGGAAAGCACCATATGCATCCGCGACCCGGCAGCCGCAACATCCGGGACAAGGTGAGGGGCGCTCGGATGACCGTGATCCCGGACCCAATTCGGCCCGCTCTTGTACGCGACCGGAAAACCGGCAACATGACCCCCGGATCAAGGGGGTGCACATGACTATCGAATTCCACTACTGGCCCACGCCGAATGGCTGGAAGGTCGCCATCGCGCTGGAAGAGATGGGCCTGCCATACATGGTGAACCTTGTCGACATCGGCAAAGGCGACCAGTTCGCGCCCGAGTTCCTGAAAATTTCACCCAACAACCGGATGCCGGCCATCATCGACCTCGAGGGGCCGGATGCCGCACCGGTCTCGATCTTCGAATCAGGCGCGATCCTGTTGTATCTGGCGGACAAGACCGGGCAGTTCGGCGGCACCACCCCGCGCGAGCGGATCGCGGTCACCGAATGGCTGATGTGGCAGATGGGAGGCGTTGGACCGATGGCGGGCCAGGCGCATCACTTCCTGAAATACGCCCCTCTGATGGATCCGCCACAGGACCTGCCCTATGCCAAGAACCGCTACCGGAACGAGGTCGCGCGGCTCTATGGCGTGCTCGACCGGCAATTGGCGGACCGGCAGTTCGTGGCGGGTGATTTCTTTTCCATCGCCGACATGGCGATCTGGCCCTGGGCGTCGCTGTGGGAAGGTCAGCAACAGGTGCTGGAGGACAAGCCGCACTTCGCCCGCTGGTTGGACGAGACCGGCGCCCGCCCCGGCGTGCAGGCAGGTCGTGCGCTGCATGCGGAGTTGCGCAAGGACCCCACCGACAAGTCCGCGCAGCAGAGCGCGATGTTCAAGGGGTCCCGCTAGGGCGGGTTCAGGAATGCACCTCGCGGCTGTCCTCGGGCGCCTCGGCCCGGTCGTGCATTCCGTAGTCGCGGATCACCGAGGCCACACGCAGCCGGTAGTCGTGGAAAACACCCGTCCGTCCCTTCGACTGCGCGCGGCGATGCGCGGCCAGTTGTCGCCAGCGGTCGAGCGCGGCCTCGTCCTCGAAGAATGAAATCGACAGGAGCTTTTTCGGGTCGGTCAGGCTCTGAAACCGCTCGACCGAGATGAAGCCCTCGATCTCCTCGACCAGCGGACGCATCTCTGCGGCGATGTCGAGATATTCCTCCCGGCGCCCCTCTGCCGGTTCGACTTCGAAGATGACGGCGATCATGGCTTTCCTCCCCGCCCCGTCAGCCGTCTTCGCTGCCGGAGCCATCTTCTGTCATGTAGTCCTGCAGCGCCATCATCTGCCAGAACAGAAACGCCATCAGCACGACAGGAAACCCGAAGGTCTCGATCTTCACCCAGGTGTCGGTGGACATGGTGCGCCAGATCACCTCGTTCGCGATTGCCAGCGCGGCAAACCCGGCGCAGAGCCGGCGCGTGAGGATCATCCAGCCTTCCCGTTTCATCGGAATCATGTCCGACAGGACGAACGCCAGCCAGGACTGGCCGCGCAGAAGCCCGATGCCCAGCAACAGCGCGAAGAGCCCGTAGATGATCGTCGTCTTCATCTTGAAGAACCGCTCGTCGTTGAACCAGGCCGTCATCATGCCGAACACGATGACGATCACGGCCGTGAAGATCTGCATCCGGCTCAGACGGCCCGTCATGACCCAGAGCGCACCCATGGCCAGCAGCAGGATCGGCACGAAGATCAGCGTGGCCACGATGAAGCCGGAATACTCCATCCCCCACATCTCGTAGGTATTGTCGCGGATGCGCAGATAGATCAGGAAAAAGACGATGGGCGGTCCCAGTTCCAGGACCTGTTTCATCAGGGGGTTGATGTTGCGCCTATCGCTCATGTTCGTCCTTTCAGCCACCAAACTCAACTATCACAGCGCCCGCGGCAATCAATGCCATCAGCGTCAATCGCCGCGGCCCCACCGTTTCGCGCAACACCACCCATCCGATCACGGCGGCAAAGACGGTGGACGTCTCGCGCAGTACCGCGGCCTCCCCCACCTTGTCGAGGCGCGTGGCCAGCATGATCGACCCGAAGCTGCCAAAGGCGACGATGGCGCCAAAGAACCCGCGGACGATCAACGGCCGCAACGGCAGCGCCGCGCGTCTCGCGCGCATGTCGGGATGCAGATGGGTCAGCAACGGGAAATCGAAGGCCGTCAGGAAAAAGAACCAGGCGAGGAATGTGAACGGGTCCGCCGCCGCACGAATCCCGTAGGCGTCGTAGGTGGTGTAGAGCGCGACGAAGGCGCCGGTTGCAACGGCATAGCCAAGGGCGGGGCGCAGGGTCTCGCGGGCGGTCTCCAGAAAGATCAGGTTGTAGACCGCCAGCCCGAAGATCCCCGCCAGGAGGACGCCGAGCCCGAGCATCTGTACCCACGTGAAGACCTCGCCGAAAAGCAGCCAGGCCCCGAACACCGTGAAAAGCGGCCCGGTGCCACGCACGACCGGATAGACGACCGTGTAGGCCCCGCGGGAATAGGCCTTGGCCTGGAACACCTTGTAGCCGAAGTGAATCGCGATGGCGCCGGCAAAGATCGGCCACATGTGCGGCTGCGGCCAGGGCACGAGGAACAGCAGCGGAAAGCTGAGCACTGCAAGCCAGGCATCGATGGCACCGCGCGACAGCCACGGATCGTGACGCCCCTTCTGGATCGCGCCGAAGGCCGCGTGCAGGAAGGCGGCGAGCAACGCCAGCAGCAACGCCGCCCGGTGACCGGCCTCGGTGCCTTCGATGGACAGGATCCAGTCGGTCAGCTTGCGAAACCGGAAGCCCGGCCCCCCGAAACCCGACGGTCACCTGTGCGGCAGGTCATTCCACGGCAAGTCCCGTCAGCGCGGCGGCGAACTCTTCCGGATCGAAGGGGGAGAGGTCGTCGATCTGTTCGCCCACCCCGATGGCATGGATCGGCAGGCCGAACTTGTCGGCCAGCGCCACCAGCACCCCGCCCTTGGCCGTGCCGTCGAGCTTGGTCATCACCAGGCCGCTGACGTCGGAAACCTGCTGGAAGATCTTCACCTGGTTCAGCGCGTTCTGGCCCGTGGTTGCATCCAGCACCAGCAGCGTATTGTGCGGTGCGGTTTCATCGTGCTTGCGGATCACGCGCACGATCTTGGCCAGTTCCTCCATCAGGTCGGCGCGGTTCTGCAACCGCCCGGCCGTGTCGATCATCAGCAGGTCCGCGCCATCCCGCATGGCCTGCGCCATGGCGTCGTAGGCAAGGCTCGCCGGATCGGAGCCTTCGGGCGCGGTCAGAACCGGCACACCGGCGCGGTCGCCCCAGACCTGAAGCTGCTCCACGGCGGCCGCGCGGAACGTGTCGCCCGCGGCGATGACGACCTTCTTGCCCGCGGCCCGGAACTGGGAGGCGAGCTTGCCGATGGTCGTGGTCTTGCCCGAGCCGTTCACGCCGACGACCAGGACGACCTGAGGCCGCTTGGGGTAGAGGGGCATCGGCCGGGCGACGGGCTCCATGATCCGGGTGATCTCGCCGGCCAGCAACTCCTTGATTTCCTGCACGGAAAGTCGTTTTCCGAAACGGCCCTCCGCCATGTTGGCCGTCACGCGCAGCGCCGTGTCCACGCCCATGTCGGCGGAGATCAGCAGCTCCTCGAGCTGTTCCAGCATGTCGTCGTCGAGTTCGCGGCGGACGACCGTCTTTGCCTCTCCCCGCCCGAGCAGACGGCCCAGAATGCCCTTGCGCGCCACGGGAGCCGCGGTTTCCTCGATTCCCTTCGACAGGGGTTGGGGCGAAACCGGTGCCGGAGACGAAACCGGGGACGGGCGCTGTGCGGTTTCGGCCGGACGCGCCGGTTCCGGGGTCGCCTCCGGTTCGGGTTCGGGTTCGGGTTCG
>CBDUPF010000227.1:0-7011 GCA_965369035.1 uncultured Aliishimia sp.
CCGCGCTCCGCCGCGCGCCTGCTGGTGGCCGAAGGGGACGGTATTCGCGACCTACATGTTCATGACCTGCCCGACATCCTGCGGCCCGGCGACCGGCTGGTCCTGAACGACACAAGGGTGATTCCCGCGCGGCTGACCGGCACGCGCCGCCGCGACACCGGACAGGGCGCGGTGGAGGCGCGGATCGAGGCCACGTTGCTGTCCCCGGATTCCGGTGGCGGGTGGCGTGCGCTGGTCAAGCCGCTGCGCAAGCTCAAGCCGGGCGAGGCGGTGCAGTTCGGTGGCGGGCTTTCGGCGGTGCTGGAGCGGGTCGAGGACGGGCGAGCGGTGCTGCGATTCAACCTCGAAGGGGCGGAATTCGAGGCCGCGCTCAACGAGGCGGGCGCGATGCCGCTGCCGCCCTACATCGCCTCGCGCCGAGCGGCGGATGCCCGCGACCTGACCGACTACCAGTCCGTCTTCGCGCGCGAGACCGGCGCGGTGGCGGCCCCCACCGCCTCGCTGCATTTCGACGACGCGTTGCTGGCCGCACTTTCGGCGCGCGGGGTCGAGTTCTCCACGGTGACCCTGCACGTCGGGGCGGGGACCTTCCTTCCGGTGAAGGTGGAGGATGTCACCACGCACCGGATGCATGCCGAATGGGGCCGCGTCGGCGAAACCGCGGCCGCCGAGATCGCCGCGACCAAGACCACCGGCGGGCGGGTCATACCGGTCGGCACCACCGCGCTGCGCCTGATCGAGACCGCCGCGCGCGCGACCGGGTCGATCGCCCCCTGGGAGGGCGACACCGACATCTTCATCTATCCCGGGTTCGAGTTCCGCGTGACCGACGCGCTGATGACGAATTTCCACCTGCCGAAATCCACGCTGTTGATGCTTGTCTCCGCCCTCATGGGGCGCGAGCGGATCATGGAGGTCTACGCCCACGCGATCCGGGAGGGGTACCGCTTCTTTTCCTATGGCGACGCGTCGTTGCTGGTGCCGTTCGGCGACAACGGTTCGAAAACGGCAAGGTGATGTCGCGGACAGGGACGATTCATGCTACCCGCTGGGCCAACAGAGGTCTGCTGGCAGACTGACTCACCGGACGACCCGTCCGGCCACGCATCGGGCGAAGAAAAGGCCACGTCATGATACAGGTCCTCCAAAGCGCTTGGGCTCTGCTGTTCGGCATGGGCCTGCTGCAGGTCGGAAACGGGATGCAGGGCACGTTGCTGGGTATCCGGGGCCAGATCGAGTCGTTCTCGACGCTCCAGATGTCGATCGTGATCTCGGCTTACTTCGTGGGCTTTCTCGGCGGCAGCCGGATGGCGCCGGAACTGATCCGCCGGGTGGGGCACGTGCGCGTCTTCGCCGCTCTGGCCTCCATGATCTCGGCGATCCTGATCCTCTACCCGGTGTTTCCGGACCCCTGGGTCTGGACCTTCGCGCGGGTGCTCATCGGGTTCTGCTTCTCCGCGGTCTACGTGACCTCCGAAAGCTGGCTCAACAACGCCTCCACGAACGAGACGCGCGGACAGGCTCTTTCGGCCTACATGATCGTGCAGACGGTCGGCATCGTGTTGGCCCAGGGCATTCTCGTTCTGGCCGATCCGTCGGGCTATGTCCTCTTCGTCATTCCGTCGATCCTGGTGTCCTTCGCCATCACGCCGATCCTCCTTTCGATCAGCCCGACACCGGCCTTCGACCGGACCAAGCCGATGAGCATCCGCGAGCTTTACCGCGTCTCGCCACTGGGCATCGCCGGGATGTTCCTTCTGGGCGGCATCTTCGCCGCGCAGTTCGGGATGGCCGCGGTCTATGGCACACAGGCCGGTCTGAGCGTCGCGCAGATCTCCACCTTCGTCTCGGCGATCTTCGTGGGCGCGATCGTCACGCAATACCCGATCGGCTGGCTCTCGGACCGGATGGACCGGCGTCGGTTGATCATCGCCGTGGCCATCCTCGGTGGGCTCGGAACCACCATTGGCGCGCTTTTCGGGCACAACTTCATCATGCTGCTGGTGGCGGCTTTCCTGATGGGCGGCACCTCGAACCCGCTCTATTCCCTGCTGATCGCCCACACGAACGACTTCATCAATCGCGAAGAGATGGCCGGCGCATCCGGAGGCCTGATCTTCGTCAACGGGCTGGGTGCGATTGCCGGCCCGCTCATCACCGGCTGGGCCATGGATGCGGTGGGGTCCGCAGGGTTCTTCTGGTTCACGACGATGCTGTTCACGGCGCTTGTGATCTACGGGCTCTACCGCATGACGCAGCGCCCAACGGTTGGAATCGACGAATCCGGCACATATGTGCCGATCATGCCGGCCGCCGGTGCAGTAGCTGTTGAGGTCGCCCAGGATATCGCAATAGAGGGCGCGCGAGAGGAGTCGTCGGATGGTTGAGTCGGCCGCGAGATATGACCGTTCTGTAAGGAATTTTGATTTTGCGGCGCGCCACAAGTTTGTAACGGTATCGTCACTGTAACCATTGTTTTGGGGTGACGATCAAAGGAGATGGACATGATCAGTCCGGAAGAGGTGCTCGGGTTCTGGCTGGATGAAGTCGGCCCGAAAGACTGGTTCAAGGCGGAAGATGCGCTGGATGCGCAGATCCGTGACAAGTTCGAGGACGCGTGGAACAGCGTGATGGCCGGGGGGTATTCGCTCTGGCTCACATATCCCAGCGGCACGTTGGCCTACATCATCCTGACGGACCAGTTCTCCCGCAACATGTTCCGGGACACCGGCAAGGCGTTCGCGTCGGACAAGATCGCGCTCGCCGCGGCGAAATCCGCCGTGGACAAGGGGTGGGATCTGAAGATCGACGAACCGGCGCGGATGTTCTTCTACATGCCGATGATGCATTCGGAAAACCTCTGCGACCAGGACCGCTGTGTCCGCCTGACTTGCGAGCGGATGCCGGAGCACGGTGCGAGCTACCTGCCGCATGCGCGCGCCCATCGCGAAGTGATCCGTGACTTCGGTCGCTTCCCGAGCCGGAACGAGGCGCTGGGCCGTGCATCGACCGGGGTCGAGGCCGCGTATCTGTCCAGCGGCGGCTATGGCAAGACGGTGCGCAGTCTGGAGATGCGCGCGGCGAGCTGACAAAACGACCTTTCGGGGTATCGACGCAGCGGCGGTCCTCTCCGCTGCGTTTTCGCGTTCGTCGATGGGTCCGAACTGCCGCAGGGGCCTGTCAGGCGCCCGACCCGGCGACGCCGTGAGAGCCGACTGACGGTCGGGAGAACCTTCAAATATCTGGAAATACTGCGGTCTTCGTGGAAACCGTCCCGGCGGCAACATGCGTTCTTCGGCTTTGGGAATCTGCCGATTGAAGGGGTCCGAAAATTAGTTTAATGCTGAACCAAATTCCGGATCCGGCTGTGGGAAGGACATGACATGGCGGCAAAATCCTTTGATGTGATCGTGATCGGAGCGGGGCCGGGAGGTTACGTGTCGGCAATCCGTGCGGCGCAGAACGGGCTCAGCGTCTGCGTTGTCGAACGCGAGCATCTGGGCGGCATCTGCCTGAACTGGGGCTGCATTCCGACGAAGGCGCTGTTGCGGTCGTCGGAGGTGTTCCACCTCATGCACCGCGCCAAGGAATTCGGTCTGAAGGCCGAGAACATCGACTACGATCTCGACGCGGTCGTCGATCGGTCGCGCAAGGTGGCCAACCAGCTGTCCGGCGGCGTCGCGCATCTTCTGAAGAAGAACAAGACGACCGTGGTGATGGGAGAGGCGAAGATCACCGCGAAGGGCAAGGTCAGCGTCAAGACCGACAAGGGAACAGAGGAGCTGACGGCCAAGAACATCATCCTCGCGACCGGCGCCCGGGCCCGCGAACTGCCGGGACTCGAGGCGGACGGGGATCTGGTCTGGACCTACAAGCACGCGCTGAAGCCGCCGCGGATGCCGAAGAAACTGCTGGTGATCGGCTCCGGCGCAATCGGGATCGAGTTCGCCAGTTTCTACAACACGCTGGGGTCGGACACGACGGTGGTCGAGGTGATGGACCGTATCCTGCCCGTGGAGGATGCGGAGATCTCCGCCTTTGCCAAGAAGGCGTTCGAGAAGCAGGGCATGAAGATCATGCAGAAGGCCACGGTCAAGAAGCTTGACCGCGCCAAGGGCAAGGTCACCGCGCATATCGAGATCGGCGGCAAGGAAGAAAAGCACGACTTCGACACCGTGATTTCCGCCGTGGGCATCGTCGGCAATATCGAGGGGCTGGGGCTCGAGGACCTGGGCGTGAAGGTCGACCGCACCCATGTGATCACCGACGAATTCTGCCGCACGGGCGTCGAGGGGATCTATGCCATCGGCGACATCGCCGGGGCGCCCTGGCTCGCGCACAAGGCCAGCCACGAGGGCGTGATGGTCGCCGACCTCATCGCCGGCAAACACGCGCACCCGGTCAAGCCGGAGAGCATCGCGGGCTGCACCTATTGCCATCCACAGGTGGCGAGCGTCGGGTACTCCGAAGCGAAGGCGAAAGAGCTGGGCTACGAGATCAAGGTCGGGCATTTCCCCTTCATCGGCAACGGCAAGGCCATCGCGCTGGGCGAACCGGAGGGCATGATCAAGACCGTGTTCGACGCGAAGACGGGCGAACTTCTGGGCGCGCATATGGTCGGCGCGGAAGTGACCGAACTGATCCAGGGATATGTTGTCGGACGTCAGCTCGAGACGACGGAAGAGGATCTGATGGAGACGGTCTTCCCGCACCCGACCCTCAGCGAAATGATGCACGAGGCGACGCTCGACGCGTACGGCCGCACGATCCACTTCTGATCGACACCAAGCGCGGCCGGGCGCGTGACCCGCGCCAGTCAGCGCGTCTTGTGACACTCCGAACTGCCTGGGCCAGAGCCCACGGTGACGGTCCGAGATGACCTTGCCAACCGGCATCGGCGTGGGTCGCCGGCCGGATATCGCGCACGATAGCGCTTGCAGGCAGCCTCGAGGCTGTCTGTTCCATCTATGTTCTCATTTTTCCATTGGAGACTCGGGCGTGCTCGCCTATGTAGGTATGGTTAATGAGGCCCTCCCAAGAAAGCTGTCATGGCCGAGCTGAAATTCATCGAGGTTCGCGGCGCGCGCGAGCACAATCTGAAATCCATCGACGTCGACATCCCGCGCGACCAGCTTGTCGTGATCACCGGGCTGAGCGGGTCGGGGAAGTCGTCGCTCGCCTTCGACACGATCTATGCCGAGGGGCAGCGTCGCTATGTCGAATCGCTGTCGGCCTATGCGCGTCAGTTCCTCGACATGATGCAGAAGCCGGACGTGGACCATATCGCCGGTCTGTCGCCCGCGATTTCCATCGAGCAGAAGACGACCTCCAAGAACCCCCGCTCGACCGTCGGTACGGTGACCGAGATTTACGACTACCTCCGCCTGCTCTTTGCCCGCGCGGGTACGCCCTACAGCCCGGCCACCGGCAAGCCGATCGAGGCGCAGCAGGTGCAGGACATGGTGGACCGCCTGATGGCGATGGAGGAGGGCACGCGCGGCTACCTGCTGGCTCCCATCGTGCGTGACCGGAAGGGCGAGTACCGCAAGGAATTTCTGGACCTGCGCAAGCAGGGGTTCCAGCGGGTGAAGGTAAACGGGGAATTCCACGAACTGGACGACCCGCCGACGCTCGACAAGAAGTTCCGCCATGACATCGACGTGGTTGTGGATCGGATCATCGTGCGCGAGGGGATGGAGACGCGGTTGGCCGACTCCCTGCGCACCGCGCTGGATCTCGCCGACGGCATCGCGGTGTTCGAGACCGCGCCGCGCGAGGACGATGGCGAGGCCGAGCGTATGGTATTCTCGGAAAAATTCGCGTGCCCCGTCAGCGGTTTCACGATACCGGAGATCGAACCGCGGCTGTTTTCCTTCAACGCGCCTTTCGGGGCCTGCCCGGATTGCGACGGCCTGGGGATGGAGCTGTTTTTCGACGAACGCCTCGTGGTGCCGGATCAGTCGCTGAAGATCTACGACGGCGCCCTGGCCCCGTGGCGCAAAGGCAAAAGCCCGTATTTCCTCCAGACGATCGAGGCCATCGCGCGCCATTACGAGTTCGACAAGAACACGCGGTGGAAGGACCTGCCGGCCCATGTCCAGCAGGTGTTTCTATACGGCTCCGGCGACGAGGAGATTCAGTTCCGCTATGACGAGGGCGGGCGGGTCTACCAGGTGAGCCGCGTCTTTGAAGGCGTCATCCCGAACATGGAGCGGCGGTACCGCGAGACGGATTCGAACTGGATCCGCGAGGAGTTCGAGCGCTACCAGAACAACCGCCCCTGCGGCACCTGCCACGGCTACCGCCTGAGGGAGGAAGCCTTGGCCGTCAAGATCGCCGGCCTGCATGTCGGGCAGGTGGTGCAGATGTCGATCCGCGAGGCCTATGCCTGGTGCCAGTCGGTGCCCGAGCATCTGTCGGTCCAGAAGAACGAGATCGCGCGGGCCATCCTGAAGGAGATCCGGGAGCGCCTTGGCTTCCTGAACAATGTCGGGCTCGAATACCTGACCATGTCGCGGTCGAGCGGTACGCTCAGCGGCGGGGAGAGCCAGCGGATCCGGCTTGCCTCGCAGATCGGGTCGGGGCTGACGGGCGTGCTCTACGTGCTGGACGAACCGTCCATCGGATTGCACCAGCGGGACAACGACCGGCTGCTGGGAACACTCAAGAACCTCCGCGACCAGGGCAACAGCGTGATCGTGGTAGAGCATGACGAGGAGGCGATCCGCGAGGCGGACTATGTCTTCGACCTCGGGCCCGGCGCTGGGGTGCATGGGGGGGAGGTCGTGGCGCACGGGACACCGGCGGAGATCGCGGCGCATCCCGACAGCGTTACCGGTCAGTACCTGAGCGGGGCACGCGAAATCCCGGTGCCCGCAGAGCGGCGTCGCGGCAACAAGAAAAAACTGGTGGTCAAAGGGGCGACCGGCAACAACCTCAAGAATGTCGACGCCGAATTCCCGCTGGGCAAGTTCCTCTGCGTGACTGGCGTGTCGGGCGGGGGCAAGTCCA
>CBDUPF010000228.1:0-6990 GCA_965369035.1 uncultured Aliishimia sp.
CGCAGGTCGGTCGTCAGAAAACGGTTATCCGGCTTGTCCGAATACGCTAAGCTCGCATGCGGCCGGCCTTTGTGGGGCCGGTGGCGAGAACGAGAGAAATCTGGCGAGGAGGTACGAAGCGCAATGTCAAACCGATCGATCATTTTCGGTGTCGGGGGCCTCGTGATCGGGGCGTTCGTCGGGGTGCTGTTCGGCGGATCGATGTCGTCGAACAGGATCGACGAAGCGGTGTCCAATGCCATGGAGCGTGCGCAGGCGACTGCAGGCGAAGCGTCCACCGCCACCCAGGACGCGATCGCTGCGCTGGGCGAGCGGATTTCGGCGATAGAGACCAGCCTGTCCGACAGCGCTGCCTCCACCTCGGAGATATCCGAGTCGGTGCGGACCCAGCTGGGCGAAATGCAGGAAGCTCTGTCGGCCCGGATCGACGCGGTGAGCGATGCCGCTGGCGAAAGCACGGCCGCGCTACGATCGGCGCTGGCTGAGTGGAGTTCCGGCATGGGCGGGTCTCCGCAAAGAACGGACGCGGCGGGCGAAGCACCTGAGGAGGGGTTCCGTCCCGGGCAGACCGTTCGGTTGGCAGACGGCGCGCTACGCGTGTTCGTCTCCGGCCTGGCGAGCGATGGCAGCGCGGCGCGGATCGCGGTGAACGGCGTTGCAACGCAGTCTGTTGGCGTCGGTGAAAGCGTGGATGTCACCGTGGACGACCGTGACTGCACCGTTACCGTGACAGGCGTCGGCGACGGAATGGTCGGTCTCGAAGGCAGCTGCGGCTGAACCGGCGCGCGGACCGCCACACGCACCGGGCCGCGATTCATCCGTAGGTGGCCAACATCTCCTTCAGATCGTCGAGCGTGTTGGCCTCCTGCACCGGTTTGTCGTGGCGCCAGCGCGCCATGCGCGGAAACCGCAGCGCCACGCCGGACTTGTGCCGGGGGCTTTCGTGAATGCCTTCGAAGGCGATCTCGAACACATGGGTCGGCGTGACCTGCCGGACGGGGCCGAACCGCGCCTGCGTGTTCTTGCGCACCCACGCAGTGATCTTGCGGAACTCCGCATCCGTCAGTCCGGAGTAGGCCTTGGTGAAGGGCACCAGCTCGTTGCCCGACCACACGGCAAAGGTGAAGTCGGTGAAGAGGTTGGCCCGCCGCCCGTGCCCCTGCTGGGCATAGATCATCACCGCGTCGATGGTGAGCGGGTCGAGCTTCCATTTCCACCAGTCGCCCTTCTTTCGCCCGGCGAGATAGGGGGAGTCGGCCCGTTTCAGCATGAGGCCCTCGGCGTGATTGTCGCGGGCGGTTGCGCGCGTTTGGGCAAGGTCATCCCAATCGGTGAAATCCACGCGCGGGGACAGGCGGAGTGGGGCGTCCTCGGGCAGATCGGCGGCGAGTGCCTCGAGCTGCGCGCGGCGTTCGGCAAACGGCCGGTCGCGCCAGTCTTCGCCCTGCCATTCCAGCAGGTCGTAGGCATAGAGGATCACGGGAGCCTCGCGCAGCAGCGTCTTTGGAACCGTCTTGCGCCCGATCCGTTTCTGCAGCGCGTTGAAGGGCAACGGCGCACCTTTCCAGGCCAGGATTTCCCCGTCGAGCACGGTGCCCGGAGGCACGAAATCGGTGGCGCGAGCCAGTTCGGGAAAGCGGTCGGTCATCAGTTCCTCGCCCCGCGACCAGGTGAAATGCTGGCCGTCGCGCAGGATGAGCTGTCCGCGGATACCGTCCCATTTCCATTCCGCGTGCCAGTCGGCGGGATCGCCCAGCGTTTCCGGCGCGTCCTCCAGCCCGTAGGCGAGGTAGAACGGGTAGGGGCGCGAGGCATCGGCGGTGGCATCCTCGGCCTCGATCAGGTCGTGCCAGGTGGTGCGGTCGGGCGACCAGTTGCCCATCAGGCGATGGGCAAGTTCGGGTTCCGGCTTGCCGGTCGCCTCCGCCAGCGCGCGGGTCATGAGTTTCTGGCTGATGCCGATGCGGAAACCGCCGGTCAGCAGCTTGTTGAACAGGAACCTCTGGGTCGGGTCAAGCTCGTCCCAGGCGGCGGTGATCTGAACCTTGCGTTCCGGTTCGTCGACTTGAGAAAGAGCGCGCAACGACTTGATCCAATGTGCCAATCCACGGTCACTTGCGGTGTCGGGCGGGGGCAGGATCAGCGCGATCGTCTCGGCCAGATCGCCGACGATCGGGTAGGCCTCCTCGAAGAGCCAAAGCGGCAGGCCCGCGCGTTCCGCGGCCCATTCCCGCAGCCGCGTGGTGGTCACGGCGCGTTTCGGCCGACGGCCGGAGAACAGCGCAACGGTCCAGAGCCGGTCATCCTCGGACGCGGTTTCAAGAAAACCCGCCAACGCCTTGACCTTGATGGATGTCTTGTTGCTCTGGTCGATGCGGGTGAAGAGGGCGGCGAAATCCTTCATGCCGCTTCCTCCTCATCCTCGCCGAACTCCGTCTGAACCACTTGGGCCGTCCATCCGGATTCGTTCAGGTATCGGGTAAAGATCTCGGTGTAACCATGAGTAACATAGATATTTTCCGCACCTGTCTCCCGAATTGCCCGAAGCAGGCCGGGCCAATCCGCATGGTCGGAAATCACGAACCCGCGGTCGCCCGCCCGCCGTCGCCGTATGCCGCGTAGCGCCATCCAGCCCGATGCGAACCCGGTTTCGCGCGGTCCGAACCGACGCGCCCAGGTGGAGCCCAGCGCCGAAGGCGGGGCCAGTACCAACGCCCCGGGATACTCCTTGGCCCTGGTGTCGGGCGTGACCTGAACCGTGTCGGGCAGGGGAATGCCCTGGGCGCGCAGCACGGCGTTCGTGCCTTCGACTGCGCCGTGTGTCAGGATCGGTCCCTGGTCCTCCAACAGGCTGAGCAGCCGTTGCGCCTTGCCGAGCGAGTAGGCGCCGAGCATGGCCGTCGTGCCCTTTGCGGCGCAACTCCGCCACCAATCATTGATCTGTGCGGCGATGTCGGCCTGTGGCTGCCAGCGGAAGACGGGCAGGCCGAAGGTGCTCTCCGTGATGAAGTGATGGCAACGCACGGGCTCGAACGGCGTGGAAAGCCCGTCATCCTCCAGCTTGTAGTCGCCCGAGACGACCCAGATCTCTCCGCGATGTTCGACCCGGACCTGGGCGGAGCCGGGTACGTGCCCCGCGGGATGGAAGCTGATCCTGACACCGCCGATGTCTAGCACCTCGCCATATCCCGCGGTGTCGATATCAATATCGCCCAGCCGATGCCGAATGACCGGCGCCGCGATATCGGTGCAGAGGTATCTGCCCATGCCCGGGCGTGCGTGATCGGCATGGCCATGCGTGATCACGGCGCGTGGCACCGGCCGCCAGGGATCGACAAAGAAATCGCCCCGGGCGCAGTAGATCCCTTCGGGTCGGAAGGTCAGAAGAGAGGAGCCGCTCATGCCGACAAACGTAGCGGGTACACTGGCAATTCCCAGCCTGTGGCCAAGATCCTCAGGCAGAGGCCTCGAAATGCGCCGCCACGCCGTCGAAAATCGCTTCGCGCATCTCGGGCGTTTCCATCAGCACTTCGTGCTCGCCGCCCTCGACGATTTCGAGACGGCCATTGGGCCATCGCGCCATGCGGTCATGCACGGCGGGGATGTTCACGATCCGCTCGTTCGTCCCGAGATAGGTCAGGCAGGGTACCGGCGGCGACGGCTGCGCCGCAAGGTCGGCGCATTCCCGAAGAGCCTGGTGCAGCCAGACGTAACTTGGCCCGCCGAGCGCCAGTCCGGGGTGCGCCAGCAATTGCGCCCGCATCATCTCGTACATCTCCGGATCGGTGGTCAGCATGTTGTCTTCGAACGGATCGCTCAGCACGTAGGGCTGTGTCCGGGATCCGGGCAACACCTTTTCGCCATGGCCGATCCGCGGCATGACACGGCCCAGAAGCCAGGCCATCGGGCGCATGTGCGGCGCGATCCGGATACCCCACATCGGTCCGGTGAAGGCCGCGGCAGACACCGGCAGCCCTTCGATCAGCGCGCGCAGCCCGATACAGCCGCCCATGGAATGGGCGAGCAGGACCCAGGGACGCGGAAGGTCGAGCGCCCGCGCCGCGCGCAAGGCTGCCGCCACGTCCCGCTGGTAGTCTGCGAAGCAGCCCACGTGCCCCACGAGCGGGTCCTCGACGAGACGGTCGGCGAGACCCTGCCCGCGCCAGTCGATCGAGAGCGTGGCAAAGCCCCGCGCAGCCAGGTCGGCCGCGGCGGGACCGTATTTCTCGACATATTCGCTGCGACCGGGGAAAAGCAGCACGGTTCCACGGCTGTTCTCGCGGCCCCAGGCTCCGACACGGATCCGCACCCCGTCCGAGGTCACCATCCAGAGAGCCGTACCGTCTTCGGGCCCCGGGGCGATATCGGTGTGGAGCGGTGCCGCGGTCAGATCCATGGAACAGTGCCCGGAACGGTCAGGCCATGTGGGAGGCGAGCTTCATCGCCAGTCCCATGTCACCGTCGACCTTGAGCTTGCCGGTCATGAAGGCCGAGGTCGGATTGACGTCGCCCGACATGATCCCCTCGAACGTGTCGGCATCCGCCGTGAGTGTCACGTCGGCCGGCTCGTCCGACACCCGCGCGCCGTTCGAATCGACCACGACGGAGCCGGTGCCTTCGATGTCGAACTTCACCGTTCCGTCGAAATCCGCGTCGCCAAGCTTCTCGTTCAGCGCTGCGACTGCCTTGTCCAAGATCTCACTCATCGGTTGTTGGCCCTTTCCGGTCCTGAGGTTGCCGACATGTCTGGAATTGTCGGGCTGCAATGTTACATTCCGGTTATGGGTACGATGCGCAACATGGTCCAGTATATCGTCGCGGCATTCCTTGTCGTGGTCTGGTATTCCTTACCTTTGTCCGCCGAACCTTCAGTGGACGAGTTGATCGAATCACTGAAGACGGCCACGCCGGAGGAGGCGCAGCGCATCGACCGGCAGATCACCGCCGCCTGGTCGCGGTCCGGCTCTCCCTCGATGGACCTGCTTCTGCGCCGCGGACGCGAAGCGCTGGAGGAAGAGAACGTCGCTGCCGCCATCGAGCATTTCACCGCGCTGACCGATCACGCGCCCGACTTCGCCGAAGGCTGGCATGGGCTGGCGCGGGCCTATTTCGAGGCCGAACTCTACGGTCCCACCTTGGATGCGCTGAGCCATGTGCTTGCGCTCAACCCCGATCACTACCCGGCGCTCTTCGGACTTGGCGTGATGTTTCAGCAGTTCGGCGACACGGTCCGCGCCGAAGCGGCCTTCCGCCAGGTTCTGAGCTTGAATCCCCAGCACGAACAGGCCAAGCAGGCTCTCGAAGGGCTGAAGACCGAGGGCATCGGCCACACACTCTGAACAAGAGGGGGCAGGGGTGAGCCAGCACGCCCGCGTTGTCGCCGTTCTGGGGCCAACGAATACCGGCAAGACGACCTATGCCATCGACCGCATGCTGGCCTATCGGACCGGCGTGATCGGCCTGCCGTTGCGGCTTCTGGCGCGCGAGATATACGACAAGATCGTGGACCTGCGCGGCCCTTCGGTCGTGGCGCTGGTCACCGGCGAGGAGCGGATCGTGCCGCCCCGCACGCAATACTGGGTCTGCACGGTGGAGGCGATGCCGGAGGGCATGGGGTGCGATTTCCTCGCGGTGGACGAGATCCAGCTCTGTGCGGATCCCGAGCGGGGGCATGTGTTCACCGACCGGCTGCTGCGCGCGCGGGGGTTGCACGAGACGCTCTTTCTCGGCGCCGACACCATGCGCGGACCGATAGCGGAACTGGTGCCGGACGTGCAGTTCATGTGGCGCGAGCGGATGTCGACCCTGCTCTACACCGGATCGAAGAAGACGAGCCGGATGCCCGCGCGCAGCGCCATCGTCGGGTTTTCGGTCGACAGCGTCTATGCGATGGCCGAACTCCTGCGGCGGCAGAAAGGCGGCGCGGCCGTGGTCATGGGCGCGCTCAGCCCGCGTACGCGCAACGCCCAGGTCGCGATGTACCAGGCGGGGGAGGTCGATTACCTCGTGGCGACGGACGCCATCGGGATGGGGCTGAACCTCGACGTGCATCACGTGGCCTTCTCGGCGCTGTCGAAATTCGACGGGCGGCGCATGCGCCCGCTGCAACCGAACGAGCTGGCGCAGATCGCGGGGCGCGCCGGACGCGGAGAGCGCAATGGCACCTTCGGCGTGACCGGCGACGCGCCGCCGCTCGACGACGGGGTTGCGCTGGCCATCATGGAGCACCGTTTCGCGCCGCTGAAGAAGCTGGTCTGGCGCAATTCGGCGCTCGAGTTCGGCTCGATCGGCCGGTTGATCGATTCGCTGGAACGCCCGCCAGATCGGGAAATTCTGGTCAGGACGCGCGATTCCGACGACCTGATCGCGCTGAAGGCGTTGTCGCAATCGGCAGAGGTCGCGGCACGGGCAACGTCCGGTTCCGCCGTGCGGCTGCTCTGGGATGTCTGCCGGATCCCGGATTTCCGCGGGATCTCGCATGATGAGCATGCGGCGTTGCTGGAAGCGATCTACAGGCACCTGCACGAACATGGCCGCATCCCCGATGACTGGATCGCACGGCAGGTTAAGCGGATCGACAAGCCTCAGGGCGATATTGACGCCATCGCTAAACGGCTGGCGTACATCCGCACGTGGACGTATGTGGCGCAGCGAAACGGGTGGACCGCGGACAATTACCATTGGCGTGAGGAAACCCGCGCGGTAGAAGACAGGTTGTCGGATGCGCTCCACGAGCGCCTGATGCAAAGATTTGTGGACCGGCGGACATCCGTCCTGCTCCGCCGGCTGGGCCAGAAGGAGGCCATGGTGGCCGAAGTAAGCGATACCGGTGAGGTGACCGTCGAGGGGGAATTCGTGGGCAGGCTGGAGGGGTTCCGCTTCACGCAGGACCGATCCGCCGCTGGCGCGGAGGCCAAGACAATCAAGACGGCCGCGCTTCAGGCGCTGGCCCCGCATTTCCACCTGCGCGCCGACCGCTTCTACAATGCG
>CBDUPF010000229.1:0-6955 GCA_965369035.1 uncultured Aliishimia sp.
TGATCATCCCCAAGCAGGTCCTCAAGACGATCAAGCGGTCGGGGTTGGGGGTGAACCTCTTCGACGAGATGCGCTACGACGACGACGGCAACGAAAAACCGGATTTCGTGCTCAACAAACCGCAGTACCGCGAGGCTGAAATCCTGGTGACGGGGGACAATTTCGGCTGCGGTTCGTCGCGCGAGCATGCGCCCTGGGCACTGAAGGATTTCGGGATCAAGGCGATCATCTCGACCTCCTATGCCGACATCTTCTACAACAACTGCTTCAAGAACGGCATCCTGCCGATCGTTCTGCCCCAGGAGGCGGTCGAGGTGCTGATGAAGGACGCCGAGAAGGGATCGAACGCCCGCATGATCGTCGATCTCGAGGCTCAGACCGTGACCTCCTCGGACGGGGACGTGTTCCATTTCGAGGTCGACAGCTTCAAGAAGCACTGCCTGCTCGAAGGGCTCGACGATATCGGACTGACCATGGAGAAGGTGGCCAGCATCACCGCCTACGAAGAACGGGTCGCGCAGTCCCGTCCCTGGGTCTGACGGACCAGGCTTCAATCCGAACGAAGAAGGCCGGGCGCAACTGCCCGGCCTTTTTGATGCTGCCGCTTTCGATCCGGGCCTCGTTGCCTGACTTGTGGTACGGCGAACACTCTCCACAATATCTGGACGCCCCTCCCGCGGTCTCCGGAAACATGATGCAAGACAGCACCAGTCCTGCGGTCAATCCGCGCGTCCAACGACGGGGCGGACAACATTCCGGTTGAGTGCATGGCGCGATGGCGGCAACATTCTGTCAAGAATGAGGCAGGCCGCCGGAAACGGCGGAATCAAGTTGGGACATGGCTTCGGCAACGCATCGAAGCTGGCCGGTTTGAAGGAAGATCGAGCTGTGATTGCACGTATCACGGGCGCATTGATGCGCGCGAGCCTTGTGGCGCTGGTCGTCGTGACACCGGCCCTGATGCTGCCCTCGGGGGCCGTGCACAATCCTCAACTGGTCGTCCTTCTCGCGCTTCTGGCGTCACTGCTGACCTTCATCGAATACAGCGCCCGCAGCCCGTCCATCGTGGAGTTCCGGGACGCGGCGCCGTTCAACCGGCTGCGGTTCCTGGCGCTGTTCGCAACCGTCTTCCTGCTGACCGTCATTTGCCGCGCGACCGTGGAGCCGACACCGCTGAGCGGCCCCGTTTTTTCGGCGGGAACGATTGTCGGCAACACCATCGACTGGCCCTTCTCCCCTGTCTGGATGGCGCTCGCCATGTTGCCGCAAGACGCCGCGCCGGGGCTCGTCGCGACCATGCGGTCCGCGGCGGGCATGGGCTGTTTCGTCTCGCTGGGCGCACTTGCTTCCTTCCTCCTGGTGGTCCGCATCTTCGGCTGGCCGGGCCGCAAGCGCGACTTCAACGTCTGGGTGAACCTGCCGCTCTTCGATCCCGCCTCCGGCGGCGATGTCCTCCACCAGTTGAAGCGCGACGCGCGGATCAACATCGCGTTGGGGCTCGCGCTGCCCTATCTCATTCCGGCGGTGGTCAAGCTGGCGAGTTTTCTGGTAGACCCGATCACGCTCGAGAACCCGCAAACCCTGATCTGGACGATGACCGCATGGGCCTTCCTGCCTGCCAGCATGATCATGCGCGGATTGGCCCTTGGCCGGGTCGCCGAGATGATCGAGGCAAAGCGCCGCCGCGCACATTCCGACCGGAACAAGCCGGACCTGCAACCGGTCTGATCCGGGCGCTTTTCCCCCTCCTGGCCGCGCTTGCCGGCCTCATAACGCCGGTCAGTGCGCAGGCAGATCCCCTGCGCATCGCCTATTTCCACGCCGAGTTGTCGCGCGACGGGCCGGGCCTGCTCTACCGTGACCTAATCCGCGGGGAGGACCCGCAGATCGCGGCGGTCGTCGAGGTCATCCGCACCGTGGCGCCCGACATCCTCGTACTGCGCAGCATCGACTGGGATCTCGAGGGGCTGGCCCTCTCCGCCCTGGCCGGGCAACTGGCCGAGGCCGGGCTCGACCTGCCCCATCGCTTTGCCCGCCAGCCGAACCGTGGCATCCCGACCGGCTTCGATATCGATGGAAACGGACGCACCGGCGATCCCGAGGATGCGCAGAGCTACGGGCTTTTCACCGGGCAGGACGGGCTGGCCGTGCTCTCGCGCTGGCCGATCGCGGCAGAGGAGGTGCTGGATTTCACGCCGATGCTCTGGCGCGATCTTCCGGGCGCGCTTCTGCCTTGGCCCGGACAGACGGACGGGTTGGCCGACGTGCTGCGCCTGTCGGCGACCGCGCATTGGCTGCTGCCCATCGACACGGCGGAGAACGGGCGGTTGTGGCTCGGGACCTTCGCCGCCACCTCCCCGGTTTTCGATGGCCCCGAGGACCGCAACGGACGGCGAAACCATGACGAGCTGCGGTTCTGGGACCTGCTGCTTGACGGCGCGCTGGAGGTGCCGCCGCCCGCCGGGCTGGTCATTGCCGGCCACGCCAACCTCGATCCCGACCGGGGCGAAGGGCGGCGCGAGGCCATCCGCGCGCTGCTTACCCATCCGAAGTTGCAGGACCCAAACCCGCAAGGTGCCGCCGGCACACTGACCGTGGATTGGCGGCGCGACGACCTGGAGAACATGCGGGTCAGCTATGTCCTGCCCTCGCGGGACTGGGAGGTTCTGGACGCGGGCGTCGTCTGGCCGGAGCCGGGTACGCCGGAGGCCGAGACCGCCGACACCGCGAGCCGGCATCGACTGGTCTGGATCGACGTCGTGCGGCGGTAAGGCCCCGCCCCCTCACCCCTGCGGTTGGACCAGCACGTTTCCGGGCGCGGCGCGTGGCCCCGCGGGAAGATGCGCCACACCCGCCGCCAGCGCCTCCTCCACCGGGGTCGTGCGAAAGTCCGGCAGCAGGCTCTGGAACCGGTCGGCAGCGAGGCTGTGAGGCGTGTTCCAGAGATACCGCATCTCCCGCAATCCTCGCGCTGCAGGCCAGACCGGCGACAGCAGGTGAAGTGGCAGCCAGCTCATGCGCTTCAGCCGCACCGGACGTCCGGTCACACGCGCCAGCGTCTCTGCCATCTCCCGCCCGGTGAGGGTGTAGCCGGGGAAGGGAACCTCGGCGAAGGTCGGAAGTTCGCTCCGCCTCTCCGCCAACGCCACGGCGGCACGGGCCATGTCGGGCAGGTAGGCCCACGCATGCGGGATGTCGGGACGCCCCGGATAGGTGAAGCGCCCGCGGGCGAGACCGGTGACCATCACGCGGTCGAACCAGTTGCCCGACGGCATATCATCGAGGAAATCGCCCGCCCGAAGCAGGATCGTGCGGATCCCGGAGGCGCGATATTCCGCCTCCATCAGGACACGCAGACGGCCGAGCGGGTTCGTCGCCGCATGCGGCGTCGTCTCGGACCACGGCGCCGGGGTCTGCTCGCCGAAGACATAGACGTTGCCCGGCACGATCACCGTGGCGCTCGTATCGCGCAACGCCGCGATCACCTGACGGTGCATCGGCAGCAGGTCGCGGCCCCAGCTGCTGTAGTCGGGCGGATTCCAGCCGTTCACCACGACATGAACGCCCTGGACGGCATGGCGCAGATCGTCCCGGCTGCGGTCGAAGCGGCGCACGGTCCATCCGGCTTGCGTGAACGCACGGGCGGCGTTGCGGCCAAACCGGCCGGTTGCGCCGAGGACAAGGACGGTATCGGGCATTCTGGGGACCTTTCCTGTTCGAATGACATGTCCGGAATTTACAGGCACGCCCGCCGTGACGGAATTGCATGGAATTGCAGATCTGCTATTCACCAGTGAATGGCCAACATGCTCGAAACTCTTGACTGGTCGCTGATCCAGACCTTCCTTGCGGTGGCAAGGACGGGGTCGCTCTCGGCGGCGGCGGAGGAGACCGGGCAGAGCCAGCCGACGACGGGCCGTCACATACGCGCGTTGGAGGAGGCGCTCGACGTCGAGTTGTTCCACCGCCATCCGCGCGGGTTGCGGCTCACCGCGCTGGGACAGGAGGTCCTGTCGGCGGCACAGGACATGCATGCAGCGATGAACCGGATCGGGCTTTTGGCGGAGGCGGAGGCCGGCCGGCTCGAAGGCACCGTGCGCATTGCCGCCAGCGTCTTTGCCGCGCATCACGTGTTGCCGCCGATTCTCGCGCGGATCCGCGCGGCGGAGCCCCGGATCATGCTGGTGCTTCGGCCGAGCGACGACAGCGACAACCTCACCTTTCGCGAGGCCGACATCGCCGTGCGCATGTACCGACCCCGGCAGCTCGACCTGGTTGCACGTCATATCGGGGACCTGCCCATGGGTATTTTCGCCGCGCGCAGCTACCTGGACCGGCGCGGTCGTCCAAAGGACGCCGGCGAGTTGTTGCAACACGATCTCGTGGGGTTCGATCGCTCGCGGCTGATCCTCGACACGATGCGGGGTCTTGGCCTGGCGGTCGGCGAGGAGAGTTTTTCCACCCGCTGCGACAACCAGACGGCCTATTGGGAGCTGGTCCGTGCGGGTTGCGGCATCGGATTCACGCAAGCGCATGTCGGCCGGTCCGACCCGCTGGTCGAGGAGATCGACGCAGGGGACATCGTGATCCCGCCCCTGCCCGTCTGGCTCACCACCCACGAAACGGTCCGCCAGATCCCCCGCGTCGCGCGTGTCTGGTCCCTGCTGGATGCAGGGCTTGCCGCGTTGATGCGCTGAAACCGACCGCCAAACGCGCCACTGCACCGGGGAATATTGACCCTCCCCGCTGCAGCGGATAGGCGGAGCACGGTGTTCCCAAGGAGGCTTCTTCCATGTCCAACCCTTCGCTCTTGATCCTGCCCGGAGACGGCATCGGCCCCGAAGTCATGGCCGAGGTGCGCCGGATCATCGACTGGTACGGCGAGAAGCGCGGGATGGCGTTCGACGTCAGCGAAGACCTCGTGGGCGGCTGCGCCTACGACAAGCACGGCACACCGCTGCATGACGATACGATGGCGAAGGCACAGGAGGTGGATGCGGTCCTGCTCGGTGCCGTGGGCGGTCCGAAATACGACGATCTCGATTTCTCGCTGAAACCGGAACGCGGCCTTCTGCGGCTGCGCAAGGAAATGGACCTCTATGCCAACCTGCGTCCCGCGCAATGCTTCGACGCGCTGGCGGATTTCTCCTCGCTGAAACGCGACGTGGTGGCCGGGCTCGACATCATGATCGTGCGCGAACTCACCTCGGGCGTCTATTTCGGCGAACCGCGCGGGATCTTCGAGGAAGGCAACGAACGCGTGGGCATCAACACCCAGCGCTATACCGAAAGCGAGATCGAACGCGTGGCGCGGTCGGCCTTCGAACTGGCGATGAAGCGCAGCGGCAAGCTCTGCTCCATGGAGAAGGCCAACGTGATGGAATCCGGCGTGCTCTGGCGCGAGGTCGTGACCCGCGTCGGCGCGGATTATCCGGACGTCGAACTCAGCCACATGTACGCGGACGCCGGCGCCATGCAGCTGACCCGCTGGCCCAAGCAGTTCGACGTGATCGTGACGGACAACCTCTTCGGCGATCTGCTCAGCGACCTTGCCGCCATGCTGACCGGTTCGCTCGGGATGCTGCCCTCCGCCAGCCTCGGCGCGCCGATGGCCAACGGACGGCCCAAGGCGCTCTATGAGCCGGTCCACGGGTCTGCTCCGGACATTGCGGGCCAGGGCAAGGCCAACCCGATCGCCTGCATCCTCAGCTTCGCCATGGCGCTGCGTTACTCCTTCGACGCGGGCGACGAGGCCGACCGGCTCGAGCAGGCGGTGAACGCGGTGCTGGCTGACGGTCTGCGGACAGCCGATCTGCTGGGCGCGGAGGGCGCGACACCGGTATCCACGACCGAGATGGGAGACGCGGTCCTCGCCAAGCTCGACGCGAGCCTCTGACAGATGAGCCAATCGGCCAAGGGTACGCTCATCGCGCTATTGGCCTTCGGTGTCTTCGCCACTCACGACGCCCTGATCAAGCAGCTCGGCGGCACCTACACGTCGTTCCAGATCATCTTCTATGCGGTGCTCTTCGGCTTTCCGCTGACGACGCTGATGCTGGTGCAGGACAAGACCTCCGACACGCTGATCCCGCACCAGCCATTCTGGTCCTTTCTGCGGACGGGCGCCGTGGTGGTCTCGAGCACGGGTGCGTTCTACGCCTTCTCGGTCCTGCCGCTGGCGCAGGTCTACGCGATACTCTTTGCCACTCCGCTGCTGATCACGGCCCTGTCCGTGCCGATCCTGGGCGAGACGGTCCGCCTGCGCCGCTGGCTGGCGGTCGCCGTCGGTCTCTTCGGGGTGCTGGTCGTGCTCGATCCCGGTGGGCTGGAATTGTCGCTCGGCCACCTCGCGGCGGTGGGGGCCGCGACCGGCAGTGCGCTGGCCTCGGTCATCGTGCGCAAGATCGGCCGGGACGAGCGGCTGGTGGTCCTTCTGATCTACCCGATGCTGGGACAGTTCCTGCTGATGGCGCTGTTCATGCCTTTCGTCTACAAGCCGATGGAAGCCATCGACCTCGCCCTGGTCGCCATGGTCGCGATCTTCGGTCACGTGGCCATGCGGCTCATCATCCGCGCCTACCGGATGGCGGAGGCCAGCATGGTGGCGCCGATGCAGTATTCCCAGATCCTCTGGGCCACGCTCTTCGGGGCGCTGTTCTTCAACGAATGGCCGGGGATGAACGTCGCGGTCGGCGCCGCGATCGTCATCGCCAGCGGTCTCTACATCCTCTTCCGCGAAAGCAGCGGCAGTTCGGCCAACCGGCCTGTCACGGCCACGAAATCGCGCGTCGTCCCGGGCACCCACCCGAGGATCGGGGCGGCGATGAAGATCGGCCGCAAGGACGCAGAAGAAGACGATTGACCTCTTGCCAACCCGCCACGCGCGGAGTATCTGACCCGCCACGGTCGGAGTGTAGCTCAGCCTGGTAGAGCACTGTCTTCGGGAGGCAGGGGT
>CBDUPF010000230.1:0-6950 GCA_965369035.1 uncultured Aliishimia sp.
ATCAGGAACAGGTCATCCTGCCCGGCACGGTCGTCGAGTTCCGCCCAATTCACGGGCACGAGATCGGCAGGGTCGGACTCGGGGTGACGTGGCATTCAGCTGCGATCAGCGCGCCCGGATGATGCTGCCCGCGCCGTGATCGGTGAACAATTCGAGCAGGCATGCGTTGTCCACCCGCCCGTCCAGGATCACGACCGCGCGCACCCCGCTGGCGATCGCGTCGAGCGCGGTTTCGGTCTTGGGGATCATGCCGCCCGCAATCACACCCTCCCGCGTCAACTCTCGGATCTGGTCGGCAGTCAGGTCGGTCATCACCTCGCCATCGGCGTTCTTGACCCCGGATACGTCGGTCAACAGCAAGAACCGGTCGGCCTTCAGCGCGCCCGCGATCGCTCCGGCGGCGGTGTCGCCGTTCACGTTGAACGTCTCGCCGTTCTTGCCGGCGCCCAAGGGCGCGATGACCGGCACCATCTCGTGTTCGAACAGCGTGCTCAGGATCCGCGTGTCCAGCTGGCTCGGCTGACCGACAAGGCCCAGCTCCGGATTGGCCGGCTCGCAGATCATCAGGTTGGCGTCCTTGCCCGACAGCCCGACCGCGCGGCCGCCCTGGCGGTTGATCGCCTGCACGATGCGCTTGTTGACGAGCCCGGACAGCACCATCTCCACCACCTCCATGGTGGCGGCATCGGTCACGCGCTTGCCGTGAACGAACTCCGACTTGATATCCAGCCGGTCCAGCATCGCGTTGATCATCGGTCCGCCGCCATGAACCACCACAGGGTTCACGCCGACCTGCCGCATCAGCACCACGTCGCGGGCAAAGCTCTCCATCGCTTCGTCGCTGCCCATGGCGTGCCCGCCCAGCTTGATGACGACGATGGCGTCCGTGTAGCGCTGCAGGTATGGCAGCGCCTGGTTGAGCGTGGCGGCGGCGGCGATCCAGTCCTGGTTCATGTCACGCGGTTTCATCCTGACGATCCTTCGCAAACACCTGCGGTTCTGAAGCGCTTTGCGCCGCGCCGCAAGGGCCGATCAGGCGAGACCGGCGATGATGCTGCGCAGAGTGTCGATCCCGTCACCCTTTTCGGCGGAGGTGAGCACGATTTCGGGGAAGGCCGCGGGATGTTTGGAAAGCGCCCCGCGCACCTGATCGAGCACGCGGTCGCGATCCTTCACCTTCACCTTGTCGGCCTTGGTCAGGACTGCCTGGAAGGTCACCGCGGCACTGTCGAGAAGGCCCAGGATCTCCTCGTCCACCGCCTTGATGCCGTGCCGTGTGTCGATGAGCACGAAGGCGCGCCGCAGGGTCTGACGCCCGGAGAGATACTGTTTCAGCAGCGCCTGCCACTTCTGAACCACGGCCACGGGCGCGTTGGCGAACCCATAGCCCGGAAGGTCGACGAGATAGTGCGTGGGGCCCAGGGTGAAGAAATTGATTTCCTGCGTTCGGCCGGGGGTGTTGGAGGCGCGGGCGAGCCCCTTACGACCGGTCAGCGCATTGATCAGGCTGGATTTTCCGACGTTCGACCGTCCGGCAAAGCAGACCTCCACCCGGTCAGCCGGCGGCAGGCCTGACATGGCGACGACGCCCTTGAGGAATTCCGCGCCGCCCCCCGCAAAGAGACGGCGGCCCATCTCCTGCGCTTCCGCGTCGGGGGACTCCGCAAGCGGGAAGGGCAGCGACTTCATGATGTTCGGACAGGATCGCCGAGGGCGATGGTGCCGCCCTCCACCACGCTCGCATAGACACCGAAATCCTGGTGGTCCCAACTGCCGAGTGCGCCGAGCGTGTCGAGATCGCGCTGCCCGGTTTCCGGATTCGCCATCGTCGCCTTGCAGCGGGTGATGCGCACCTGGATCTCGAGCGTTGCCGCGCCGACCTGCAGCCGACGTCCGACAAGGTCGAATTCCTCCCAGGGGGCGAGGCCGTCGATCCAGAGATTGCCGCGCCAGCGATGGGCGGACATGTCGGACTCCCCGAGCTTCTGGCCCACTGCGCGGTGGCTGGCGAGGTTGATGACAGAGACCCACGGTTCGGGAACGTCCGTCATGGGCCGCTCTGCCGTCACGATGCCGGTGGGGCGCGGTTTGTCGGCGGGCCAGATCGGATCGAGCCAGGCGACGAGGCGCGGCGTTTCGGTGGAGTCATCCGGGGCGAACTCCAGATCCGGCTGTTGCGGATGGCGCAGGACGATCCGCCGCGTGTTCTCGTCGAGCTTCGCCGTCACCGCCATCAACTCGGGCCCGGTGACGCCGCGCAGGAAATTTATCTTCTGCGCCCAGCCGTCCTCGTATTTCGATGCCTCGTGCGTCACGGCCCAGTGCCGGTCCCAAGGCATGCCCTCGCCTGCGGTGAGCTGCACCCGGTCCAGACCCTCGCGCGACAGGGCCTTGACCGGATGACGCCAGATCCCCGCCAGCGTCGCGGTCATGCCTTGTCCTTGGACTTGCGCTTGAAGCTCGACAGGATGTTACCGAACACATCCGGCGTGTACCCTTGGCTGCGCATGATGGTGTACTGCTGGATGAAGGTGATCGTGTTGTTCGCGATCCAGTAGACCACCAACCCGCTCGCAAAACCGCCCAGCATGAACATGAAGACCCAGGGCATCCAGGCAAAGATCATCTGCTGCGTCGGATCGGTCGGTGCCGGGTTCAGTTTCTGCTGCAACCACATGGAGATGCCGAGAAGCAGCGGCAGGATGCCGATGAAGATCAGCGCCAGGACCGAATTCGGGTCGGGCGCCTCGATCGGCAACAGGCCGAAGAGGTTGATGATCGACGTCGGATCGGGCGCGGAGAGGTCACGGAACGGTCCGAGCCACGGCGCGTGCCGCAGTTCGATCGTGACGAAGATGACCTTGTAGAGCGAGAAGAAGATCGGGATCTGCAGCAGGATGGGCAGACAGCCCGCGGCGGGGTTCACCTTTTCCTTCTTGTAGAGCTCCATCATCTCCTGCTGGAGCTTCTGGCGATCGTCGCCGGCGCGCTCCTTGAGCTTCTCCATCTGCGGCTGCAGTTCCTTCATCTTCGCCATGGAGACGTAGGATTTGTACGCCAGCGGGAAAAGGATCAGCTTGATGCAGAGCGTGAGCCCGATGATCGCCCAGCCCATGTTTCCGATCAGCTTGTTGATCTCGTGCAGCAGCCAGAAGATCGGCTTCGTCAGGAAGAAGAACCAGCCCCAGTCGATCGAGTCGATGAACTTGTCGACGCCGGCGCTCTGATACTCCCGGATGGTCTCCCACTCCTTGGCTCCGGCAAAAAGCTGGGTGGTGACAGTCGCCGAGGATCCCGCGGCCACGGTCTGGGTCGGCAGCTTCGAGGTGGTCTGGAAGATGTTGCGGTTCACGTCGTGGAACGTGCTGGCCTCGAAGGACTGTCCCGGCGCGGGGATCAGGATCGACATCCAGTAGTGATCGGTAAAGCCCAGCCAGCCGCTTTCGGCCACCTTGTGCGGCTGGTGTTCGCTTACGGGCGCGAAATCGTCGTAGTCCGTCTCGGCCAGTTCGCCGTCATAGACCGCCACGGCGCCCTCGTGCAGGATGAAGAAATTCTTCAGTTTTTCCGGCTCGCCATGGCGCGCGAGAATACCGTAGGGGGCCAGGCTGACGGTCGTTTCGCTCTCGTTGCGCACGCTCTGCCTGACCGTGAACATGTAGTCTTTGTCGACGGAGATCACGCGTTCAAAGACGAGCCCCGCACCGTTGTCCCATTCGAGCGTGATGGGGCTTCCCGGTGACAAGACCGCGCCTGCGGCAAGCTCCCACTGCGTGTTGGGACCTGGCACCGCTTCGGGCGCGACACCGGCGCCCGGCGCCCATCCGTAAAGCGCATAATAGGGATGCGGGCTGCCGACGGGCGACAGCATGGTGACGATCTCGGCGTTGGCGTCGATCGTGGTCTTGTAATCGTTGAGCGACAGGTCGTCGATGCGTCCGCCGACCAGCGACACGGTTCCCGACAGCCTCGGGGTCTTGATCGGAACCCGCGGAGCCTCCTTCAGCGCGGCCGCCCGGTTTGCCACGCCGCCGGGAACGGTGCCGACGGCCGTTGCGGGATCCGCCGCGGTCGGCGTGGTGGCCGTCCGGGGCGCATCGACGGTTCCGGTGTCATCCGTGGCCTGTTCGACCTGCGTTTCCTGGCGCGCTTCCTCGGGAGTGGGGGGCGGGAACAGCACGAACCAGATCAGGATGACAACAAAGCTCAACGCGGTCGCGAGGATGAGATTTCTGTTCTGATCGCCCATTTCGGACAGCCACCTATCGCCATTTGTCTTATTTATCGCGCCTTCAACGCGACGCGGCCCCAAAGGTCAAGGCCTTTGGGGGTTTGCAACCGCCCCGCGGGGCGGCCGTGGCTGACAATGTAAGGATCGTGTGGCCGATGTCACCCGGAGGCGCGACCGATCTGCGGTGGTGCCTGGACCTTGGCCTCGTGCTCGCGGATCCAGCTCAGGGTCTGCTCGAACGGCATGGGGCGGGCGATTCCGAAGCCCTGCACGTGGTTGCATCCAAGCTGCGCAAGCAGGGAGTGTTCGCCCACCGTCTCCACGCCCTCGGCAAGCGTCTCGAGGTCCAGTTTCTCCGCCAGGGTGAGGATCGCGCGGATCATGCGCTGCTGTTCGGCATCGCGGTCCGCCTTCATCACGAAGGAACGGTCGATCTTGATACGCCCCACGCCAAAGCGCCGAATCGAGGAGAGCGAGGCCTGCCCGGTCCCGAAATCGTCGAGGTCGATCCGGCAGCCGAGCGCGCGCAGCCCCTTGATATTCCGCGTGATCACGTCGTCCGGCCCCTGCGCCACCACGGTTTCGAGGATCTCCACGGCGAGGCGATCGGCGCCGAGTTCGAACCGGTCGAGTTCCCAGGCGATCTTCTCGACCAGCTTCGGGTCCGACAATTCGGCGGTGGAGAAGTTCACGCCGACCTGCTGGACGTCCTCGCCGGCCTTGTCCCAGGCCCGGATCGCGGTCAGCGAGTGATAGATCATCACCTCCGACAGCCGCTCCATGCGCTGTGCGTCCTCAAGATGGGGCAGGAACTCGCAGGGGGGAATCGGGCCGCGGACCGGGTGGATCCAGCGCGCGAGCGCCTCGAATCCGGTGATCTTGCCTGTATCGGTAGAGATCTGCGGCTGGAACCACGGCACGATCTCGCCATTGTCGAGCGCTTCGACCACGTCGAGTGTCTCCGCACTGGGTTGCACCTGCGGATTGCCGCGTGACTTGGCGGTGTACGCGCGAATCGCGCCGGGGGCGGCGGCTCGGGCGGATTGCAGTGCCCGTTCGGCGCAGACCAGAACCGGATCGGACCCGTCCTTCGATCCGTATGCCGTTTCGCGGCCAAGCTGGCAGAACCCGATCGATGCCGTGATGTATACGGTCGTCCCATCCACGGCATAGGGCTCGGACAGGCTTCGAGCGAGCCGCCCCGAGATCTCCAGACAGATCTCGAGATCCATGGTCGCCTGCGGGTGGATCGTCACCGCAAAGGTCGAGGGGGCCAGGTATCCGACGATATCGTCGCCGCGCAGGGAGGAGCGTATGCGCTTGACTGCCTGCTGCGAGATCTGCTCGGCGGCGACCGGGCCATGATGGGCAACCAGCGTGTCATACTCGTCGATCTCGATCATGAAGACAGCCGTTTTCCGGCCATCGTGCCGGGCCTGTCCCAGAGAGGTCCCTGTCAGCTCTTCGAAGACCGGCCGGCCGGGCAATTCGCTATGGTGCAGGATGATCGGATCGCCGCTTTCGAGAAGTTTCGGAAGCAGCAGGCAAATCCCGGAAATGAACGGCAGCAGGATCGTCGCCAGAACCAGCGCAAACTCCCCGCCAACCCAATAGGCCGTCAGGCAGGTCGCGGGTGTGAGAACGATCAGGCTGCCAACCACTGTGTCCGGGGCGATCTGTCGTCGGGCCGAGTTCGACCGATGTCTGAAAAGAGGCTGTGCCACGCGATCCTCGCATACTCGATAACGTGCGAAGACCTAGCGTGGGCAGGTCACGACAACGTTAATCCACGTGCGGGTCGCCGGAGGATTCTGATTCAAATTTTCCCGACGCCTGCCGTTCCAGCCCCGCGAAGTCGAAGAGATTCGGGTCGAGCAGGTGCGAGGGGCGGGCATTCATCAGCGCGCGGAACATGATCTGGCGCCGGCCCGGTGAGTTGGCCTCCCAGCCGTCGAGGATGCGCTTGACCTGCTGCCGTTGCAGCCCGTCCTGCGATCCGCAAAGGTCGCAGGGGATGATCGGGTAGCCCATCGCGCGGGCAAAGCGTTCGCAATCGGCTTCCGCCACATGGGCCAGCGGGCGATAGACGAAAAGATCCCCGTCCTCGTTCAGGAGCTTCGGCGGCATCGTGGCCAGCCGTCCTCCGTGGAAGAGGTTCATGAAGAACGTCTCGAGAATATCGTCGCGGTGATGGCCCAGCACGACCGCGGTGCAACCTTCCTCGCGCGCGACCCGGTAGAGGATGCCGCGCCGCAGCCGCGAACACAGCGCGCAGAAGGTGCGGCCCTGCGGCACCTTGTCGACCACGACGGAATAGGTGTCCTGATATTCGATCCGGTGCGGGATCTGCCGTTCGGTCAGGAATTCCGGCAGCACGGTGGCCGGAAATCCGGGCTGCCCCTGGTCGAGGTTGCACGCCAGCAACTCGACCGGCAGGAGCCCGCGCCATTTCAGTTCATACAGAACCGCGAGCAGGGTGTAGCTGTCCTTGCCGCCCGAGAGGCAGACTAGCCATTTCCCTCCCGGCTCCACCATCCCGTATTGCTCGAACGCCTCGCGCACGTTCCGCACGACCCGCTTGCGCAGCTTGCGGAATTCCGTGGTCTTCGGCGCGCCGTGGAACAGCGGATGGATATCGTCGGTCTCGTCCAGCATGGCGCGGGCGTATCCCACGGCGCATGCGCGATCAAGCGGCTTGGTGTGCACCGTGGCGCCGTGC
>CBDUPF010000231.1:0-6931 GCA_965369035.1 uncultured Aliishimia sp.
CGAGTTCACCGGCGGCGACACGCGCAAATCGCTGAACCTCACCGGTGAGGAAACCGTCTCCATCCACGGGCTCGACGAGATCACGCCCCAGGCGGAGGTGCCCTGCACCATCACCTATGCCGACGGGACGGAGAAGACGATCACGCTCAAGTGCCGGATCGATACGGCGGTGGAGATCGAATACATCGAGAACGGCGGCGTCCTGCACTACGTGCTGCGCAACCTCGCCAAGGCCGCCTGACGTCGCATTACGCTTGCCGAGAAATGCCCGCACCCCGGTGCGGGCATTTTTTTTCCCGATCCGGCGACATGTGACGTGTGTCGGGGCGATGTGCGTCGGCCGAGTCGCCGCGTTCAGTCGGCCCGGGCTTCCGCCAAAGCCTGTTCGAATGCGGGAAGAAACCGCTGTTCGAAATCGGACCCGACAAGCGGGCCGATGAAGCGGAAGAGAACGGTGCCGTCCGGCCCCAGGATGAAGGTCTCGGGCGGCGCGCTCACCCCCCAGTCGAAGGCCGACCGGCCCTGCGGATCGAAAGGCACCGCGACAAACGGGGACCCTTCGTCCGCGAGATAGGCCAGCGCGTCCTTTTCACGGTCATTGAAGTTCACGCCGATGATCGGAACACCGGCTTCGGCCAACTCAAGCAATCTCGGATGCTCCGCCCGGCAGGGCGGGCACCAGCTGGCCCAGAAATTCACCAGCGTGACCTCCCCGCGCGCGAAATCCTCACGCAGCGCGGGTTCGTAGCCCGGCAGCGCCTTGTCGGTCATCGCGGGCGCGGGCTTGCCGATGAAGGTCGAGGGCAGCCCCTGCCCCTGATCGCGGAACATGCCCATGGCGGCGAAAAGAGCGAACCCGATGAACAGCACCGGCGGGATCAGGAACAGCGGCTTAATTTGCATCGGACCTCTCCCGCCGTTTCTCGACCTCCGCAAGCTCGGCGCGTGCCTTTCGCCCCGCGCGCAGGCTCAGCCAGACGAAGCCGGCCAGCAGGACGATCGACGCGCCATAGGCCGACAGTACGGAGGCGGCGTATTTCCCCAGATCCGGCATCATGCGCGGGCGGCCTCGCGCCGGATCAGCGCGCGCGTGCGGCGGAGCCGGATCTCGGTCCCCGTGCGGTAGAGCACGAGGGCGAGGAACAGCAGCACGAACCCGGCTATGCAGACCAGCAGCGGAAAGTAGAAGACGTCGGCCACGTTTTCCTCCTTGTCGAGCGACAGCGACGCGCCCTGGTGCAACCCCTGGTTCCAGAACAGCACCGCATAGCGGGAGAGGACCGCAAAGACCGACCCCACGAGGCAGAGGACCGAGGTCAGGTCCGCCGCGGTGTCCGGATCCTCGACCGCCGCCCAGAGCGCCATGTAGCCCAGGTAGAACAGGAACAGGATCAGGAACGACGTGAGCCGCGGATCCCAGGCCCACCACGTCCCCCACATCGGCTGGCCCCAGATCGCTCCGGTGACGAGTGCGATCATGGTCATCGTCACGCCCACAGGGGCGGCGGCCTTGGCGGCGAGCGCGCTGACATGATGGCGGCGGACGAGCCAGATCAGCGAGGTCACCAGCATCATCAGCCACGCGTTGATGGCCATGAGGGCAGAGGGAACGTGGAGGTAGATGATCTTGACCGTGGAGCCCTGCCGATAGTCGTCAGGCGTGAAGAAGAACCCCCAGACGAGCCCGACGGTCAGACAGATCGCCGAAAGCGTCCAGAGCGCCGGCAGCACCTTTTCGGAGGTGTGCAGGAACTTGACCGGATTTGCGTATTCCCAGAGCGAAGCCATGACGGGTGTTCTAGATGCTTGCGATCAGGCGCACAATTGCCGCTCACCGCAAATTCATGCGCAACACCGTCGCAGCGGCGAATGGCATCAGCGCAACGACCCCGGCGGTGATCCCGGCGAGCATGAGCAGCGGCGTTTCGACCGCGAGCCCCTCTGCCCCGCGCCGTGCGACCTCCGCCCCGAAGATCAGCGTGGGCACGTAGAGCGGCAGCACCAGCAGCGACAGCAACAGCCCGCCCCGCTTGATCCCCACGGTTATGGCCGCACCGAATGTGCCGATGACCGATAGCGCGGGTGTGCCCAGCGCCAGACTCACGACCAGCCACGGGTACCCCGGCGCCGCGAGGTTGAGCAGCACCCCCAGCACCGGCGCGGCCAGCACCAGCGGCAGCCCGGTCACCAGCCAGTGCGCCAGAGCCTTGACGACCAGCACGGCCTCCAGCGGCAGCGGCGCGGTGGCCAGCAGGTCGAGCGTGCCGTCCTCCCAATCCAGCGCCAGCAGACGGTCGAGCGACAGCAGACATGCGAGCAGCGCGCCAAGCCAGAGAATGCCGGGCGCAATGCGTCCCAGGAGCTCCGATTGCGGCCCGACCGAAAAGGGGATCAGCACGACGACGATCAGAAAGAAGGCAAGACCCAGGCCGAACCCGCCGCCCGCGCGGAAGGCCAACCGCAGGTCGCGGATCAGCAAGGCTCTCACAGAAAGGCCTCGTCCCGGGCGGGCAGGTCTTCGGCCGCGGCACGGAAAGCGCCCAGGTCCAGGTCCGTTGCATCGGAAAGGCCGAGGTCGATATGGGTGGCGATCACCGCCAGCCCTCCCCCCGTCAGATGACTGCGCACGGCATTCGCGAACATCTCGACCGCCTCGGTATCGAGCGACACGGTGGGCTCGTCCATCGCCCAGACGGGACGGCCCGTCACCAGCATCCGTGCGAGCCCCAGCCTGCGTTTCTGCCCGGCCGAAAGCGTACCCGCCAGCCGGCCGGCGAGTGGGTCCAGCCGGTAGGCCGCAAGCGCGGCGTCGATCCCGCGCGTGCCAAAGACCTCTGCCCAGAACGACAGGTTTTCCGCAACGGTCAGCATCGCCTTCACCCCGTCGGCATGGGCGGCATAGGCGATCGCCTCCCCCGCGCCGGTCATCTGTCCGGCCAGCGGCGGCTGCAATCCGGCGAGGGTCCGCAGAAGCGTCGTCTTGCCCGACCCGTTGGGGCCGCGCAGGATCAACGCCTGCCCCGGCATCACGGTGAACCCGACGCCGGCAAGAAGCGGCACCCCGCCACGCGCGACGGCCAGGCCCTGCACATCCAGCATCATGCCGGATTCCACCGGCAAAATCGTGCGGACAACAAGTTTCCGATCACCGCGCTGCGCATCCGTATCAGACGGGCAGCATGGCGAGCGCGACGCGGCGCCCCTCGCCCAGCAGCACGTTGTAGGTGCGCGCAGCGGCAGGAGAAGACATGACCTCCACCCCCAGCCCTGCCGATTCCAGAGCGTTCCGCAGCGGCAGGTCCAGCAGCGCGATTTCCGCGCCGGTACCGATGAAGAGAACGTCCACGTGCTCGGCCAGCGCCAGGAGCGGCGCACTGTCCTCGTAACCACCCCAACCGCCGGTGCCACGCGGCCCGGTCAGGACCGCGCCCTCGTGAACCTTTCCGCCGATGCGGAAAAAGCCCGGACCGTATCCGTCGACCGGGGCGCTGTCGTCGAAGGCGATTTCATTCAGACGCATATCTCACTCCCAGAACGGCAGCCCCATGAGAGCAGAGGCCGCCACGATGATGTAGGCTACCCCGCGATACATCCTCGCACGTCCGGGATCAAATATCGCTTGCCCGGCGAGATTGCCAATCGCGTTCGGGACCGCCAGCAGGACACCTGCGACGAGCGGGGGCCACGCGCCCTGCCCGGTCAGCCAGAGTATCCCGATCAGGATGAATTCGAACCCGAAGAGAAACAGCATGGTATTTGCACGAACCTGCGCCACCGGCAGGCTGGACGCGACATAGAGCAGGATAACAGGCGGCCCCGGAATGCCGGAGAGCCCTCCCGATATGCCGGCGAAGGCCCCCGTGGCCCCAACCAGCGCGCGCGTCGGTTGGCCACGGTACCGCAGACCGGTCAGCAGGCAGGCCACCAGCACAAGCGCGAGCGTGGAGATCACGTAGCGGAACGTGTCGGGCGACATCACGGTCAGCAGCCAGACACCGAGCGGCACGAAGAGCGCCGCGAACCCGACGAGCAAAACCAGATCATGAAGGCTTGCATCCCGTGCGGCGCGCCGCAGCACAGGGATCGGCCCGAGGATTTCCATGGCGGCAAGCGCAAGGATCGACCAGACCGGCGAGAGCACCTGCGCCGCGACCGGAAGAAAGACCATCGCCGAACCGAAGCCGGAAAAACCGCGCACCAGCCCGGCCAGGAGCGCCGCGAACACCAGCCACCCAAACCCCGGAATGATCAGGGTCTGGGCAAGGATGTCAGGCATCTACGTTGGAAAATTGCGTTCCCGCACCCGAATCCGGTTTCGACCAGTCGCGCTTGACCCCGAGATAGAGCAGGAAAGCCGACGCCACGAAGATCGAGGAATAGGTGCCCACGACCACCCCCCACATCATCGCGAAGACGAAGCCGCGGATCACGTCGCCGCCCAGAACGAAGAGCGCGATCAAGGCCAGAAGCGTGGTCAGCGAGGTCATGAACGTCCGGCTGAGCGTCTCGTTGATGGAGATGTTCAGCACCTCCTTCAGCGGGCGTTTCTTGTACTTGATCAGGTTTTCCCGAACCCGGTCGAACACGACCACCGTGTCGTTGAGCGAGTAGCCCACGATCGTCAGAAGTGCCGCGATGATCGCGAGATCGAACTTGATCTGTAGCTCGGAAAAGATGCCGATCGTCAGGACAACGTCATGCACCAGCGCCAGCACCGCACCCAGCGCGAATTGCCACTCGAACCGGAGCCAGATGTAGACCAGCACCGCGGCCATGGCGAGCAGCACCGCGATAGCCGCCGTCTTGATGAGTTCGCCCGAAACCTTGGGGCCCACGGACTCCACGGCCGTGAAGCGGATGTCCGGCAAGGCCTGCTGCAATGCCGCCTCGACGTCGCGGATGGTTTCCGGCGTTACCGCCTCTGCCCCTTCCTGCGCCTGGATGCGGATCATCGTCACGTTTTCGTCCGGACCAAAGGTCGGGTCGAACACCTCGGTGATCAGGATGTCGCCCAGGTTCAGCGGTTGCAGCGCGTCCCGGTAGGTGCCGACATCGACGGTTTCGGTACTCAGCGTGCGGATCGTGGTGCCACCGCGGAAGTCGATGCCGTAGTTCAGCCCCTGCAGCAGGAAAGAGACGAAGCTGATCACGATCAGCACGGCCGAGATCCCCAGCCACATCTTCCATCTGGCGAAGAAGTCGAAAGTCGTCCCGTCCCGAACCAGTCGCAGCCTCATCGTCACACCTCTATCGTCTTGGGTCGGCTGCGCTCGAACCACATCACGATCAACAGCCGCGTCAGGAAGATCGCGGTGAAGACCGAGGTTAGGATGCCGAGCCCAAGCGTGATGGCAAAGCCGCGCACCGGACCGGAGCCCATGGCAAACAGGATCACCGCGGTGATGAACGTGGTGATGTTGGCATCGAGAATTGCCGACAGCGCCCGCTCATAGCCAAGCTCGATCGCCCGCGCCGGTCCTTTCGCGGTCTTCAGTTCCTCGCGGATCCGCTCGAAGATCAGCACGTTGGCGTCGACCGCCATCCCCACCGTAAGCACGATGCCCGCGATCCCCGGCAGTGTCAGCGTCGCCCCGATCAGCGAAAGCAGACCGAAGATCAGGCAGATGTTCAGGATCAGCGCGATATTGGCAAAGAAGCCGAAGCGGCCGTAGCTCAGCACCATGAAGACCAGCACCGCGGCAAAGGCGACACCGGTCGCGACCTTGCCCGCGTCGATGCTGTCCTGGCCCAGTTCGGGGCCGATGGTGCGTTCTTCGAGGAAGGTGAGTTCGGCAGGCAACGCACCGGCGCGCAGAAGCACCGCGAGGTTCGTCGATTCCTCCACCGTGAAGCGGCCGGTGATGATCCCCGACCCGCCCGCGATATGGGACTGGATGGTCGGCGCGCTCACCACCTCGTCGTCGAGCACGATTGCGAAGGGCTGGCCGATATTGTCGGCGGTGTAATCACCGAACCGCCGCGCGCCGGAGGTGTTGAACCGGAAGTTCACCGCCGGATTGCCGTTCTGGTCGAAGGCCGGCTGGGCATCCACCAGATCCTCGCCCGTCACGACGGGCGCGCGTTCGACGATATAGAACCGCCCCGGCTCGTCCATCGACGGCAACAGCGCGTTGCCGACACCCGGCGAAGCGTTCTCGTCGGAGGTCGAGGACACGACGGGGTTGAAGGTCAGCTGCGCCGTGGTGCCGATGATCTCCTTCAGCTCCGCGGCCGATCCGATGCCGGGCACCTGAATCAGGATGCGGTCCGCGCCCTGCCGCTGGATCGTAGGCTCGCGCGTGCCGACCTCGTCGATGCGGCGGCGCACGATCTCCAGGCTCTGCTGCATGGTGCGTTCGTCGGTGGCCTGCCGTTCGGCTTCGGACAGCGTCACGATGATCACGTCACCTTCGGCGCGCGCCTCGATATCGCTGGCGCCGATGCCCGACAGCGTCTGGATCGGCTGGGCCAGGTCGCGCACGATTTCCAGAGCCTGCGCCATGTTCTCCGGCTGCGAGATGCGGATACGCAACTCCTCGTCCGGCCCCTGTTGCAGGCGGATCGTGCCCACGGTGTCCCGCGCGGGGCGCAACGCGTCACGAACCTCCGGCCACATGGCCTGAATCCGGCTGGCATAGACATCGCTCACCTGCACCTCGGCCAGCAGGTGCGCACCGCCCCGCAGGTCGAGGCCGAGGTTCACCAGCGCCGATGGCAGCCAGTCCGGCCACATCGCCTTCATCCGTTCGAGCTCGGGCGTGGCGGTACCGCCGGCGTTCTCGATCGCCTGCGCCGCGTCGTTATGCATCTCCACCCGGGTGTAGAACGCATTGGGCGCGGCCAGCGCCAGTCCGACCGCGACCGTGAGCCAGATCAGCACCCGCTTCCAGGTTGCTATCTGAAGCATTATCCTGCCTTGTCAGAGGGTTGC
>CBDUPF010000232.1:0-6882 GCA_965369035.1 uncultured Aliishimia sp.
CAAAAGACGGGCGGCTTTCGCCAGTCTCATGATCGGCATGGGCCAGCGCCAGGTAAAGGGCCACGCGCAAAGCGTTGTCGCCCAGCTCATGGTCCGTGACCATCTCCAGCAGGAATTGCAGCTTGATCTTGCAGAAGGGCAGAACCTCAGACATCGGCCCCTCCCGCGATTGCGATCAGGGGCGCGATCTGGTATCCAACTTGAGCAAACTTTTCGATTTGGCCGTTGACGCGGGTGCCAGCCCAGTCAGCGGCCTTTCGGTTTCTGGGGCCCCTGAAACGGTTCGCCAGAGGCCCGAAAAGCCCAATCAAATCAAGGGGTGGGTTTTTCCGGTTCGCCAGCGCAAGCCGTTGAATTCCCTCACCCCGCACAGTCCTGCACGGCTCACCACTATCTTGATGCAACCCAAGGCGTTATTGTACCGCCTGTCATCTGCTTGCAAACGAGGTGCTTTCTGGCCCTCGCCTGGCTTTCCCTTCGGCAACACCCCAGTGCTTGGGGCCGCGATATATCGTCCCGAGGCTCCGGCTGTGAGAACGACGCAAGGCACGCTGTCGGCAGTGTCCTTGATGGCGCGACGTTGCTGCAAATCCAACTCTATGTAGGCCGCTGTGCGGTCCCCCTGGTTTCCAGCAGGATAGGGGGATGTGTCGCAAACCAGCCTGGAATGCGCCCTACAACCCCGAAAAATCCGCATAAATCAGTGCATGGTCACTTGCACGCGGCTTCAAGAACGCGTCGCCGGCCGAGCGATCGTCGGGAGCGTGTTGTACGGCCTCCATCCCCGACCGGATAATTTGGGGACGCGTGTCCGGGAACTCCCGGGCCAGCCGGGGCGATACGAAGATACGATCTGGACGCGAGCGAAGATGATTGTCGGGAAGCTCGTAGGTCCAATCGGCTCCGGGCTCCAGGCGATCCAGAAGGTCTTCGGCAAACCCTGACGTCAGCGGCGCCAGAGCAGATCCCGAAGCCGTCTCGCTGCGCGCGGGTTCGTTGAAGTCGCCAAGAACAATCCATCGTTCCCGATCCGGTTCGGCAAAGCGGCTCTCGATGATTGCCCGGACTGCGCGGGCTTCGGCCTTCCGAACAACATGCGCCTTTGCCACGTCTGGATATGGTGCCTTGAAGTGGCAAACAAACACCGTCACGGTGTCGAACTCCAGTTCGAGGCAATCCCGTCGAAAGATCGGATGATCCTGCAGGTCCGTCGGCAGGTCAGACAGTTCGAGGTCCGCTCCGGTCACGGTTGCGTGGGTTCTGACGTGGACCGGGCGTCGACGGGACATCGCTGCGACATTGAGGCCGCGCCCGTCATTTCCGTCAAAGCAGTAGCGATGAGGATAGGGCGCGGACCCCGATCCAAGAAGAAACCGGTCGTGAAAGAAATCGAGGGCCGCAAGATCAAAGACCTCCTGGAGCGCGACGATATCGGCCCGGGCACTGGCGATGACCCTTGCGGTTGCGGCCCGATCGGCGCGCGCAAGTTCCGTTGACCTCGAAGTGCCCGGTCTGTCCTGATCGGCCGCTCCGTCGAGTACGAGTTGCCCGTCCCTCGACCGGAGTCGCAAGTTCTGGAGGTTGAAAGTCGCTATCCGCATATCCGACGTCAGGTGCCTTGGGGCCGGTGCCAACGTATCTGCAGAACCCGACAAGGCCAATGCTCTGGAGGCCCGGGTGAAAGGCGAGTACCGGCATCGCGGTCGAGGGCGACGCCGCCGCCACCAACGCAAGAACCGTCAGTGGCACTGCCGACGGTCTCCACGACAATCCCGTGACCGGACTGATCCTGATCGCCGATCTGATTGTCCAAACGACTTTGACCGGGCTCGAGACACGGTCCGCAACTCGGCAGCTGCGCCTTGCACTTCCCACGCCCGCAGCCGCCCTCCGGACAGCAGGCAATGACACGCGAATGATCGCTGGCGTCATGTCCACGACCACGGGCCGGTGCACCGGAAGCAGCCTTCGCACCTTACGTGCCAGGCGCATAAACCTGACGAAAACCTGCAAAATTATGGTATGAATGCATGTCGGCCATCGGGTCGGCATTTTCAGGGTCTTCCGCCATGTCAGGCATGGCAAAGTCAGCTTCGTTCCTTGACCCGGCGAGTGTCGATCGCGCGGACACACCAAGTATGCCGCGGGACGTCGAAAAAATCCTGGAACTTGACGTTTGCGGCATCGCTCTGGCCGCGTTGTCGTTCGATGGCCGGCCGGTCGTCGGCAAAGGTGCGGGCTTCGTGTTCGCGGATGGCCGTCTGCGAATCACCACCCGAAGGCCGGCGAACGAGAGCCTGGTCGAGGCCGTCTTGCGGGGGTCGCCAATCGCCGCGACGTTCTCCCGGCCAACCACGCATGGCTCGATACAGTTCAAGGCGCGGGCGGCACGCCTCGATGAACCCGGCAGGAACGACTACCTCGCGGCCGAGCGTCAACGCGAGAAGTTTTCCGCGGAGTTGATCCAGTGCGCATACAGCCCCGAGTTCACCGAACGCTACACGGCCTTCGCACCGCATGAACTGGTCGTCGTGGAGTTCGATCCTGACGAGACATTCGACCAGACGCCCGGACCGGCAGCAGGGGCGCGGCTGCGATGAGTGCGCCTGACCTCGAAAGCATCCGGTGTTGTTTCGAAGGCATCGTGCCCGCGGTCCTCGCGACATGTGACAGGGAGGGGCGCCCCAACGTATCGATGATCTCGCAGGTGCATTACGTCGATCACGATCAGGTCGCGCTCAGCTACCAGTTCTTCAACAAGACGCGGCGCAACCTGCTCGAAACCAACGTCGCCTCCGTGATGGTCACCGATCCGGTCACGGTCGTGCAGTACCGGCTGGAGCTCGATTATGTCGAAACGCAAGACTCGGGTCCCTTGTTCGAAACGATGAAGGCGAAGCTCGCCGGGATCGCGTCGCACGCCGGAATGCAGGACGTGTTCAGATTGCGCGGCGCCGACATTTTCCGGGTGCGCTCGCTGGCCGTTGTCCCCGCTGGGCCGCCGACCGTGTCCGCATCGGCCCGCAACCTTCTTTCGGCGGTCCGGCGGCTGGTGGCCGACATGTCCCGGGCGACCAGCCTTGGCGAGGTGTTCGACACCACGCTGGCCGGGCTGCGGCGGTATTTCGACATCGACCACGCGATGCTTCTTCTGTCGGACGACACGTCAACAGAGCTTTTTACCGTGGCCTCCGCCGGGTACGTCCGGTCCGGCATCGGATCGGAAATTCCGCTTGGCCAGGGTGTCATCGGGGTTGCCGCCCGTGAAGGCGTCCCGATCCGGATCGGCAACATGACCCTGGACTACTCCTTCGGCCTGGCCTTGCGCGCCAGCGCGCAGGAAAACCGACTCGGCGCGGCGGACCTGCCGGAGATTCCCTATCCCGGGCTCGACGCCCCGGAGAGCCAGATCGCGGTGCCGATCATCAAGGATCGCCGCACGATGGGAGTGATCTTTGCCGAAAGCATGGAGCCGCTCCGGTTCCGCTATGACGACGAAGACGCCTTGGTGCTGATCGCCGATCGCCTGGGCGAGGATATTCGGCGCCTCCGCGAGCGCGGCGTGGATGTCGGGCATTCGACCCCGCCCGCGGCAAATATCGGCCGCCGGGCCATCACGGTGCGGCATTACGCTAGGGACGACAGCGTGTTTCTGGACAACGACTATCTCATCAAGGGCGTGGCCGGCGCGATCTTCTGGAAACTCGCGCGCGAATACGTCCGCGATGGACGCACGGAGTTCACGAACCGCGAGTTGAGGCTGGACCCGAGCTTGCGACTGCCGACCCATGCGGAAAACCTGGAGGCGCGGCTGGTTCTTCTGCAACGCCGGCTGGCCGAGCGGAACCTGGGAATCGGCCTGGAACGGATCGGCCGCGGGCAGTTCCGGCTGATGACGCCGGCGCCGTTCGAACTCGTCGAGACTGCGCTGGAAAAAGCGTCCGCTTAGCAAGAATTTACGGTTCCTGGCAGGAAGACTTAGCGGGCAGACCCGCCGGGTCGGGTGTAAATCTTTGTCGCAAAGACGCCTCCACACGAACCCACGAGACTTGCGATGAACGTACAGACATCATTTCGGCCCGCTGTCCGATCCCGCGGGGTCGCCCTGCGCGAACCAAGGCGCGAGGACGCCGCCGAGATCGGAGCGTTGCTGCACCAGGCCTTCAGCACGGTCCAGACCCGCCATGGGTTCCAACCCGATTTCAGCTCGTCAAACGATGCGGCACGGTTCGCCCTGTCGATGATCGACGACCCGCTGTGCTACGCCGTCGTCGCTGTCCGGAAGCAGAGCATCGTCGGGGTCAACTTCCTGAGCGAGGGCGACCCGATCCACGGCGTCGGCCCGATCGCCGTCGTGCCGCACGCGGATGGTACGGGGATCGGCCGCCGGCTGATGCACAACGTGATCGAACGCGCTGGCGGCGCGCCCGGCGTGCGTCTGCTGCAGGATACGTTCAACCTGAAAAGTCTCGCGCTCTACACCACGCTCGGGTTTCGCGCCCGCGAACCGTATGTCGTGCTGCGGGGACGACTCGCCGACGCGCCAAGGCCTGATCGGGTTGTGCGGCCGATGGTGTCGGGTGATCTGCCTTCGGTTGTCGAGCTGACCCGGAGCATGACCGGATTTCCCCGGGGAAGCGACGTGCGCCGGGCCCTGTCGGATGGATCGCCTTATGTCGTGCTGCATGAAAACCGCCTGACCGGCTATGCGACCGATCTCGGTTCCTGGGCAGGCGGTCATGCGGTCGCCACGACCGCGGAAGACTTCCGCGCCCTGGTGCTCGGCGTCAATGCGCTTGATCCGCGCCCGCTGCACATCCTGTTTCCGACCCGCCAGTCGCCGCTTCTCCGCTGGCTTTTCAGCCAGGGAATGCGCGCGGAAAAGCAGATGCTGCTGATGACGCGCGGCGCCTATCACGAGCCTGAAGGTATCTACGTCCCTTCGGTTCTCTACTGACCACACCCGTTTCAAAAGAAGGCAAGCAGACATGAACGCTACCGATATCGCGTGGCCCGTGAAGACCCGCGAAATGCACAACCACCACTTCGATTCCACGATCTGGAACGACTTCGCGTTTCGCGACGACGATATCGTCATCGCGACTTATGCCAAGTCCGGCACGACCTGGACGCAGCAGATCGTCGGGCAGCTTATCTTCCAGGGTGCCGCGGACATCGACGTTCCCGAACTGTCGCCCTGGATGGACCTGCGGGTGCCACCCAAGGAGGTCAAGCTGCCCGCCGTCGAGGCGCAGACGCACCGGCGGTTCCTCAAGACCCACCTTCCGGTCGATGCGCTCGTCTTCTCGCCAAGGGCCCGGTACATCTATATCGGCCGTGACGGGCGGGACGTGGTGTGGAGCATGTACAACCACCATGCCCGCGCCAATGCGACCTGGTATTCGGCCCTGAACGACACGCCCGGCCGGGTTGGCCCGGCAATCGAGCCGCCGCCCGCCTCGCTCGTCCAGTACTACCATGACTGGCTCGACCGCGACGGGCATCCGTTCTGGCCGTTCTGGGAGAACGTCCGAAGCTGGTGGAACATCCGTCACCTGCCGAATGTCCTGCTGGTGCACTTTGCCGATCTGAAGGCGGACATGCCCGGCCAGATCCGGCGGATCGCGGACTTCCTCGGCATCGAGGTACAGGCAGATCGCTGGCCCGCGATCCTCGAGCATTGCAGCTTCGCCTACATGAAGCGCAATGCCGCGAAGTCCGCGCCGGCCGGTGGCGTGTTCTGGGACGGCGGTGCGGAGACCTTCATCCACAAGGGTACGAACGGCCGCTGGCGCGACATGCTCAACCTCGAGGACAGCCGCAAATACGAACGCCTTGCGATTCAGAACCTCGGCTCCGAAGCCGCCGGGTGGCTGGCGCATGGAACTCTCGAAACCGACAAGGCCGCCGCCTGAGGCTTGGCCTGCAAAGGACATGACACGATGATCGACGACCTCCTGGAAAGCCGGCGCGCCCGGCTGGATTACCTGCGACGGACCGACCTGTCTCAGGAACATGGAGAGTTCCGCCGGCCCGTCATCCGCCGGCCGGCGGCACTGACGCGCTTTCAGCGATGGATGTTGCGCCCCTGGAACTCGCAATAGGCCCCGCGCGGTGCGGAAGGCCGGACATCAAGGAAATCACACGACCATGAACACGATAATGGAACTCAAGGGCCTCGTCCGTGGCGAGGTCATAGCCCGGGGTGAGGCGCGCTATGCCGCCGCCCGCGGCGGTCTTCTCTACAACCGCCGGGCCCCGGACCGGCAACCGGCCGTCATCGTCCGGGCGCGCGATGTCCGCGATGTGCAAGCAGCCGTGCACTACGCGGCAGAGAACGGTCTGACCGTATCGCCGCGCGGAAGTGGACACAATTTCTCGGGTATCGCGATGCAGGACGGTGTCCTGATCGATCTCGGCGGGTTCCGAGACCTGACGATCGACACCGTCTCGAACACCGCCGAAGTCGGTCCCGGGCTCGATAACCGGACTCTGGTACGCCGGCTGGCCGAACAAGGCCTCGCGTTCCCTGCCGGCCATTGCGGGCACGTCGCGATGAGCGGCTACCTGCTCGGCGGTGGCATCGGCTGGAACTCCGGGCATTGGGGGCTTGGCTGCCACAACGTGATCGGCATCGACGTGGTGACCGCCGATGGTATCCTTCGGCATGCCAGCGCGACCGAGAACCCCGACCTGTTCTGGGCCGCGCGCGGCGGCGGGCCTGTCTTCTTCGGGGTCGTGACGCGATACCGGCTGACTCTGCACCCGTTGCCCCGCGCGATAAAGACGGCAAACTGGTTCTATCCGCTCTCCCGGGCGTCGGACGTCCAGAAGTGGATGGTCGCGGCCAAGCCGGTGCTGCCCGACAATCTCGAGTTCACG
>CBDUPF010000233.1:0-6852 GCA_965369035.1 uncultured Aliishimia sp.
CGGCGCCAGCGCGCCGGCCACCAGGGCTGCCACGGCAAAGGGGCCGCGCCGTCCCGCATTCGTCTCACTCACAAGCTCGCCGTTTCGTGCCATTCCGGAATCCGCCGGTTTCAATTGCCGGCCTGCGACGCGTCCGTGCGCCCAGGCTCCCCACCAAGCGCCACAATCACCTGCCTTGCGCGCTCTTGCAAGTCCGCGCTGGCCTCCGCGTCATTCAGGATCGATTGCAGTTGCGCGATGGCCGCGTCCGTGTCGCCGGACTCGGCGTCGATCAGCGCCAGTTGTTCCTCCGCCAGCAGGCGCATGCGCTGTCCGGGTGCGGCGAACGCCTCGAACCCGGCGCGGCGGTCGGCCACATCCATCTCGGGCGCGCGCACCAGAAGCGCCTTGAAGCCGGCGATCTGACGGTAGATTTCCGGCACCTCGCCATCTTCGGCCACAGCGTTGAGTCGCTTTGCGGCCTCGTCCGTCCGGTCGGTGGCGGCAAGCTCGGCCGCAGCGATCATGTTGAGCACCGCGCGCGCCTCCGGATCCTCGGCATCGAGGCCGGAAATCGCCTGCGCCCGTGCGGCCGGGTCATCCTCGGTCAGTGCGGCGATGATTCCATCGCCCAGCGCCTGCGCCCGTGCCTCGGCCTGCGCCTTGCGCCATTCGGCCCAGGCCGCTCCGGCCACGATCAGAACCACGACCAGCGCGGCAATCCAGCCGTAACGCCGCACATAGGCAAAAAGCTTGTCGCGGCGAACCTCTTCGGTCACCTCGTCGATGAAACTGTCGGTGTCGCTCATCCTGCCCCCGGGCCTTCGCGCGTTCGGGCTCTCTTACAGTGGTCCGCAGTTCAAGCCAAGGGCCCCGCAACATTCGGACATTCGTCAGCGATTTCATCCTCGTGACGGAAAATGTCATTAGATTGCAGCATATTGCAAAAAACTATAAACTGAACTGGTTAGTTTAGCGTACTTATCGCATAAATCCGACCGGGAAAGTGGCCGTCAGATTGGGCCACGTCCGGATTACGAGGGCCGAAAAATGCGGATAATCCCCGTTCTGCTGGCGATCGCCATTGGAACCCTGCTCTATTTGTGGGTGGTGCAGCGCGACACCTTCTACGCCGGGATCGGTGTCGATCCGGCAGCGGAGACCGAAGAGGAGTCACCGGCGCCCGATCAGGGCGTGACCGAGGACGGCCTGATCCGCGTCGTGGCCATGGCATCCCACGCCGAAGTGATCGACACCGCGGTCGTGCTGCGCGGCCAGACGCAGGCGATGCGGCAGGTCGACGTGAGGGCGGAAACCTCGGCTACGGTGATATCGGAGCCGATCCGAAAGGGCTCGTTTGTCGAAGCCGGGCAGATCCTGTGCGAGCTCGATCCGGGGACGCGCGGATCCGCGCTGGCCGAAGCCCGCGCGCGGCTGACCGAGGCCAGGGCCCGCAAGTCGGAAGCCGAGGCGCGGGTTCCTGAAGCCAAAGCGCGGCTTGCCGAAGCCGAGGCCTGGCTGACCGACGCGCTGACCAACGAGAACGCTGCGGTGCGTCTGAGTGCGGACGGCTTTGCCTCGGACACCCGCGTGACCAGCGCGCGCGCCACCGTCGCCACGCGGCGTGCGGCGGTGGATTCGGCGCAATTGGGACTGAGCACGGCGCAGTCCGGCATCGAAGCCGCCGAAGCGGGGATCGAGTCGGCCCAGGCCGCCGTGGCCTCCGCGGAGAAGGAGATCGAGCGTCTGACGATCCGCGCGCCGTTTGCCGGGCTGCTGGAAAGCGACACGGCCGAGCTGGGCGCGCTCCTGCAACCCGGTGCGCTTTGCGCCACCGTCCTGCAGCTCGACCCGATCAAGCTCGTGGCCTTCGTTCCGGAGACGGAGGTGGACCGCGTCGAGGTCGGCGCGCAGGCGGGCGGCGAACTGGCCAGCGGCAAGAGCGAGCGCGTGACGGGCAAGGTCACCTTTCTGTCGCGCAGCGCCGATCCGACGACACGGACCTTCCGGGTGGAGATCGAGGTGTCGAACCCGGACCTGAAACTGCGCGACGGCCAGACGGTGGAGATCCTGATCGCCGCCGAAGGCGAACGGGCGCACCTCCTGCCCGCCTCTGCCCTGACGCTCAACGACGAGGGCACGCTTGGCATCCGCACGGTGGACGATGAGGGTGTGGTGGATTTCCTCCCGGTCACCCTGATGCGTGACACGACGCGCGGCGTATGGCTCACAGGGCTTCCGGACGAGATCAACGTGATCATCGTCGGCCAGGAATACGTCACCCGCGGCGTGACGGTTGCGCCGACCTTCCGGGAAAGCAAGACATGACAGGCATCGTCGACTGGGCAGCATCGCGCGCGCGCATGGTGCTGGCCTTCATCCTTCTGTCGCTGACGATCGGCACCTTCGCCTACGTTTCTCTCCCCAAGGAGGGAGAGCCGGATATCGAGATCCCGGCGCTGTTCATCTCCGTCCCCTTCCCCGGGATTTCCGCCATCGACAGCGAAACGCTGCTGATCAAGCCGATGGAGACGGAACTTGCCGATCTCGACGGTTTGAAAACGATGTCCGGTACGGCGGCCGAAGGCTATGCCGGCATGGTGCTGGAGTTCGAATTCGGCTGGGACAAGACCAAGGTCATGGCCGATGTGCGCGACGCCATGAACAACGCCGAGGCGGATTTCCCCGAAGGCGCGGAGAAATACACGATCAACGAATTCAACTTCTCCGAATTCCCGATCATCATCGTCAACCTCAGCGGCGCGGTGCCCGAACGCACGATGAACCGCATCGCCAAGGACCTGCAGGACCGGATCGAAAGCCTCGACGCCGTGCTGGAGGCCGCGCTCGCCGGCAACCGCGACGAGATGCTGGAGGTGGTGATCGACCCGCTGCGGCTCGAGGCCTACAATGTCACGGCGGCGGAACTGATCCAGGTGGTGCAGAACAACAACCAGCTGATTGCCGCCGGCGAGGTGGAGACGGACCAGGGCACCTTCGCGGTCAAGATTCCGTCGAGCTTTGACGAGGCGCGCGACGTCTACGACCTGCCGGTCAAGACCAACGGCGACCGGGTCGTCACGCTGGGCGATCTGGCGCAGATCAACCTCACCTTCGAGGACCGCACGGGCACCGCGCGGTTCAACGGCGACAAGACGGTCGCGCTGCAGGTTGTGAAACGCAAGGGCTACAACCTGATCGACACGGCCGAGCTGATCAAACAGACCGTGGCCGAGGCGAGCGAGGCCTGGCCTGCGGGCCTGCGCGCGGCGGTGGAACTGGGCACGTCGAACGACCAGAGCCGGATCGTCGATTCGATGGTGAAGCAACTCCAGGGCTCCGTGCTGACCGCGATATGCCTCGTGATGCTGGTGTCGCTGGCGATTCTCGGGCCCCGCGCCTCGCTGCTCGTGGGCTTCGCGATCCCGACCTCCTTCATGCTCTGTTTCGCCTTCCTCGCGCTGATGGGCATCAGCATTTCCAACATCGTGATGTTCGGCCTGATCCTGTCGGTGGGCATGCTGGTCGACGGCGCCATCGTGGTGGTGGAATACGCCGACAAGCGGCAGGCCGAGGGCGTGGGGCCGATGCACGCCTATGTCGAAGCGGCCAAGCGCATGTTCTGGCCGGTCACCTCCTCTACCGCGACGACGCTTTGCGCGTTCCTCCCGATGCTCTTCTGGCCGGGTGTTCCGGGCGAATTCATGGGCATGCTGCCCGTGACGCTGATCTTCGTGCTTTCCGCCTCTCTCGTGGTGGCGTTGGTCTACCTGCCGGTGATGGGGGGCGTGACCGGCCGGATGGAGCGGTGGTTCTCCCAGAACGTGGAGCAGATCGCCGGCCTGCGCTGGTACCTGCATCTCGCGCTGTTCCCGCTCGGGGCCATCGCGCTGGCGGTAGCAGGGTCCGCGGTTCCGTTCCTGGGCCAGCAGGTGGGCGCACAATTCGCGGGGCTCGACGGCGGTAACCTCTTCGGCAGCGTGGTGCCGACCTTCGCGCTGGTGTTCGTCATGATCGTGGCGGCGGTGTTTGCGCTGGCGATCGGGATTTCCGCCGCCATCACGCTGGTCCTGTCCTTCGTCGCCGTATTCACGCGGCTCGGCATGAGCGGGCGCCGTCTCGTCTCCCGGATGCTGCCCCAGCGTCGCGAGCGGGTCCGGTCGGGCTACAGGCGCAGCGTCTTCGGCCGGATCATCGAACTGATTGCCGGCAACCCCGTCATGCCGCTGGTCACGGCCGGGGTCGTCTTCGTCTTTGTCGGCACGGTGATGATCCATTTCTCCAACAACAACCGCGGGGTGGAGTTCTTTGTCGAGAGCGAGACGGAACAGGCCATCGTCTACGTCCTGGCGCGCGGCAACCTGAGCCTTCAGGAAAAGGACGCGCTGGTCCAGGAGGCGGAGGAGATCATCCTTGCGCATCCGGGCATCCAGTCGGCCTTCGCCTTCGCCGGCGAGGGTGGGCTCAACGCCAATACCGGCGGCAGCCAGGCACCCAAGGACACCATCGGACAGATCCAGCTCGAGACGATCCCCTGGGAGGACCGCGCCGACCAGCCGGAACTCGACGGCGACCGCGTGATGGACGAGCTGACAGCCGAGCTCAGGAAGCTCCCCGGCATCCAGATCGAGATCCTGTCGCTGTCCCGCGGCCCGGCCTCCGGCAAGCCGGTGCACCTGCGCCTGACCGGGGACGACTGGGACGACCTCGTGGCCGCGACGGCGCAGGCGCGTGCGGTCTACGAGGAAACGCCGGGTCTGACCCTGATCGAGGACACGCGCCCCCTGCCCGGCATCGACTGGCAGATCGACGTGGACGTGGAAAAAGCCGGCCGCTACGGCGCCGATGTGGCGACGGTGGGCGGCATGGTCCAGCTCGTGACCCGCGGCATCCTGCTCGACACCATGCGGGTCGATACATCCGACGAGGAGATCGAGATCCGCGTGCGGCTGCCCGAGGAGGACCGGGTGCTCTCGACGCTCGACTCGCTGAAGGTTCGCACCAGCGACGGCCTGGTGCCGCTGTCGAATTTCGTGACCCGCACGCCCGTGCCCTCTCTGGCCCAGATCAGCCGCGTCGACCAGAAGCGCTATTTCGACGTGAAGGCCGACGTCCTGCCCGGCCTGCAAAAGCTCGTGGATGCCGACAACCAGACCGTAGCGACGCTGCGCACCACCGAAGGCCGCGCCGAGATCACCGGCGAGGACGGCACCGGCTACGCCATCCTGCAAAGCGACCTGCCGGCGTCGGCCCTGAGCGACGGCCTCAAGGCCGAAGACCTGCGCATGGTGCCGGTCAATGCCAACGAACGCATCGCGGAGCTCACGAAATGGCTGGAAACCTCGCCGCTGCCGCCGGGCATCGGCTGGGAATGGACCGGCGATCAGGAGGATCAGGCCGAAAGTCAGGCCTTCCTGTCGAACGCCTTTGCCGCCGCGCTGGGGCTGATGTTCATCATCCTGCTGGCGCAGTTCAACTCCTTCTACAATGCGGTGCTGGTGCTGCTGGCCGTGGTTCTGTCGACCACCGGCGTGCTGATCGGGATGCTGGTCATGCAGCAGCCCTTCTCCATCATCATGACTGGCACGGGGATCGTGGCGCTGGCCGGGATCGTGGTGAACAACAACATCGTTCTGATCGACACCTACCAGGAATACGCGCAGGTCATGCCGCGGGTCGAGGCGATCATCCGCACGGCGCAGGACCGGATCCGGCCCGTGCTGCTGACCACGATCACGACGATGGCGGGGCTCGCGCCGATGATGTTCGGCTTGTCGCTCGATTTCGCCAATGGCGGCTATTCCATCGACAGCCCCACGGCGCTGTGGTGGAAGCAGCTGGCGACGGCGGTGGTCTTCGGGCTCGGCACGGCGACGGTCCTGACGCTGGTCTTCACCCCCTCGATGCTGGCGGCCCGGGTCTGGGCTACGACCTATGCCCATTGGGCGGCCCATCTGTTGGCGCGCCTCTCGATGGGTCGTGCCAGCCGGGCAGCGCGGGACTGGGCGCTGGAACGCGAGACACGGCGGATGGCGGGCACGGAGATCATCTGGGACGAGGTCGAAATACCGGGTTCGACCTCGCCGCAGACACTCAGGGCAGCGGAATGACACCCACCACGGGATTGTGATGGGCTCCTCTCGCGCAGCGACGCTAGGCTCCTCGTGATCGAATTTCCATCGAGGAGCCCATGATGCTGCGTACCCTGCTTTTGTCCTCCGCCGTGAGCCTTGCGGCCCTTCCGGCAACCGCCGCCGACCTGATCCGCAAGTCGAGCCCGCATTCCGTGGCCGAGACCGCCGACCGGCTCGAAGCCGCGGTCACGGGCGCGGGTGCCACGGTCTTTGCCCGCGTCGACCACGCGGCCGGTGCGGACAGCGTCGGGATGGAGCTTGGCGCGGCGCAACTCCTGATCTTCGGCAATCCGAAGCTGGGCACGCCCGTGATGCAGGCCGATCTGACCGCCGGCCTGGATTTGCCCCTGCGCGTTCTGGTCATGGAAAGCGACAACGGGGTGGAGGTCGTCTACCATGCTCCCGCCTCGCTTGCCGAAGACCATGACATCCCGGCAGACGCGGAGGTCCTGCAGAAGATGACCGGCGCGCTTGACATGCTGACAGGCAAGGCAATCGCCAAGGAGTGAACCCTTCCGGCTCCGGCGCGCCCGGTTTCGACCGGGGCGCACCGGACCATCAGACCGGGGGCGTCGGCTGAAGCTTCAGATTGAAAGAATGTCGCACATGCTGTAGCCTTGGCATGGGTGAGTCACGATGTTTCAGATAAATACTTCAGCCATTGATCGTTTGATATCGAGAGTGCGCCGCGCACCTGTTCCAACGTTGCTTGGTGCATTGATCCTGTTGGCCTTGACGT
>CBDUPF010000234.1:0-6796 GCA_965369035.1 uncultured Aliishimia sp.
GCAACCGTTGCCGCCCTCGGCAGTTCTCTCACGGTCAGCTGGGCGTCGAGCTACTACATCCCCGCCGTTCTTGCCGTGCCCATGGCAGAGACCTTCGGCCTGTCGCCGGTCTGGGTCTTCGGAGCGTTTTCCATGGCCATGGTTGTCTCGGCCATGGTCGGTCCGTGGGCCGGGGCGCGCATAGACGGTTTCGGCGGGCGCGGCGTGCTGATGCTGTCGAATGTCGTCTTCGCAACCGGCCTGGCCGTTCTGGCAGCGGCCCCGTCGCCGGTCGTTCTGTTCGCGGGCTGGGGCATCGTCGGGCTTGGCATGGGCATCGGCCTTTACGAGGCGGGGTTCGCCACGCTGGCCGGCATCTACGGCAAGGACGCACGCGGGCCGATCACGGGCATCACGTTGATCGCGGGGTTCGCAAGCACGGTCGGCTGGCCCCTCTCGGGCCTGATGCTCGCCACTTGGGGCTGGCGCGAAGCCTGCCTCGGCTGGGCGCTGATCCATCTGTGCCTCGCGCTTCCCCTGAACGCCATCCTGCCCAAGGCAACCGCCGTGTTCACGACTTCGGGCGAGACCGGGCAGGAGGCCCAGGCCGCCCCACGACGGGCGATGTGGCTGCTGGCCTTCGTCTTCGCGGCGACCTGGTTCAACGCGACCGCCATGGCCGCGCACCTGCCGGGCCTCTTGCAGGAGGCCGGTGCCAGCACCGCCGTGGCCATCGCCGCGGGCGCGCTCATCGGTCCGGCGCAAGTGGCCGCGCGGATGCTGGAATTCGGCCTGCTGCGCCGTGTCCACCCGCTCACCTCCACACGCCTTGCGGCGGCGGCCCACCCTGTCGCGGCCGTGGCGCTGGTCACGTTCGGCGCGCCGGCGGCGTATGGCTTCGCGATCCTTCACGGCGCGGGCAATGGCATTCTGACCATCGCCAAGGGCACTCTGCCGCTGGCACTGTTCGGCGCGGCAGGCTACGGGCATCGCCTCGGCTGGCTGAACGCGCCGGCCCGGATACTGCAGGCGGCTGCGCCCCTGATCTTCGGCGCCGCGCTGACGACATGGGGGCTTTCCGCGATCTGGCTGACAGCGGGTGTCGGCCTTGCATCGCTGGTCGCGCTTCTGATGATCAGGCGGACCTGAAGAACTGGCGGGCCGCCCCGTCAGCCTTGCCACCGCGGGGTATCGGTGCGCCGGGTGGGATGTATGCGGCGACGTCATCCCGTCCGGAATCACAAACCTGCCCCCGCGCGTCACGACCGGGACAGCCGTGGCGGGTTGAGCGGTTTTGGCACCGCTTCGTTGCGTCACTCTGCCCGTTTCAGGTCCGGCGCGACAGATTGACCGTGTACATATGGTGCCGTCGGCGTTATCTGCTGTCGGCTTCTGCGGTGCCCTCTGCAGGCATCTGGCGCGTGCGGCGCCCAATTCTGAACGGATAGACCACCCGATGATCACGACACTTTCCGAAGCCCTGGCAGAGCGCGGGTACGACACGCTCACAGCGGTCCAGCAGGCGGTCACGGCCCCCGAGCTTCAGGACGCCGATCTCCTCGTGTCGGCGCAGACCGGGTCCGGCAAGACGGTCGGTTTCGGACTGGCCATAGCCGGAACACTTCTGGGCGACAGCGACCGTCTGGAACCCGCCGCGGCGCCGCTTGCCTTGGTGGTGGCACCGACGCGCGAACTGGCCTTCCAGGTCATGCGGGAACTGGGCTGGCTCTATGCCAGGGCAGGCGCGCGCGTGGTGTCCTGCGTCGGCGGTATGGACATGCGCGACGAGCGGCGCACGCTGGAGCGCGGCGCACATATCGTCGTGGGCACGCCCGGCCGTCTGCGCGACCATATCCAGCGCGGTTCGCTGGACATGAGCGGGCTGCGTGCGGTGGTTCTGGACGAGGCGGACGAGATGCTCGATCTCGGGTTCCGGGAAGACCTGGAATTCATGCTGGGTGCGGCCCCGGCCGACCGGCGCACGTTGATGTTTTCCGCCACGGTGCCGCCGATGATCGCCACGCTCGCAAAACAGTATCAACGCGATGCGGTCCGCGTGACGACCACCACGGGCACGACCCAGCACGCCGATATCACCTACCAGGCGCTGCGCGTTGCCCAGGCGGACGCGGAAAACGCCATCATCAACGTCCTGCGCTATCACGATGCGCAGAATGCCATCGTCTTTGCCAACACACGCGTCGCGGTGAACCGGCTGGCGGCGCGTTTCGCGAACCGTGGCTTTGCCGTTGTCAGCCTTTCGGGCGAGTTGAGTCAGACCGAGCGGACCCATGCGCTTCAGGCCATGCGCGACGGCCGTGCCCGCGTCTGCGTGGCGACGGATGTCGCCGCGCGCGGGATCGACCTGCCCAACCTGGAACTGGTCATCCATGCCGATCTGCCCTCGAACCCGGACGGGCTGCTGCACCGTTCGGGGCGCACCGGTCGCGCGGGCCGCAAGGGCATCTCGGCCCTGATCGTCACGCCGAAGAACGTCAAGAAGGCCGAACGGCTGTTGAAGTTCGCCAGGATCGAAGCCGAATGGACGACCGCGCCGAACGCCCTGGAAATCCTGCGCCGCGACGAGGAACGCCTGCTGTCCGATCCGATCTGGGCAGAGGAGGCGACCGACGAACAGAAGGATTTCGCCGCAAAGCTGCTCGAACTGCATTCGCCCGAGGCCGTCGCCGCGGCCTATCTGCGGCTCTACCGCAGCCGGCAATCCGCGCCCGAAGATCTCTCTGCACCCGACGCCAAGCCGGCGCCGAAGGAGCGGAAACCGTTCGGGCCAAGCGTCTGGTTCTCCCTCTCTGTGGGACGCGACGACCGGGCGGAGGCGCGGTGGATCCTGCCGCTCCTGTGCCGGGCGGGGCGACTGGACAAGGAGGCAATCGGCGCAATCCGGGTCCAGCCCAAGGACACCCTGGTCGAAATCGCCGAACCGAGCGCAGACGGGTTCGTCGCCGCACTGGGCGAGGGCGGAGTGCTCGAGGAGGGCATTACCGCCCGGCGGCTTCCCGCGCCGCCCTCGATGGACAGGGTGCGCGGCACAACGGAGAAGCCCCGTTCGGCAGAGAAACCGAAGCCCAGGCATCCCGGTGGCGCCAAAGAGGCGCGCCGGAAATCGGAGCCGGGCAGTGGCACATCCGCAGCAGAGCGTGTCGTTGACGCGCCAGCAGGTGCGAAACCCGTCAAGCCACGCAGCAATGCGCCCAAACGGAAAAGCGGGAGTTTCGCCGAAGGACCCCCCGCCAAACCAAAGGGCACCCGCCCCGACAAGCGCCCGGACAGCCCGAAGGCCAAGCCTGCCGCGGCCAGGAGCGACAGAAACGCGGACAAATCCACGAAGTTGCGCCCCGGGGCCGAGGACACCTCCAAACGGGTCGCACGCCCCGGCAAGTCGTACAAGCCGAAGGCCGGCCCGTCGAAAGCGGGCAAGGGCAAGTACCGAAAGGATGGCGGGGCCGAGCCGCCAAGGCGCGGCAACCGGTAGGCCTTTTCGGCAGTCTCAACCGGCTCCGATCTGATTCCGGACGATCACCGGCGTTTCGAAATACTGAAAGCGCGGTGTGCTGCCGAAAGTCTCTTCTATTCGGGCAAGGAACGCGTCGCCATGCGCGTCCCGTGCGTCATCGACGCTGTCCCACGTATAGACGCCGCCGGCGATTCCGGCCTCCGAATCGTAGAGATAGTTCTTGGCGTAGAGCTTGGGGTGCGCACGCCAGCTTTTCGCGCTCTCCTCGAAGAGTGCGATAACCTGTTCGCGTCCCATTTCCTTGCGGATTTCGAAGGTTACGATCTCGGTGATCATCGGCATCCTCCCTCTTGCGCGTCATGATCGCATGCGCCCGGGGTCTTTGCCAGCCGGCAGGCGTGCAGAAGCGTGCCGGCCCCTTCGGACGTCCGGTTTCGCCCATGATGTCGGCACGCCCCCTGAAAAACTGCGGATTTTGTTTCATTAGGGTTGTGGGCCGCGAAATACATCCATATACCATCCATATGGATGGAGAAACATATGCCGAACGTACAGCAGCTCAGACCGGCCGATAACGAGAAGATCACGATCAACCTCGGTCATGTGGACCTGGGGCGGATCGACCTTCTGGTGCGAGAAGGTTTCTACTCGAATCGCACGGACTTCATTCGGACCGCCATCCGCAACCAGCTGGCTGCCGAACAGGAGCATGTGTCGCAGTCGGTCCGGCGCCACACTCTGGAAGTCGGGCTGCTCGATCTGACGCGTGCCGATCTCGAAGCGGCGCGCGACCGGAACGAGGTTCTGGATGTGCGGGTCGTGGGGCTCGCACGGATCGCTGCGGATGTCCCGGTCGATCTGGCGCGGGAAACCATCGGTTCGATGCAGGTGCTGGGTGCCCTGCAGGCGTCCCGTGAAATCAAGGCGGCACTCAAAGACCGCATTACCTGAGGCAAAGCGTCTCAACCCGAAGGAAACAGGATGAACATGTCAATTGCGTCGGCCATGAGCCGGGCGCTCGAGCAGACTCGTGCCGGAAATCCGGCCGAAGCGATGAAAACGATAAAGCAGGCGCTCTCGGGCCAGCCGGAGACGTCGGCACGAAACGCGGACCCGACCGAACCGGCGCCGCCGCGCTCCGGACGGATGCCGCTGGGGAGCGTGATCGACAGCCTGGTCAGCAGGAAACGCGCGACGAAAAGCCTGCGCAGGCTTCCTGGCATTGCACCCGAGGTTCCCGGCAGCGGGCAGTACGAAAGGCGGCGGCACAGTTCGGCGCATGGCAGCCGCGACTACACGCTATACGTGCCGTCCGGAGGCGGCGCGAAGATCCGTGGCCTCGTCGTGATGCTGCACGGCTGCACACAGGACGCGGACGACTTCGCCACGGGGACGCGGATGAACCTGCACGCCGAACGCAACGACCTTGTCATCGTCTATCCGGAACAGGAACGGAGCGCCAATCAGCTTGGCTGCTGGAACTGGTTCCAACCGCAGGACCAGGCGCGTGGCCGCGGCGAGCCGGCCTTGCTGGCGGATCTTGCGCAGACCACGGCGGCGGAATTCGGTGTCGACCGCGGGCGCATCTTCGCGGCCGGACTCTCGGCGGGCGGTGCGATGGCGGCAATCCTGGGTGATACCTACAGCGACGTTTTCGCGGCCGTGGGCGTTCATTCCGGGCTGGCGCCCGGCACCGCGCGGGACGTCATCAGCGCCCATGCGGCGATGCGTGGCCAGGGCCGCGGAGGTCAGGGTTCCGCAGGGCCGGGTTCCGCAGGTCAGGGGGATGCGGGCCAGGCACCGGTCCCGATCATCGTGTTCCACGGCAGTAACGATGCGACCGTTCACCCGAGCAATGCCGAAGGGGTCCTTGCCGCCGCGATCGGAACAGCCCCGGGGGCGACGGGGGAGCCGGGCCATGATCCGGCCTGCATCGTCCATCGGGATGGCACCGGCCGGATCCTGGCCGAAAACTGGACGATCGAGGGGCTGGGCCACGCCTGGTCGGGCGGCTCTCCTGCCGGCAGTCATACGCAGCCGGGCGGGGTCGATGCATCGGCCGAGATGATCCGGTTCTTTCTTGCCGCCGCAAAGGAGCAACGGACATGACCGCCAGCCTGACGATCGAAGCGGTGTGCGAAGCGCAACCGGGCCCGAAATGGAAGTCCCGATGGGACTGGTCCTGGCCAGCCTACGAGGCCTGGTTCCTGGGGCGCGGGTGCGCCAACGTCCCCGAACAGCAGGAATGCGAGGCCGCGCTGGCGCATTACATGCCGGAGCTTGTGCCCACGTACCGACGGCTGCGCCGGTTCTCTGGAAGTGGCGAACGGGCGGCGCGGTTCCTGTCCGGGTGGTGTCCGCCCGCCTATCTTGGCGGCTGCTCCATTGCGGCGCAGACTGACGGCCGCGACATCCGTCTGGTGCGAAACTACGACCTGTCGCCCGACCTGAACGAGGGGTTCCTGCTGCGCAGCGAATGGACCGGGCGGGCCGTGATGGGCATGGTCGAATTCCTCTGGGGCCTGTCGGACGGCATCAACGACGCGGGTCTGTCCGTGGCACTGGCGTTCGGGGGGCGCGGCACGACAGCGCCGGGCTTCGGCATCACGCACATCGTCCGTTACATCCTGGAGACCTGCGATACCGTCGAGGCGGCCGTTCGAACGCTCCGCCGGGTTCCGTCGCACATGGCCTACAATCTGGTTCTGGCGGATGCGTCGGGACGTCTGGCCTCGGTGGAGATGCAGCCGGGCGGCGGGATCCGGCTTTTGCCGCAACCGCTTGCGACGAACCACCAGCATGGGCCCGAACTGGTCGACCGCGCGGCCTTCACCCGCACCTACGAACGCAGAAGCCATCTGGAGGAGTTGTTGGCAACCCGAGTCCACCCTGCGGAACTGCGCCGCCACTTCCTGGAAAAACCGCTGTTCCAGGACAATTACCGCGCGGGCTTCGGCACGCTCTTCACCATCGATTACGACCCCGCGGAGCGGAAGATGTCCCTGCTCTGGCCGCAGGACGAATGGCATCAGGCCATCGACCGGTTCGAAGAGGGCAGTAGAACGGTCCATTACGTGGACGAAAGCGATCCGGTTATCGACCCCGGACCATGGGCGGGGGACGTGCTGCGCGATATGGACTGGTACTCGGACCCCGTCGACTGGGTAGAGTTCGGGTGGCGCATCGCCGAAGCCTGTTCCGCCGGGAACAGTGCCTGTCGCGAATGGGACCGGGTCTTCCACGCAGCCTTCGACGAGGCGCGCCGCCCTTGACCCGGCGCGACCAAAGAGGGCGGCGGCACCGACCGTCAGCGCGACGCTACTCGGCGTCCGCCTGCACTTC
>CBDUPF010000235.1:0-6784 GCA_965369035.1 uncultured Aliishimia sp.
GTCAGCCAACACGCGGTTCCGGCCCAGGTCGATGACAGCCAGCGGCGGATCGAGGCGCTGACCACCGAGCTGGAGATCATCGGCCGCGACGAGACTGCGGGCTACGAGGTGGCTGACCGGCGCGAGGCCGTGACCGCGGCCAAGGAGGCCGAGGAGGCGCGGCTGAAGGAGCTGACCGCGGACTGGGAGGCGGAAAAGGCGCTGGTGGCCGAGATCATCGATTTGCGCGCGCAGTTGCGCAGCGGCGGGCAGGCGGTCGAGGAGACCCACACCCGCGAGGGCGACGCGGCGGACGAGGCCGCGGGCGACGTGGCCGAAGCCGCGCCGGAGGTGGATCGTGACGCCCTGATGGACACGCTCCAGGCCAAGAACAAGGAGCTGGAAACACTTCAGGGCGACCATCCGCTGATCATGCCCATCGTCGACCATCAGGCCGTGGCGAGTGTAGTCGGCGACTGGACCGGCATCCCCGTGGGCCGCATGGTCAAGGACGAGATCGAGACGATCCTGAACCTCGAACATCTGCTGGCCAAGCGCGTCGTGGGCCAGGACCACGCGATGAAGATGATCGCCAAGCGCATCCAGACCAGCCGCGCGGGGCTCGACAACCCGTCCAAACCCATCGGTGTCTTCCTGCTGGCCGGGACCAGCGGCGTCGGCAAGACCGAGACCGCGCTGGCGCTGGCCGAGGTGCTTTACGGCGGCGAGCAGAACGTCATCACCATCAACATGTCCGAATACCAGGAGGCGCATACGGTGTCCTCGCTGAAAGGCGCACCGCCGGGTTACGTGGGCTACGGCGAGGGCGGGGTGCTGACCGAGGCGGTCCGGCGCAAGCCCTATTCCGTCGTGCTGCTCGACGAGGTGGAAAAGGCGCACCCGGACGTGCACGAGATCTTCTTCCAGGTCTTCGACAAGGGCGTGATGGAGGACGGCGAGGGCCGTACCATCGACTTCAAGAACACGCTGATCCTGCTCACGTCGAACGCGGGCACGGACCTGATCATGGACATGTGCGCTGACCCCGAACTGATGCCCGATCCGGAAGGGCTGGCGAAGGCGCTGCGCGAGCCGCTGCTCAAGGTCTTCCCGCCCGCGCTGCTGGGGCGGCTGGTGACGATCCCCTACTACCCGCTGACGCCGGACATGATCGCGATGATCACCGAACTGCAGCTGGGCCGGATCAAGAAGCGCGTGACCGAGGCCCATGGCGTGCCGTTCGAATACAGCCAGGCCGTGGTCGACGAGATCGTCAACCGCTGCCAGGAGCTGGAGAGCGGCGGACGCATGATCGACGCCATCGTGACCAACACGATGCTGCCGGAGATCTCCGCCGAGTTCCTGCGCCGCCTGATGGAGGGGCAAGAGGTCAGCAAGGTCGCCATCGACGTCAGCGACGGCGATTTCACCTACAGTTTCGGCTGACCGGCCGAACGACGACAGAAGGGACCGATCATGGCCGATGTGAACCAGAAATTCGACCTGATTACCGTCAGCGCGAAAAACCTGGAATTGCCCAAGGGAACCATCACGCTCAAGGTTTCGGCCAAGGAGGTCGACGCCTCGCTGATGGCACGGATCATGGAACCGGTTTGGAGCTTTCTCAACGACTACCGCAAGATCGCCATCAACCCCGCGATCCAGAAGTACGACAAGCAACTGGAGGGGATGAGCGACAAGAAGGAAGCCGAGAAGCTGGCCAAGCAGGTCAACGAAGAGTTGAAAAAGCTGGTCGGCACGTTGGAAAAGGAGGCGCAGAACCGCGTCAAGGCGTCCTGGGAGAAGATCAAGAAGGAAAACAAGGAATTCACCAAGTGGAAGATCAAGATCGTCGCCAACGTGTCCTGGGGCGTCGTGAAGATCGGCAAGGGGATCGCCGCGCTGATCGCGAGCGCGGGGGCGAAGGCGGACGAATACTACAAGATCGCGAAATCCGTCTATGACATCGCCAAGGAGGTGCAGAAGGGCATCGCGTCCGAAGAGAAGGTCCGCGGCCAGGTCATGACGGCGATGGAGAAGCTGTCCAAGGCGACCAAGGACGGCAAGGCGGGCAAGAGCGACATCAAGAAGGTCGAGGACGCCGTCAAGGAGTACAAGGTCAAGCTCACCGCGACGCGGCAGAAGGCTTCCAGCATGGCGGGCCCGCTCCAGAAGCTGCTGCAGCTGAGCGACCAGGGCGTGGAAGTCACCCGCAAGCAGGAAAAGCAGATCAACGACATGATCGTCCAGATCAGCGAGTTTAACACGATCGAACAGAACGGCCGCAAATTCGCTGACGAGGTATTGAGAAAGGCCAAGGAGACGACAGGCACGATGGACCTCGGGACGGTCAAGGCCCACGCCGAAAAGGTGAAGAAGGCGATCGACATCGCCGCCAAGGTGTTCAAGGCGGCCGCAGAGATCCTCTGACGCGGGTGTGGCGGGTGCGAGGGGGGCCGAATGCGCCTCTGGCCCGGAGGGCGAAACGGTGGGGGCGGACATGGGGACGCACCGGGGGTGTGACAGGCATCATTGCGCGACGTGGGCAGTTGCGTGAAAAGTTCCAAAAGCGCTCTGCGCGGCGTAGAGTGGTCTCGGGTTGCTAAAGGGACGCATTTTCAAGGCTCTCCGCCAGGGAGGTTATCATGGCTGAAGTGAAAAAGACGAAATTCACCATCAACAAGCCCATCAATCCTTTCGGGGAAACAAAGGGGAAGGCGCCGCCGAGCTGGCTCTATTTCGCGCCGAAGGAAGCCAAGAAGATAACCCCGATCGAGATCAAGCGCACGATGATGCTGGATCAGCGCAAGTGGAAGAAGAAGGATATCGAGGACGGCTGCTATGCTGTTGCCCGCTATGAACTCGCGCTCTTCGCCACGCAGCTGTCCGGTCTCGAGAGTTCGATCCTGAAGAAGGCGAACATCCACCTGAAGGCGAAATACAAGAAGGTCGACGACATCATCAACGGCAAGGATGCCGACAAGGATGCGGGGCTGAAGAAGGTTTTCGAGGAAGCCGGCAAGAACGCGGTCAAGTACTACAACCAGCTGTCCAAGAAGCTGGACGACAAGATCTCCATCGCGCTCGACGAGGTCGAGAGTGACAAGGGCGACAACACCAAGTCCCTGTCGACCTGCAAGGACGCGCTGCGCAAGTTCAACGGCCTCAAGTCCTCCGACCTGTTCCAGTTTCCGATGACCACGGTCATCACCACGCTCAAGCAGATCGTGAAGATCGCGGGCGCGGCCAAGAAGGGCGAGGAGAGCGGCGGCACCTCCAGCGAGGAAGACAAGGCCAAGAAGGCCGTGCGCGAGGCCGAAAGCAAGTTCGAAGCGAAGTCGAAGGAGGCCAAGTCGGCTGCGGAGGGTCTGCTCGACGCGGGCGAGAAGATGGCCAAGGACACCGGCGCCGACCCGAAGCTTCAGAACCTCGGCCAGGCGATTTCCGGCAAGGGCCCGGTGTTCTCGACGATGAAGGCGCTGATCGGGAATATCGACAACGTCAGCAAGAAGATGGACGAGGCGGTGAACCTGGTCCTCAAGGGCGATGTGCCGCAGCACGCGGCCTCCAAGCTCGCCAAGGAGTTCGAGGCGCATCTGTCGAAATGCAACTCGCTGATGAGCAAGGCGCAGACCGAGGTCGGCAATATCGAGAAGAAGTACAAGAAGATCGAGAAAGAGCTGAAGAAGTAATCGAGCCGGGCCACTGGCGGCGCGGCGTGGATGACGGAACGACGGATGACGGATCAGGCAGCGCAACACGAAGACACCTCCATGCGCACCCGCGTACGGGCGCTGGTCGAGTCGTCGCGCTTCCGCAACACGATCATGACCATCATCATCTTCAACGCCATCACGCTCGGGCTCGGGACGTCGGACTGGATGAAGGCGCGGTTCGCCGCGGAACTTTGGGTGATCGACCGGGCGGCGCTCAGCATCTTCGTGGTCGAGCTCTTGCTGAAGTTCTACGCCTATCGCCTCGCCTTCTTCCGCAGCGCCTGGAACATCTTCGATCTCTGCATCGTGTCGGTGGGGCTCTTGCCGCAGACCGACGGGCTCTCCGCGCTGCGGGGTCTGCGCGTGATCCGGGCGATGCGTCTCCTGTCGGCCTTCCCGCAGATGCGCGCGGTGGTTCAGGCGCTGCTCGACGCGCTGCCGGGCATGGGGGCGGTCGTGATCATGCTGCTCATCGTCTATTACGTGTTCGGCGTGATGGCGACGATCATGTATGGCGACGTGTTCGAGGAATGGTTCGGCACGGTCGGCAAATCGGTCTATTCGCTGTTCCAGATCATGACGCTGGAGTCCTGGTCGATGGGGATCGTCCGACCTGTCATGCGGGAATTCCCCTATGCCTGGGCGTTCTTCGTGCCGTTCATCATCATCACGGCATTCTCCGTGCTGAACCTCTTCATCGGTCTTCTGGTCAACACGATGCAGGCGGCGGTGGAGCAGGATACGGAGGCCGAGTTCGAAAAGCTTCGCACCCTTGTGCGCGAGGAGACCGACCACGTGGACGATGCCGTGAAGGTGCTGCAGGACGAGATCCGCGCATTGCGAGAAGAACTGCGCCAGGCCCGGGGTGATCAGGAATGAGCGGGTCGCAGAAATTCATTGCGAGAAACCGCGCGCCGCGGGTCCAGATCGAATACGACGTGGAGCTTTACGGCGCGGAGAAGAAGGTCCAGTTGCCCTTCGTCATGGGCGTGATGTCTGATCTGGCCGGCAGGTCCGAACAGCCCCCCGTGGCGGATCGCAAGTTCCTGGAGATCGACGTCGACAATTTCGACGACCGGATGAAGGCGATGGCGCCTCGGGCGAGGTTCGCGGTGCCGAACACGCTGACCGGCGAGGGAAATCTGGCGATCGACCTCACCTTCGAGAAGATGGAGGATTTCAGCCCGCAGGCCATCGCGGCCAAAGTCGAGACGCTGGCTCCCCTGCTCGAGGCGCGCCAGCAACTCTCCAACCTGTTGGCCTACATGGATGGCAAGTCGCGCGCCGAGGAGTTGATCGAGAACCTTCTCGCCACGCCCGAATTGCTGCAGGCGCTTGCCGGCGGCGCGACAGCCTCGACCGACATGGACGAAGCGCTGGAGTCCCTCAAGGCGCGCATGCCCGAACCGCCGCCGCAGGATGACAGCACCGACCGCGCCCTCGCCGATCTCGCTGCGCGCGCGCCGGAGGAGGCGCCGTCCGGACCGAACCTGGATGACGTGCTGGGCGGGATCGAACGGCGGGAGGATGTGGCCGCGACCGACGCCGCAGCGGATGTTCTCGCCGGAATCGAGCGGCGCGAGGACGTGGAGGAAGAGGACAGAACCGACGCGGTTCTCTCCGGGATCGATCGAAGGACGGAGAGCGGGCGGGACGATGATGCCGCCGAGGTGCTGGCCGGGATCGAGCGTCGGGAGGAGGTCGAAGACAACGACGACACTTCGGACGTGCTCGCCGCCATCGAACGGCGCGAGGATGCTGCGACGCCGGACGTGGCTGCGGATGTTCTGGCCGGCATCGAACGCCGTGAACTGAAGGATGAGGAAGACGACTCTGCCGCGGATGTCCTCGCCGGTATCGAACGGCGCGAGGACGAAGAGCATGTCGACGACTCCGACGACGTTCTGGCCGGTGTGGAGCGGCACGTCGAGACCGAAGCGGAAGAGGACAGCGACAATGTACTGGCGCGCATCGAGCGCCGGGAGGCCGCTGAGGAAGAGGACAGGACCGAGGATGTCCTGTCCACGATCGAGCGGCGGGAAGATGCACCAGAAGAAGACGTGGCCGGCTCCGTTCTGGCGAGTGTGGAACGTCGCGAGGACACTGAAGAACCCGACGACACCGTGGGGGTTCTGTCGGGCATCGAACGGCGCGATGATGACATACCGCCCGACCCGGCAACCGACATCCTGGCAGGGGTCGAGCGAACGGAAGTCGCCGCCAAGATCGACGATAGCGAAGACGTGCTGACCGGGATCGAGCGCCACGAAGAGCCGGCCGCAGAGGATGACGCGGACGATATCCTGGCATCCATTGAAACCGTGACGCCCGAGCCCGAAGACGGCTCCGATCTGGACAGCGTGCTGGCCACGCTCGAACCCGGGGAGGAACCGGGCGAGATCGAAGAGGACAGCGGCGGCATCCTTGAAGGTGTGAAGGAGCACGCTCCTGCAGAGGAAGAGACGAAGGACGTCATCGACGATGTTCTCGCCTCCCTCGAGCCGGCACCGCCGGAGGCGGAGGGTGGCACCGACCTTGACGACATTCTCGCCGGCCTCGACACCCCGGCGCCGGACCCGGAACAGGTTTCGACCGACGATGTGCTGGCCTCGGTCGAGCCCGCCGAGGAAGAGACTGCCGACGAGCCGACGCTCGACGATATTCCGGAGGCGGTGGACCCGGCCGCCGAAACGGACCCGGACAGTGGCGAACTGGACGATGCCCTGGCCGCGCTCGATGAAGGCCCGGAAATGGACGTGCCTGCGGCCGAGGATCGTGAGACGGGAACCGCCGAAGAGCCCGCGCAGGACGACTCCGGGCTGGACGACCTGCTGGCCGATCTGGAGGCGGGCGACGAAGAGGAGAGTGCCGCATCGAAAGTCGCGTCCGAAGACGGGGCCATCGAAGCAGAGGACACAAGCGAGGCGGAAACCGGTCAGGATGATCTCGACGATTTGCTGGCTGACCTGGAGGCGGATGACGAGCCCGGTGACGCGTCCTCCGATCTCGACGACCTTCTGGGCGACCTTGCCGATGGCACGAAAACTGATGACGCGGATGAACCGGCCGTGGATAGCGAAGCGGGCGGA
>CBDUPF010000236.1:0-6759 GCA_965369035.1 uncultured Aliishimia sp.
CCTCCAGCGTTGTGATCCGGTGCCAGGCGTCGTCTTCCAGCCGGTGAACCGGGAAGCCTGTCTCGCCGTCCGGGACGGTCTCGGGAACGGTCACCAGCCGGCCCTCTGCATCGATGGCGAGCGCTTCCAGGCCGCGGTTCGATTCCTCGGTCTGCCGGTCGGGCACGGCCCATGTCCGGTCCGGCCAGCTGTTCCGCACGGGGTAGTGATACACCGCGTCGGGTTTCTCGCTCGAGACAAAGACGCCGCCATCCGGGGCCAGCGCCAGCCCCTCGCTGTCGATCCGGAACTTCGGATCGTAGACATAGAGGTATTTTGCCCCCAGCACGGCGACCTTGGTCAAGAGGCCTTCCTGGTCCCGCCAGAGCCCCACCTCGAAGAGCTGGCCACGGTCGGACAGGACCTGTGCGCGCTTGCCGCCATCTGCGACCTCGACCGCCGAAAGTCCGCCGAACTCGGCCGGCACGTCCTTGACCACGACATGCGCGGTCAGGTCGAGCTCGGGCGGTTCGGCGGTGGCGGCAAAGGCGCAGACGCTCAGCGCGACTGCAAGACGGCGGCGCATTGCGCGGGCAGATCCGCCAGAACGAGTTCACGCCGTTTCCGCGCCGGGGCCGGGTCCTTGGGCGCGGGCGGCGGATTGAGGATGTTGTTCACCCATTCCTGCGCCTCCGCACAGCCGTCGCCCGGGGGCGGGGCGGCCTGGTCCACGCAGCCGCTCGCGCCCCGCGGACAGGCGAGACGGACGTGGAAGTGGTAATGATGCCCGTACCACGGCCGCACCTTGCGGAGCCAGGCCCGGTTGCCCGTCTCGTCCTTGCACATCTGCACCTTGGCGCCGGGAAAGACGAAGATCCGTGCGGTGCGCCGGTCCTTTGCGGCTGCCTTGATGACCTCGTGATGCTGCCGGGTCCAGTTGGAGTTGACATAGGCCCCGTTGGATCGGCGGAGCGAGATCGAGGAAATGCTCTCGCGCTCGGCCGGGCCGAGGTTCAGATTGGTCCCTGGCAGCATCCAGATGTCGGCGTCGAGCCCGATCTGGTGGCTACGGTGGCCGGTCAGCATCGGACCGCCGCGCGGCTGGCTCATGTCGCCGACATAGATCCCGTTCCATCCCGGCTGCGCGGCGGCCGCGCGCGACAGGTCCTGGACAAAATCCACGAGGTCCGGATGGCCCCAGTTGCGGTTGCGGCCCAGCCGCATCGCCTGCCACGTGGGCCCGGTCTCCGGCAGTTGCACGGCCCCCGCCGCGCAGCCCTTGGCATAGGAGCCGAACGCCGCCGGTGATTGGGCCGAGCCGCGTCGAACCTGGCCAAAGGCGAATTTGGCCGGCTGGTTCGACGACGACACATTGGCACGCGGAACCGGGTCGGCCACATGGGTGCCGTCTATGCTGGTGTCCGAATCGCCTGCGCAGGCCGCGAGCATCACGGTAACCGTGACGGCGCACAGGATGGGGATCGCTCTCATGTGCCAAAATCTCCGCTGGTTCGCACGAAACGTAGCAAAAGTAGCCCTACAAGGAAAAGCAGTATCAGCGGCGAGACGCCGATTTGTTGGGACCCGCTGATCGTTGTCGCCACGCCGATCAGCATGGGGGCGACGAAACTGGTCGCCTTGCCGGCCAGCGCATAAAGGCCGAAGCTTTCGGCCATTTTGCGCGGGTTGGCCTGACGCACCATCATCCCGCGGCTGGAAGATTGCAGTGTCCCGCCCGCCGCGCCGATCAATGCGCCGAGGATGTAGAAAATCACGTCCGGCGCCATGCTGTCCGCGCTGATCGGGATGCCGTAGACCGACCCGCGCGAGACGAACACGATGGACACGGCGACGAACAGCAGCACGTAGATCGAATAGACGATCACGCGTTTGGGTCCGAAGCGCGCATCGGCCTTGCCGCCCAACCAGCAGAAGAGGGCACCGGAGATGATCGCGAGAATGCCGAAGACGCCGACATCGACGACCGACCAGCCCAGCACGCCGCTCGCGTAGATACCGCCGAATGTATACATGCCGTTGAGCGCGTCGCGGTAGAACATGGACGACGTGAGGTAGGCAAAGAGAGACGGCGTCCGCGGCAGCTTGCGGATCGTCTGCCAGAGCCCGGACAGCGCCTGCTGCACCGCGCCCCGGGGCAACCGCGTGGGTTTCGGATCACGCACCCACAGGAAGAACGGGATCATGAAGACGGCGTACCAGATCGCCGTCAGCGGCCCGACGAAGCGCGTGCCCTCGCGGGCGTCCGGATCCAGCCCGAAGATCGGGGAGATGCCGAGCAATGTCCGGCCCGTGTCGGCGCCTTCGGCGAACAGCGTCAGCATCAGGACAAGCGCCACGAGTCCGCCGACATAACCGAAGGCCCAGCCGTTGCTGGAGATGCGCCCGACCTCCTCTCTGGGGCCGAGGTCGGGCAGCATCGAATTGGTGAAGATCGTCGCGAATTCCATCCCGATCATGCCGATCGCGAAGAACACCAGCGTGAGGTAGAGATTGAAGCTTTCCGGTGCCGCCCACCAGAGCCCGAAACTTCCCACGACGTAGAAGGCCGAGAACAGCCAGACGAACCGCATCCGGTTGCCGGAAGTATCCGATATCGCGCCGAGAATGGGGGCGAGCATCGCGATCACGAAGCCCGCGGTCCCGATGCCGAAACCCCACGCGGCCTGTGCGGCCGCCCCGTCCTGCATCAATTCGTTGACATACGGCGCAAAGATGAAGGTGAGCAGGAGAGTGTTGTAGGGCTGACTGGCCCAATCGAAGAAAAACCAGCCCCATATCCGCTTGCGCAGTGTCGGTTGCACCATACCCTTTCCTCACCCGTCCCTGGCGGCGACTAGAAACCAGCGCAGGTGCCAAGGCAAGCGCGGTCTTGCCCTTTCTGGCCGCGAACCTTAACTGAGGTGCGTCAACAAAGGGGCCGCCATGCTGTCGATCATTCAAATCCTGCTGCTGATCCTGAACGTCATCTGGTTCATCATCATCGTGCACCTGATCATGTCCTGGCTGATCACCTTCAACGTGCTCAACACGCACCAGCGGTTGGTGGCGCAGATCTGGTACGGTCTGCAACGCCTCGTCGAGCCGATCTATGCGCCGATCCGGCGCGTGATCCCGCCGATGGGCGGACTCGACCTTGCCCCTCTGGTCGCGCTTATCGCCGTGGCCGCGCTGCGCATCGTTCTCTACAACAACATGAGCGCCTTCTACTGACAGGCCGTCTTCCGGGGCGGCGTCGACAGGGCTGTCCGGTATCGGAGAGGCGAATTACATCCTCCAGTTCCGGGATCGTGTGGCCGGGCTTCGCGAGCGCGTTCAGGTTCCGGACCCGGGCGGGTTCCTCCGACGTGTCCGGCCGGTCCTCGGGGCGCCGCGCGCGGGGCGTGATGACCGCCGTGCGCCGGCAAACGCGATGGGCGGCCCTTGTTCCCTGAATCGGAGTGTGGGATTGTGCGCGGCAACGAGCAGTTCACAACATTTCGGTACGGTCGCGGACATGACGGCGCAGGCGCTTCTCAAGGATGTATTCGGTTTCGACGGCTTCCGTCCGGGCCAGGCCGGCATCGTCGACGCCGTGACGGCCGGAGAAAACGTGCTGGCGATCATGCCCACGGGTGGGGGCAAGTCGCTGTGCTTCCAGCTTCCCGCGCTGATGCGCGAGGGTGTGACGGTCGTGATATCGCCGCTCATTGCATTGATGCGGGACCAGGTGCGCGCGTTGCAGGCCGCCGGGGTGGCCGCGGGTGCGCTGACCTCCGGCAACACGCAGGAAGAGACCGACGAGGTCTGGCAGGCGCTGGAGGAGGGGCGGCTCAAGCTGCTCTACATCGCGCCCGAACGTCTGGCGGCGGGTTCCGCGATGGGAATACTGCGGCGCATCGGTGTCAGCCTGATCGCGGTGGACGAGGCGCATTGCGTGAGCCAGTGGGGCCATGATTTCCGCCCCGACTACCTGCGCATCGGAGAGTTGCGGCGCGAACTGGATGTGCCGCTCGCGGCCTTCACCGCGACGGCGGATGCCGAAACCCGCGCGGAGATCGTGCAGAAGCTGTTCGACGGGGCGGCGCCGCAGACCTTCCTGCGTGGCTTCGACCGGCCGAACCTGCATCTGGCCTTTGCCGCCAAGGACCAGCCGCGCCGCCAGATTCTGAATTTCGCCGCCGCGCGCAAGGGACAGTCGGGCATCGTCTACTGTGCGTCGCGGGCGAAGACCGAAACGCTGGCCAAGGCGCTGCGCGATGATGGCCATGCCGCGATCCACTATCACGGCGGCATGGATGCGGAGGACCGTCGCATCGCGGAGACGCAGTTCCAGCGCGAGGATGGACTGATCGTCGTGGCCACCATCGCCTTCGGCATGGGCGTGGACAAGCCCGACATCCGCTGGGTCGCCCATGCCGATCTGCCCAAATCGATCGAAGCCTACTATCAGGAGATCGGGCGCGCGGGTCGCGACGGCGCGCCTGCGGAGACGTTGACGCTGTTTGGCCCGGACGACATCCGCCTGCGCCGCACGCAGATCGACGAAGGCCTCGCCCCGCCCGAACGCCGCATGGCCGACCACGCCCGGCTCAATGCACTGCTGGGTCTGGCCGAGTCGCTGGAGTGTCGGCGGCGCAAGCTGCTGGGCTATTTCGGCGAGGATCCCGAAAGCTGCGGCGGCTGCGACATCTGCGACAAGCCGCCCGAGGTCTTCGACGCCACGACCGCGGTGCGCAAGGCGCTGTCCGCGATCCTGCGCACGGGCGAGAGTTTCGGGGCGGGGCACTTGATCGACATCCTGCTGGGGGCGGAGACCGACAAGGTTCGTCAGCGCGGCCACGACGGCCTGCCGACTTTCGGGGTCGGCAAGGAATACGACCGCCGCCAATGGCAGGCCATCTTTCGCCAGATGATGGGTCACGATTTGATCCGGCCCGATCCCGCCCGACACGGCGCGCTGGTGATGACGGACAGCGCGCTGCCGATCCTGCGCGACGAACAGACGATCTCGCTGCGCCGCGACAGTCTGCGCGTGGCCGGAACCCGTCCGGCCGTGAAATCGCTCGTCTCCGAGGAGGATGCGCCGCTGCTGTCCGCGCTCAAGGCCAAGCGCCGCGCCCTGGTGGAGGCGGCGAAGGTCCCGGCCTATGTCGTCTTCACCGACCGGACGCTGATCGAGATGGCGGAGAAGCGACCCGCCACCCTCGACCAGATGGCGGCAATCGGCGGGGTCGGCGCGAAGAAGCTGCAGACCTATGGCGCGACCTTTCTGGAGGTGATCAACGGCGCCGCCGACCGCGTGCACCCCGGGCGCGTCCGTCTGGCCGGCAGCGATGCCGGGGCGATCTACGACCAGCTGGTCGAGGCGCAGACAAGGCTCGCGCGCGGGCAGGACGGGACGGAAAAGCCGCTCTCCTGCTCGGCCTCGCAGCTGTCGAAGGTGGCGCAGCTGCGCAACGCGGATGTCGTCGCGCTCGAACGGGTGCTGGGAGACCGCCGCGCAGAACGTTTCGCCGCGGCCTTTCTGGACGTCCTGCGCACGGCGGGCTAGGTCCACGGCAAAGATCTGGGGGACTGCCATGCTTGTCGTGATTTCGCCGGCCAAACGCCTCGACTGGACCGAACGGGACGTGGAGATGACCGCACCCCGCTTTCCCGATGACGCCGCGCGCCTGGCGCGCAGTGCGCGCAACCTCAGCTTGCGCGATCTCAAGGGGCTGATGGACCTCTCCGACGACCTGGCGAAGCTCAACCGCGACCGGTTCCGCGCCTTCGCCGACGATCCCGACCCCGCGGACACACGGCCCGCCGCGCTGGCCTTTGCCGGCGACACCTACCAGGGGCTGGAGGCCGGCACGCTCGATCCGGACGAACTGGCCTGGGCGCAGGAGCATCTGTGCATTCTTTCCGGCCTTTACGGTCTTCTCCGTCCGCTCGACGCGATCCAGCCCTACCGCCTGGAGATGGGCAGCCGGTTGAAGACCCGGCGCGGCGCGAACCTCTATGACTACTGGCGCGACGAGATCGCCAAGGCATTGACCGCGCAGGCAAAGACGCTGGGCACGGACATCCTCGTCAACTGCGCAAGCCAGGAGTATTTCGGCGCCGCCGACACGCGCGCGCTGAAGCTGCGGGTGATCACGCCGAAATTTCTCGAAGACAAGGACGGCACGCCGAAGATGGTCAGTTTCTTCGCGAAAAGGGCGCGCGGGTCGATGGCGCGCTTCATCGTCCAGCGACGTCTGACCGACCCGGAAAGCCTGAAGGATTTCGACCTGGGCGGCTATGCCTACCGTGCGGACCTGTCGGAGCCCGACGCACCGGTCTTCGTCCGTCCCTATACCGCCTGATCAGGCCGCGTCGGCCTTGAACGGGTCGGCGACATCTTCGGGCACGAGCTGACGGATCATGTCCTGGATCGCGGGTTTGCGCAGCGGCTTCGTCAGGTAATGGTCCAGCCCGGCGGCGAGAATGCCCAGGTCGTCGCCGTCCATCGCGTGAGCGGTCAGCGCAACGATGGGCACGTGCCGGCCGGTTTCGCTCTCCAGCTTGCGGATCGCACCGGTCGCCTCCTTGCCGTCCATCTGCGGCATGGAAATATCCATGAAGATCATGTCGGGCTCGAATTCCTGATACGCGGCGACCGCCTCGACGCCGTCGTTGGCGATGCGAAGATCGATCTCCAGGTCCTTGACCATCTTGCGGAAAACGAGCTGGTTGGTCTTGTTGTCCTCCGCCGCGAGAATGCGCATCAGACGCGGACCGCCCGGCGCTTTGCCC
>CBDUPF010000237.1:0-6747 GCA_965369035.1 uncultured Aliishimia sp.
TTGAACCTAAATCTAATTCCAGTTCTTGAAGATCGAATTAGCGAAAAATGGATGCCAGAGCACAATCGAATTCTCGATGAGGAGGTTGACTACGAGAGAGAGGTTGCGCGGTATTTGGGAGTAAGTGTCGAAAGGTTGAATGAGATCAGAAAGGCCAATGGGAAAGTAGTCAGTCTATCCGAGCAGCCAGAGTTGTTTTCGCAAAAACTGTCCACGATCCTCGATCACCCGGCTTTTACTGACCCAAACTACGTTCTTCCGGAAGCTGCGAGCCTACTCTCTTTCATCCATGACCGCCTCAAGGTCTATCTCCGCGACGAGGGGATCCGGCACGACATCATCGACGCCTGCATCTCCATGCCCGGCAATGACGATCTCGCGCTGCTGGTGAAGCGGGCGCGGGCGTTGAATGATGTGCTCAAGACCGAGGACGGGGAGAACCTGATCCAGGGGTTCAAGCGCGCCAACAACATCCTGACCCAGGCGGAGGAGGCGGACGGGGTGGAATACTCCTTTGGCGCCGATCCCAAATGGGCGGAGACGGAGGAGGAGCGGGCGCTGTTCGCGGCGCTGGACCAGGCCGAGGCGGAGATCGTGCCCGCGATGGACCGGCAGGATTTTCCCACTGCCATGCAGGCCATGGCGGCCTTGCGTGGCCCCATCGACGCGTTCTTCGAAGCGGTGAAGATCAACTCCGACAACCAGACGATCCGGCGCAACCGGCTGAACCTGCTGTCGCGCATCCGGGCGATCTGTCTCGGTGTGGCCGATCTGTCCCGAATCGAAGGGTGATCGGGCGCAACGCCGCTTTTCGACCTTTGTGACGCTTGCGTGACAGGCATTTCTGCCTATTCTGCGGTCAAAATCTGATGCCGCAGTGCAGAAAGCGCCGAAATGAACCGCGATCCGCATACGACCCTGGTGACCTCCGACGCGCCGATCACGGCGGAGACCCACGGCGGACGCGCGAAATGCCTGCAGCGTCTCGTGCGCCTGGGCCTGCCGGTGCCGCCCACCGTGGCGCTGTCGTTCCAGGCGGTGAAGGCCATCGCGCATGGCCAGTTGCCCGATATCGACCGGATCGTGACGCAATTCCCCAATGGCCCGTTCCTCTGTGTGCGGCCGTCGTCGGAGGATCCGGACTGGGGCGGCCCGGGTGCGATCCTCAACATCGGCATGAACGACGCGCGTTACGAGGCGATGTCGAACACGCTCGGCAAGGATGCCGCGGCCTCGCTCTATTGCCGGTTCGTGCAGGCCTACGCGGTGAACGTCGCGCGGCTGGATCCGGACATGTTCGACGATGTATCCGATGATCCCCAGACCGGGCTGCGCGAAAGCCTGATTGCCTACGAGGACGAGGCCGAGGAGGAATTTCCCCAGGACCCCGCGCGGCAGCTTTCGGACGTGCTGAAATCCATGGCCCGCGCATGGGAGGGCACCTCCGCCCGGCTGCTGCGCCAGGCCCGGGGCGCGCCGTCCGACGCGGGGCTGGGGCTGGTGGTGCAGCAGATGGTGTTCGGGCTGGGGCAGGGCGAATGCGGCTCCGGTGTGCTGCAGCTCGTCAACTCCGGCACCGGCAAGCAGCAGATCACCGGGCGCTATCTCTCGCAAAGCCAGGGGCGCGACGCGCTGGAGAAGGGCGCCAAGGCCATCTACCTCACCCGCGATCCGCGCGGTCTGTCGCTGGAGGAACTGGCACCGGACGCCTTCGCCGAACTCACCGCGCATGCGCGCCAGATGCGCGCCCGTCTGCGCGAGGAGATGCAGGTGGAGTTCGCGCTTGAAAACGGCGTGGTCCACCTTCTGGACGGGGTCCGGGTCGCGCGGTCGGCGCGTGCGGCGGTCCGAATCGCGGTGGAACTGGCGCGGGACGAGATCATTCCCCACGAAGAGGCGGTGATGCGCATTCCGCCGCGCACCCTGAACGAGCTTCTGCACCGCCACGTGGACCCCACGGCAAAGCGCGACGTCATCGCACGCGGAATCGCGGCGAGCCCCGGTGCGGCCACCGGAAAGATCGTCTTTTCCTCCGCCGCCGCCCAGGCCAGTGCCGCGCGCAGCGAGCCTTGCGTGTTGGTCCGGCGCGAGACCAGCCCCGAGGATATTCGCGGGATGCACGTGGCGGCGGCCGTTCTGACGGAAAAGGGCGGCATCACCAGCCATGCCGCGGTGATCGGGCGCGGCATCGGGCTGCCCTGCGTCGTCGGGGCGAGCGATATCCGGTTCCAGGTCCGCAAGAAGTCGTTGCTGGCGCCGGACGGCAGGATCTTTCGCGAGGGCGACACGATCACGATCGACGGCAGCTCGGGCGACGTGCTGGCCGGCAGTCCGGCGCTGATGGAGGCCGCGCTCGACGATTCCTTCCAGGCCCTGATGGAATGGGCCGACGAAGCCCGCGACATCGATATTCGCGCCAATGCGGACACGCCCGATGACGCCCAGACGGCGCAGAACTTCAACGCGCAGGGGATCGGTCTCTGCCGGACGGAGCACATGTTCTTCGACTCCGACCGCCTGACCGTCATGCGCGAGATGATCTTCACCGCGGATGCGGACGACCGGCGTGCCGTGCTCGAACGCCTCTTGCCGATGCAGCGCAAGGATTTCACCGAGCTCTTCCGCATCATGGAAGGCAAACCCGTGTGCATCCGGCTCTTCGACCCGCCGCTGCACGAATTCCTGCCCACCGACCGCGACGGCCAGCGCGAACTGGCCGAGGCGCTGGGACTGCACCTGTCGGACGTGACGCGCCGCATCGACGCGCTGCATGAATACAACCCCATGCTGGGACTGCGTGGCGTGCGGTTGGGTGTGACGGTGCCGGAAATCTACGAGATGCAGGCCCGCGCGATATTCGAAGCCACGATAGCGGCCAGCAAGCAGGGCGCACCCGTGGTGCCCGAGATCATGATCCCGCTGGTCTCCGCCCGTCGGGAGGTGGAACTGGTGAAAGCGCGCGTCGACGCCATCGCCGCGGCCGTCCGAACCGAAAAGAACCAGCTTTTCGATTACCGCCTCGGCGTGATGGTGGAGACGCCGCGCGCCGCGCTGCGTGCAGCCGAAATCGCCCAGCACTGCTCGTTCCTGAGCTTCGGGACGAATGACCTGACCCAGATGACCTATGGGCTTTCGCGCGATGACGCGGGGCGCTTCATGTCGGCCTATGTCCAGCTGGGCGTCTATCCCGAGGATCCGTTCCACACGCTCGACACCGAGGGTGTGGGGGAACTGCTGAAGCTCGGGGCCGAGCGCGGCCGAAGCGCGCATCCGGAGATGACGCTGTCGATCTGCGGCGAACACGGCGGCAACCCCGAGTCGATCGCCTTTTGCCGGGAAGCGGGGTTCGATTATGTCTCCTGCTCGCCGTTTCGCGTCCCGGTAGCGCGACTGGCGGCGGCACAGCTGGCGATCAAGGACAAGGTCGGCTGACAGTTCGTCGCACCGGCGGGAAATTTCGCATATGCCGAAGGCTGATCGGCATTTTCCTGCCGAACGGCGCTGGATTTGGAAGCTTTCTAGACGCGTTTACACTTTCGAGTTAGAGGCGCCCGGGTTCGATAGAAAGAAGTACCGGTCCAATGCGCTATATCGCTGCCATCCTCATCGCCATGCTCGTTCTTCCCTTTGGCAGGGAAGCCGTCGCGTCCGAAGACGCCGTCGAAGAACTGAAATCCATCGAGTCCCGCGGGCTGAGCGTGTTGAAGCCCTCCCGGATCGAGCAGCTTCTGAGTGCGCCGGCGCCCCGTCACGCGGGCATCGACTTCAGCCGCAACTGGCTGGACTCGCAGCCCAAGCCGAAGGGCGGAGAAGACTGGCAGTGCCTGAGCGAGGCGCTCTACTTCGAGGCGCGCGGCGAGACGGTCAAGGGCCAGTTCGCCGTGGCGGAAGTGATCCTGAACCGCGTGAAAAGCGCCCGCTTCCCGGATTCTGTCTGTGGCGTGATTCGCCAGGGCACGGGCAAACGTCATCAGTGCCAGTTCACCTACACATGCGACGGGCACAAGGAAGTCATCCGCGAGCCCAGTGCCTATGCGCGTGTTGCCAAGGTCGCGCGTGCCATGCTGGACGGCAAGGTTCCGTCGATCACGGATGGCGCCACCTTCTATCACACGACCGCGGTTCAGCCGCGCTGGTCGCGCAAGTTCACGAAGACGGCCAAGATCGGCGTGCACGTGTTCTATCGCAATCCCATCGTTACCGCGTCCAACTGACGACGCGCCGCCGCTACGGCGGTTTTGGCCCCGGATCCGGCGCTAACGGCTTTTGCGCTTTGCCCCGCTCTGCGTTATCTGGTCGAAACGTCAGGCGGGAGAGTGCTGCATGAGTTCCGATATCAGGCTGGCCTTTGCCCATCCCAGCGAACGGTCCGAGGCCACCGCGACCTCTTCCCCGCTGGACCGGATCTCCGTGCGCGATCTGGTTGTCGACGTGGAGATCGGTGCCTTCCAGGCCGAACGCGGTGTCCGGCAACGCATCCGTTTCAACATCGCGGTCGAGGTCCGGCCGCTGTCGGGTCCCATCGACGACGATGTGGACCGGGTGCTGAGCTATGACAAGGTAACGGAGGCCGTCCACGCGGAACTGGGTGCGCAGCGGTTGAACCTGCTTGAAACCCTGGCCGAGCGTGTCGCGGACCGCATCCTCGCCGAACCCCAGGCGATGCGGGCCTTCGTCCGGATCGAGAAGCTCGACCGTGGCCCCGCGGCGCTGGGGGTGGAGATCGTGCGCAGCCGTGGCTCCGGGCGTGCTGTTGCGGCCGGTGCCGACGTTCCGCATCCCGAGATCGTCTACCTGTCGAACGCGGCCATTGCCTCAGAGTTTCTGACCGGGTGGATCGACCAGTTGGAATCGAGGGGCAAACCGCTGATCTTCTGCGTCGGCGCGGCGGAGCTCGAACTGCCGGAGGCCAGTCATCCCCTGGCGCAGCGCCGCATCGACCTGCTCGCGATCGAACAGAACGCCTGGGTGCTGGCGGCGCGCGATGCGCGATGCAAGGTCGTCGACACCCGCACCGAACTGGATTGGGCCATGCGGAACGGGCAGATCTGTGTCTGGGCACCGTCCAAGATCGTCCTCGACACGGTGGACAGCCCCACGACCCGGGCCGACGACGCGGTGGCGCTCGCCACGTGGTTCGCCGCAACCTTCGCGGCCGAGGATGTCCTGCTGATCGGGGAGGGCACGGTGCCGGCCGGGGATCTGGCCTGTCCCGTCCGGACCCATCCCGTGCACATGGAGCGGCTGTCCGCGGAATGACCGGCTACTACCGCCCTCTCGTCATGATCGATCCGGCCCGGCCGGAGGGCGCGCTGTCGCTCGCCGGTGGGTGGGGCTGGTTCACCCATGTGGAGGTCTTGGCGCGCGGCGCCCCGCCGGCGGTTATCGCGGCCGACAACCTGCCCGCGGACCTGCAGGACCGTCTCACGGCGCCGCGGCCCGCCATCGCCGGGTTGCCGATGGACCGGCCCGCCGTCATGGGCATCCTGAATGTGACGCCCGACAGCTTCTCCGACGGCGGCCGTTTTGCCGATGACGCCGACGCGCTGAATGCCGGGCTGGAGATGGTCTCCGCCGGTGCGGATATCCTCGACATCGGCGGGGAGAGCACCCGGCCCGGGGCGGCCACCGTCGACGAGGCCGAGGAGATCCGGCGCACCGCTCCGGTCATCGACTTGCTGGCCGGGCAGGGGGTCGGCGTGCCGATCTCTATCGACACGCGCAAGTCGGCGGTGGCGCGGGCGGCTCTCGACGCAGGGGCGGGTTTCGTCAACGATGTGGCGGGTTTCACCTTCGACCCGGCGCTCGCCCCGCTTTGCGCGGAACGCGAGGTGTCGGTCTGTGTCATGCATGCGCAGGGCGATCCGGCCACGATGCAGCAGGCGCCACACTACGACGACGTGCTGCTCGATGTCTTCGATTTCCTTGCCGCGCGAATCGAGGCGCTGGTGGCGAATGGCATCCCGCCGGCCCGCATCGTCGTGGATCCGGGGATCGGGTTCGGCAAGACGCTCGAGCACAACCTGGCATTGCTGCAACGCATCGGGCTTTTTCACGGGCTGGGCGTGCCGATCCTGCTGGGCGCGTCCCGCAAACGGTTCATCGGGACGATCGGCCATGCTCCGCAGGCCGATCGGCGCGCGCCGGGCTCCATCGCGGTGGCCCTTGCGGCGCTTGAGCACGGCGTCCAGATTGTGCGCGTCCACGATGTGGCGGATACGGTGCAGGCAATCGCGCTCTGGCGGTCAGTGCGCGCAGGGGAACAGGTGAATGGGTAAGCTATTTGGAACCGACGGGGTGCGCGGCACCGCCAATACCGGGTACATGACTGCGTCGAACGCGCTGCAGATCGGGGCCGCCGTCGGGCGGTACTTCGAACGCGAAACCGGCGTGAAGCGCGTGGTGATCGGCAAGGATACGCGGCTCTCGGGCTACATGTTCGAGAATGCGCTGACCGCGGGTCTGACCTCCACGGGCATGAACGTGCTGCTGCTCGGTCCGGTGCCGACGCCGGCGGTGGGGCTGCTGACCCGGTCGATGCGGGCCGATCTGGGCGTGATGATCTCCGCTTCCCACAACCCGGCCATCGACAACGGCATCAAGTTCTTCGGTCCCGACGGCTTCAAGCTGTCCGATGTGGTGGAGGCGGAGATCGAGGCGCTGATCGAAGCCGGGGTGGAGCCGGTCCCCGCCGCCGAGATCGGGCGGGCCAAGCGGATCGACGACGGCCGTTTCCGCTATGTCGAG
>CBDUPF010000238.1:0-6703 GCA_965369035.1 uncultured Aliishimia sp.
GTCATGGCGCTCTACTTCTTCATCCAGCAGATCGAAGGCGTGCTGCTGATTCCGCTGATCCAGCGCGAGACGGTCGACCTGCCGCCCGCCGCAACGGTGTTCTCCATCGTCGCCTTCGGCATCGTCCTCGGCCCGGTGGGAATCGTTCTCGCCGCGCCGCTCACCGTCTTCGCCATGGTCATCATCAGGCAGCTCTGGGTGCCCTGGGTCGATACGTTCGGCGCAACGCTTCACAAAAGCTGACGCATCCGCAGGTCGGCGCCATTTTCCGAAATGCCTCGAATGGGGCCGCCGATCGTGAGGCCGGACAGGAACCTCCCTGCCGCTGGGACGTTTTTCCAACGAACCGCACCACGCACGGTGCAACACCTGATGGAGAGACATATGCCAGATATCACCAAAGCCCGCATTCTCGTAATCGCCACCGACGGTTTCGAGCAGTCCGAGCTCGAATTCCCTGTCGACAAGCTGAAGGCCCGCGGTGCCGAAGTCACCGTCGCCACCCCGGACGGCGAGAAGATTCGTGGTTGGGACAATGGCGACTGGGGCAACTCGGTCGAGGCGCAGGCCAAGATCGCTGACATGAACGCGGCCGATTTCGACGCGCTGGTGATTCCCGGCGGCCAGATCAACCCAGACATCCTGCGGACGAAGCCGGAAGCCGTGAAGCTGGTCAAGGCGTTCCACGACGCGGGCAAGCCGATTGCCGCGATCTGCCACGGACCGTGGCTGCTGGTGGAGGCCGACGTTCTGCGAGACCGCGAGGCGACCTCCTACGGCTCCATTGCGACGGACCTCAGGAACGCCGGCGCGCGCTGGAAGGACGAGGCGGTCGTGGTCGACCAGGCGATCATCACCAGCCGGTCGCCCGAGGATCTCGAAGCCTTTGTCGGCAAGATCGTCGAAGAGGTCGAGGAAGGGCCGCATCAACGCGACGCCGCCTGACCCACGCGAAACCCGACGGAAAGGAGCAGCACCATGACCCAGAACCGCAAGTCGACCGACGTGAAACGGGGTCCCGAAGGCGGCCTCTACGACGATAGCGACAACCGGGACACGACCAGCCTGCCAGGCGCAGGCGGCGGGGTCTCCGGGCAAGGTCGCGCGGGCGGCCGCCTCGCGCGCGACGTGGGCACCCGCGACGAGATGAAGCGGGCCACCGAGCGTCCCGCGGGGCATACCCGCGTGCGCAAGAGCGATGAGGAGGACGACCAATGAGCGGGCTGGACGCCGGAACATGGGTGCTGATCGCCGACGGCGAAAAGGCGCTGTTCCTGGAGAACATCGGGGACGCGCAGGACATGCACCTGGAAGTCCTCCGCAAGGAGGAACAGGAGAACCCCGAAACCTCCGAACAGGGCACGGACAAGCCCGGCCGGTTCAACGACGGGCCGTCCGTGCAGCGTTCGGCGGTGCAGGAAACCGACTGGCACGCACTGGAAAAGCAGCGTTTCGCCAAGGACCTGGCCCAGATTCTCTACAAGGCCGCGCATGCCAACAAGTTCGACAAGATCGTGCTTGTGGCGGCTCCCAAGGTTCTGGGCGATCTGCGTGCGGAACTGCACAGCGAAGTGTCGGACCGCGTGATCGCCGAGATCTCCAAGACCGTGACCAACGAGCCGCTGATCGAGATCGAGCGGATGCTTGCCGTCGAGATCAACTGAAGACCCGGGGCGTGGAACCGCGCCCCGGGCCAGACGTTTTTTCCCCGAGGAAGGGAATTCCGAAACTCACTCAGAAAAGGAGATCACCATGAACTGGGATCAGATCGAAGGAAACTGGAAGCAACTCACCGGCAAGGCGCAGGCCAAGTGGGGTGAGATCACGGATGACGAATGGCACAAGGTCGAAGGTCGCCGCGAGGAGATCGTGGGCCTGGTGCAGGAACGTTATGGCGAAAGCCGTGAAGCAGCGGAACGCCAGGTCGACGAGTGGAGCCGGAACCTCTGAGGTCGGCACCATGAACATGACCCGCAAGATCGAAACCGACGCGCAAGGTACCCTGTTCGAGGTTCTGGACGAACAACGGGTGGGAATGCTGGGCGTGTCGGGCTCTGGCCAGCACATGCAGCCGATGACGCATTTCGCGGATCGCGACGCCTGTGCGCTCTGGTTCATCACGTCACGGGACACCGATCTCGTGCGCGCGGTGGGCCAGGGCGCCCAGGCGCACCACTGCGTCATGAAGTCGGACGGCACGCTGTATGCCTGCCTCGCCGGGACGCTTGAACAAAGCAGCGACAGCGCCAAGCTTGATGAACTCTGGTCCGCCGTCACGGCCGCCTGGTTCGAAGAGGGGCGCGAGGATCCCGACGTGGTGCTCCTGCGGTTCTCGCTTCGTGACGCGGGCGTGTGGACGGCGACCGACAGCGGTATCGTCTTCGGACTGGAGATTGCCCGCGCCAACATGTCGGCCGAACGCCAGCCCGACGTCGGCGAGCATACGGTGGTCCGGTTCGGCGACGCCTGATCCGTCAGGCGGGAACGCCTACAACCAGAGAAAACCGAAAACGCGCGTCGATACCGGCGCGCGTTTTCATGTCAGGACCGGCGAACCCTGAAAATTTCTGCCAATCAGCCAATTTGGCCGCGTGGGCGGGTCAGACGACCGCCTTGACCAGCATCCACGCGCCCATGCCCATCATCATCAGGTTTTCGGTGAGCGAGACGAACCCCAGCGGAACGTTGCTGCCCCCGCCGACGCAGGCGCATTTCAGCTCCCGCTTGTCGATGTATACCGCCTTGAACACCGAGATCGCGCCGACCGTGCCGATGAACAGGGCAATCGGTGCGGCCAGCCAGAGCAGCGCGCCCGCGATCATCAACAGACCCGCCCCGGTTTCGGCGAAGGGGTAGAGATACCCGTACCGGACCCACCTTCGGGCAAGCAGGTCGTAGTTGAGAAACATCGTCGAGAAGCTCTCGACATCCTTCAGTTTCTGCAGGCCCAGAAGGACCATCGCGATGGCCACGAAACGCTCGAAACTGCGAAGACCCAAAAGAGGATCGGCCACCGACCAGCTTACCGCCAACGCCATGAGTAGCGCCGTGGCAAAGATCGCGATGACCGGCTGGTATGAGGTTTCATCGTCATCCGGAACCGACCGCCCCAGCCGGGCGCGCAGCTCCTCGTACCCGCCAATGCGCTCCCCGTCGATGAAGGTCTGGGGCGTCGTGTCCACGCCGTGCTCGGTCATGAACGCGTCCGTCTCTTCGCGCGTGGTGAGCGGATGGTCGACGACCTCGAACCCCTCGCGCTCGAGCAGATCCTTGGACTTGAGCCCGTAGGGGCAGAGGTGGTCATCCATGACCATCCGGTAGAGATGGGCGGTTCTGGGTGCGTCGAGATCACGGGGCATGGGACAAACTTGGGGTCAGGTGGATTGGAAATGACAAGGCCGACTCGCGAGGGACGAGCCGGCCTGACGGGGTAGCTGGCGGCTCAGAGCCAGTAGGGAGGTACCCCGAAATGGTCGAATGTGCGCTCCTCCCACCGGCGGTCAAGGTGCCAGTCGTCGGGCCGTTCAGGTGCGGCTTCGATCTGTTCGCGCGTGATGGCGGTGACGAACACGCGGTTTTCCGGATCGAAGCGGATCGATCCCCACGGGATCGAATAGCTGTGTTCACCCAGTCCCAGGAACCCGCCGAAGGCGACGACCGCATAAGCGATCCTGCCGGCGAGGAGGTCGATGACCAGGTGATCCACGGTGCCCACGTCCTCGCCGTTCTCGCTGAGGATCGCGGTGCCGTTGACATCGTGGGACGCCATGAGGCTCCGCGTCGGTCCGGTAGACATTTTCCAGTTCCTCTTTCCATCTCAATGCGGTGAGTTGCGCAGGTCGTGTTCAGAAGACGTCAGGCCCGCCCATGCGGGCGGGCCTGTGATCTTGATCGCGCGTGCCGATCACTTCTCGTATTCGGGGAGCGATTCCAGCTCTTCTTCCGACATCGAGATGTAGACGCGCACGTCACCCCCGTCCTCGGAGCGCAGGATGTCGAGCTTGGACAACTCCAGCTGGACCGGCTTCTCGCCAATGCCCAGGAAGCCGCCCACGTCCACGATCGCCGCGGTGATCTTGCCGTCGTCGGCCAGCAGCAGTTCGGAGACTTCACCGATCCGCTTGTCGTTGACGTCGTAGGCCGATGCGCCGGTCAGATCGTCTGCTTCCAGATCGGTTTCCATCGCGGTCACGTAACCGTCGCGCGCGAGGCCCGTGCCGTCGTTGGCCATCTGATTGTCGGTCGCATCAACATCCGGCGTTACCGGGTTGGTCGCGTTTTCTTCGGTCGTCGCGGCCATGTCGGTTTCGTTTTCGGCCAGGTCGGTGCCTTCGGCATCCGCTGCATGATCGCGGGTCATGTCCGTGTTCGCGTCGGCGTTTGCGTCCGCTGCGGCCATGTCGCGGTCATGGGTGAAGCTGTAGGTCGGCGCTTCTTCGAATGCGTCACGCGGGGCGTTCAGCACGAGGAAGAAATCGCTTTCCTCATCCGGCGTTCCGGCGTCGGACACGAACTGAATGGAGTCCATGTCGACCGCGACCTGGTTTTCGCCGATGCCGAGGAACCCGCCGATATCGACCAGAACGGCTTCGACGTTGCCATCGCGGCTGAGAATGACGTCGTTGATCTCGCCGATATCGTCCCAGCCTTCCTGCACGCCTTCATAGGATTCGGCGTCAACGGTGTCGGTGCGGTAGACCCGCATCCCGATGAAGTCGGAGGCGTGGATTTCGGTCGGATCCGCTTCCTGGCGGAACAGATTCCCGGCATCCTGTGCGAAAACCGGCACACTCGTCGCAGCGACAATCGCTGTGGAAAGCAGAAGCTTTTTCATGGTGTTAATCTCCGTTTCGTTCTTTGCGCAGTGTCTCTGCGCTCCTGACTGGACAACTTGCGGAAACTGATCGGGTTCCAAGGTTTCGAAAGAATTCGACAAGATTTTTTCGGCACCCGGAACGGATGGTCGCATGGCGGAAGAATTCAGCCGTCCCGGGGTTTCAGGGAGTCCTCGACACGACGCAGGAGCCACATGATGATCAGGCCCAGGCCGGTCACAGCCACTGCCAGCGGCCAGAAACCAAGCCCGACCGCAAGCCCGATCGATGCGGTCAGCCAGAGACTGGCGCCCGTCGTCAGCCCCTTGACTTCGCCACGGGCAAAAACGATGAGCCCGGCCGCAAGAAAGGCCACCCCGCCGGTCACCGCCTCCACCAGGCGAATCGGGTCCATGCGCACATCGCTGCCATGGTTCCAGGAAATCAGCTCGAGCGTCGTGAGGCAGTAGCAGGTCGCGGCGACGCCCACGAGCATATGGGTTCGCAACCCGGCCGGACGGTCATGCGATTCCCGTTCCAGGCCGATCAGCCCGGTCAGAACGATACTGCCGACAAGGCGCGCGAACACGATGGGCCAAGGTATCCCCATGGAACCCCGGAATTCATTCTGAAGAATGTCGATGAGATCGGTCATCGTCGCTCGCTCGGCTGGATCCTCTCATGGATCAACAGCGCATGGACCTTGCCGGTTCCCTGTCTGGCCGGGTCGGCGGCCGTATGGGTGGTCGTCTGCCTGCGGGCGGGCGAAATCCTCTACGATCCTGGGCGGCGGAAGCCGGAGCGAGGGCAGGTTTCCACACGAGAAAGGGCCCGAATCCGGGCGCCTTGCAGGTCGATCGCCAAACGGCGCCAATCAGGGTTTTTCGTCTGCCTCGGTCTGGTCGGAGACATGGCCGTGCAGGATCTCGCGAATCTCGTCCATGAGCTTCTTGCGATCCGGCTCCGGGTTCTCTTCCTGCTCCTGCGAGACGCGAGTCAGCACGTCCTTCAGCCACGCCTTGCGGCCGTCCGCCGAATATCCTTCGTCAGCCATCACTTCGAGGATCTCGTTTCGAGAGATCGGCCAATCGCGTTCCGGCGCATCGAGGGCGCGTTTCTGCGTCTGTTCGGTCATCTGTGGTGTCCTTTCCGGGCCCGGGGCCGCTGGCGTCGAATTAGCACCGCGGCCTGCATAGGGCCCTGAGATCTCGCGGTCTATTCGCCTGCGTCCGACTGACCCGCTTCGGCATCCGTTTCGGTCACGTCCACCGCGCCTGCATCTTCGGATGCGGGCGGGCTCGTTTCCTGCAACTCGGTTTCGGTATCGGTCGGAGCCTCTGCGCCTTCGAACACGTCGAAGATCCACAGAAGGAACATCGCGGCGCCGAACGCCACGGCAAGTCCCACGCCGACCAGCGGCGTCGCATGTCGGCGTTTCTGTTTCTCGGTGTTTGTGTCAGGGGCGCTCAAGAAAACCTCCTTCGGTTGGCGATACGTGTCGGGAACGAGAACGCGCGACAGTCCGGACGGTTCCCCGGTGCAGCCGAAGCCCGCGCCGGGCCGGAGCGTTCTGGCAGACCCCCTCTGTCGCATCCTTGCAAGGAGAAGGGAGGGGGGCCGCCGCCGCATTGGGAAGGGGAGTTGGGCAAGCGGCGGCGGAAGCGCGTTGACAGCGGGTGCTGTCGCGGCGCTGTTGGTGTCGCAACCTCCCGGCGAATTGGCCGGGTCCGGTCGCGGTCGGCTGGCGGCTCTCGGGCCGCTGCCTGATGGTCCGGTCCGCGCGGCAGGGTCATTGCGCGCGGATGCTTGTGTTCTTGCGTGAGTGGCGCGGCCGTACTGCCGTCTGAAGCGACCCTGTCTTCCTGATGTCCGAACTCATCCTTCGCACC
>CBDUPF010000239.1:0-6564 GCA_965369035.1 uncultured Aliishimia sp.
CCCTCCCGGCGGGCGGAGGCCACGCGGGTGCGCGGCAGCACCTGCGCCCCGCGCCGAGCCGCGTCCTTTGCGTTGAGCAGGACAAGCCGCGCATCATCGACCCAGACGTCGTAATAGGCGAATGCGTGGCGGTAGGCGTCCCGGACCACCGCGCCTTCCGGCGCTTGGTCGAGCCGCACCGCCTTGGTGCCCGGAATGCGTTTGCGCCCGCCCAGGGTGTCATAGAGGAACAGTCCCAGCCGGATCAGCCAGCGCGGCCGCTGCTCCGGGCTGTGCACCAGCAGGAGGCGGAGCGGCCAGGTCAGCTGCGGTGCTGCTTCCAGCACCACCTCGCGCTCGATCAGCGCCTCGCGCACCAGCCGGAATTCGTAGTATTCGAGATAGCGTAACCCGCCGTGGATGTACTTGCCGGACCGCGACGAGGTGCCCTGACCGAGGTCGTCCTTTTCGGCCAGGATCACGGACAACCCGCGCCCCGCCGCGTCCCGCGCGACGCCGACACCGTTGATGCCGCCGCCGATCACCAGCAGGTCGACCGTGTCCGGCATGGGTCAGGCTCCCGCCTTCGGATTGGCTTCACGAGGGGTGCCGGCGGCAATGTCCTTGAAGTCGTCCTGCACGCCGTAGGAGCCGAAGGCGGCCATCGTGTCGGCGATCTGCGCGTCGGTGAGGATCACCGGCCCGAGGGCGAGCGAGAGGTAGTATTGCCGCGCGATGGTCTCCAGCTCAACCGCGCGCCACATCGCTTGGTCCAGCGTCTCGCCCATGGCGATGGTCCCGTGATTGGCCAGCAGGCAGGCCGTCCGTCCCTCCAGCGCCGCGATGGCCAGCCGGGACAGCTCCGGCGAGCCGAACCGCGCATAGGGCGCGCAGCGGACGTCCGTGCCACCGAAGGCCGCGACCATGTAATGCGCCGCCGGGATCCCCTTGTGCGCGATGGCGAGCGCTGTGCTGTAGGTCGGATGCGCATGCACGACCGCGCCCATGTCGGAGCGGTTCTTCAGGATATCGAAATGGAACCGCCATTCGGTCGAGGGTTTCAGCGGCCCCTCCCATGTTCCGTATTCGGCGTCGAAGGGCATCGCGGCAATCATCTCGGGCGTCATCCGGTCATAGGGCGTGGCCGAAGGCGTGATCAGCATCCGGTCCTCGAACCGCGCGGAGATATTGCCCGAGGTGCCCTGATTGAGCCCGCTGGAGTTCATGAAGAGGCACTGGTCGATGATGGCCTGTCGAAGGTCTCTTTCCGCTTGTTGCATGGTGTGACTCCTGTCAGCGGGGGATGGTTTTCAGCTCGGGATAGAGCGGTGGGCGAGTATCTGCGGCGGAGGATAGGTGCATCATCCCAACCTCTCCCGCATTCCGGCCTGCGCCGCCCAGACCGCGGGCAGCGCCTCGCGCGTGGCGCGGTATGCGTCGTATTGCGCCTCGAAGATGCGGACAAGGTGGGGGTCGGGCATTTGCGGCGGCTGGAGAAGCGGACGGACCCAGGTATCGGTGGCGGAGTCCATGTCCGGGAAAACGCCAAGCGCAAGGGCGGCGATCATGGCCGCACCCGCGGCTCCCGCCTCGTCCTGCGCGACCGAGCGTACCGGAACGCCCAGCGCACCCGCCAGCAACTGCCGGAGGGCGGCGGACCGGGCGGCCCCGCCGGTGAGCCGGATCTCGTCCGGCACCGGCCCCATGGCACGGTAGCAATCGCGCACCGCCAGCGCGAGCCCGTCGCAGATCGCGCGCAGGATATCCGCCCAGCCGGTCGACAGGTCTAGCCCGGTGAGGCTGGCCCGCGCGCGCGGATCGGTGAAGGGTCCGCGTTCGCCCGCCGCGGAGATATAGGGGTGGAACATCGCGGCACCGGGCCGGGCGGCCATCACCTGCCCGTCCAGTTCAGCCAGCAGGTCCGCGCCGGTGCGTTCGACCCCGGCGCCCTTGAGGATTTGGACCGCAACGCCCAGCGCCCAGTCGAGGTTCAGCGTGGCCGCCATGTTCGTCTGCAACTGCGCAAAACCCGTGCCGGGCAAAGCCAGCGTGTAGCCGGTACGCTCCGCGTTCAGCGTCACCTGCGCGGCGTCGGGAACGTACCGCATGTGCGCGCCGGTGGAGCCCAGCACCGACATGCCGACGTCGGCTCCCGGTTCGCAAAGCCCCGCGCCGAGCGCCGTGCAGACGATATCCATGTACCCGAGCGACACCGGCAGGCCCACCGGCAGCCCGGTCGCCTCGGCGACCTGGGGTGCCAGCGGGCACGTCTCCACTGCGCCATCGAGGATCGGCGGGAGCAGATGGCGCAGACCGGCGAGGCCAAGCGCCTGCACCACCGCGTCGGAGTAATCGCGGGTGTGGTAGTCGCCGAAGGTGAACACGCCTTCGGTCGGGTCCGTGGCGCGGACCCCGGTCAGGTTGAAATAGAGCCAGTCCTTGCAGTGGAATGCCGTCGCCGCGCGGGCCAGCAACTCCGGAGCCTCCCGCTGCATGAAGGCAAGCTGGCTGCGCATCTGGCAGACGTTCACGCCCGTGCCTGTGCGGCGGTAAATCCCGTCGATTTCGGCAGAGGACTGAAGCCGCGCTGCGTCACCCGCCGCCCTGGCGTCGAGCCAGAGCCACGCGTCGTGGACCGGCCGCCCCGCGGCATCGGCGAGCCATGTGCCGTCGCCCTGCCCCGTCACGCCCATCCCGATCACGCGGCGGTCAAGCCCCTCGACCTTCTGTGACAGCGCCTGCAAGACGGCCGCCGTGTCGGCCCATGTCCGGGCCATGTCCTGCTCGACACCGCCACCCGGCGAGGTGTTGTAGCTGTTCCGGCGACTCGCGTCGGCCACCTGGCGCCCATCGAGATCGAAGGCGACGGCCTTGATCACCGAGGTGCCCGCATCCACACCGATCAGCAGGTCGGTGCTCATGCCGGCCCCGTGACGACCAGCTTCAGACGCGACCGGTCGGTCAGGTAGTGCGCGGTGTAGTACTCGATCGGCTCCTGTGTCCGGCTCGACCCCACGGATTCGATGCAGAGCGCCGCCTTGCCCCTGTGCACGTGCAGCAGTTCCGCGTCCGACTTGCCGAGCGACACCGCCTCGATCCAGCGGTCCGCACGCTCCAGCCGGACGCCGTATTGCCGGGAAATCGTCTCGTAGAGCGAGCGGTTGTGGAGCGGCTGGCTCTCCAGCCCCGGCACGATACGCGCCAGCATGGCCCAACGGACGATGGTGCGCGGCACCCCCTCGACACTCATGACCCGGTCCACCGCAACGACGGGCTCGTTCTCCGCGATCTGCAGGAAGCGCTGCATCCGCGGGGTCGGCATGATGACCTCCTGGCGCAGAACGCGGCGGGTGACCGACTGGCGCTTCTCCTGCAACTCGCCGCTGAAACCGACCGTGGAGCCCACGAAGTTCTGCTCTTCCCGACGGCCACGGACAAAGGCGCCCTTGCCTTGCAGCCGGTATATCACGCCTTCGTTGACCAGTTGCGCCAGCGCTTCGCGGACGACCGTACGCGACACGTCGAACTGGCGGCAAAGCTCGGCCTCGGACGGGAGCCGGTCGTGCTCGGCCATGTTCCGGTCCCGGATCATACCCAGTAGCGCCTGCTTGACCTGAAGCCAGAGTGGCAACGCGGCACTGCGATCCGCAGGAGACGTCATGTCGGTGGAACCGTCGCCCCTGTCGCCGTCGCGCTCCTCGCCTCCACCCTGTCCCGTTTGCATCGTCATGCCACGCCGACCCTGTGCCGATCCCGCAGGAGGGTCACGGTATCGGCAAGCTGCGCCGACCGCTCGGCCGCGTCCCATCCAAGCGCCCCGGCCGCGACATCCGCGACCTCCTCCAGCGCGTCGCGCGAAGTTTGTCCCTCGAAACCCATCAGGGTCCGGCGCAGCACGATGTCCTGCAAGCAGTTCACCCGTTCGGTCCGGCAGATCAGGTCGATCTCGGCGGGGGTGTAATCGGCGAGCACCGTGAAGCGCGCGGGCAGTTCCGCCTCCGCCTCGGCAAAGGCACGCGCCTTCGATCCGTAGCGCCCGACCAGCACGGCACAGCGAGCTTCCGTCACCCCGGTCCGGGCGGCCAGGTCCCCAATCCAGGCGGCGCGCTGGTCCGGGGTTTCGGGCAGATCCCTTGCCCCGCCGATGGCCAGCCCGTCGGTGCCGACGCGGCGCGCTGCGCCCAGGCTCGCCAGCACCCTGTCGGTCACCTGCTCGGCAAAGGCGCGATAGGTCGTCCATTTCCCGCCGATCAGCGACAGGGTTTCGAACGGACGACCTCCGGCCGCCGGGAAGTGCTCGATCCTGTGGTCACGGCTGATCGCGCCCGCGGCCTCCACCTTGTCGTCCTGGAACGGCAGCGGCCGAATGCCGGACATGGTGAACACGCTGTCCTCTCGCCGCCAGTCCACTCCCGGCAGCACCGGGCGCAGCACGTCGAAGATGTAATCGATCTCCGCCTCGGTGAACTTGCTGTCATCGGGGTCGTCGGTCCGCACGTCGGTGGTTCCGACATAGACATGGGTCTCGTCCAGCGGCAGTGCGATGCAGGCGCGGAAATCCCGCGTCTCGAAATAGAGCATCCGCCCGCCCAGACCTTCCGCCAGCTTCGGATTGCGCATCACGAGATGCGTGCCGCGGGTCCCGCCCATCAGCCGCCCGGAAATCCCCAGATCGCCGTGGACCCGGTCAACCCAGGCTCCCGATGCATTGATGACGATCCGCGGCGCAACCGTGAACTCCTCTGCGCCGAGCCTGTCGTGCAGGGTGATGCGCCCGTCCCGCACCGGGCCGGCGGCGAGGTAGGGAACGGCGATCGCGTCCGGCTGATCGGCCTCCGCATCCGCCACCAGCTCCATCACCAGCCGTTCCGGATGGCTGATCCGCGCATCGTAGTACTCCGCCACCGCCTTCACGTCCGGAGCCAGCACCGGCATCTCGCGCCGGGCCTTGCGCGCGCTCATCATCCGGTGGTTGGGCATCTGCCGGTGCACCTGCCCGAAGAGGTCGTAGAGCTTCAGCCCGATTGCCACAGGCACCGCCCCCTTGCGACCCGGGGTCTTCTTGAGGCGCAAAAACCGCAGCACGGCGGCCAGAGACCCGCCGAACCAGCTGCGCAGCGGGATCCAGACCGGTTGCGGATGCACCACGTGCCGGGCGTTCTTCAACAGCAGGTTGCGCTCCAGGAGCGATTCACGGACCAGTGCGGCCTCCCCCGTCTCCAGGTAGCGCAGGCCGCCATGGATCAGCCGCGACGGCGCGGCGCTGGTGCCGGACGCGAAATCGCCAGCCTCCACCAGAAGCGCGGAAACGCCTTGTGCAGCAAGGTCTCGGAACACGCCCACACCGTTGATTCCACCCCCGATGACGAGCACCTCCGGCGCCTGGCCTGAGCGCAGCCGGTCAAGGACTTCCGACCTCGTTCGCATTCCGGACGCCTCCCATCGACCGATTCTCGCGCGGTACGTGCGGGTAAATTGTATGGATAAAGTTGTTATGACAAGTCGCACTGCAGAAATTGGCGATTTCTGCAGTGCAGCGCCAAAACGGCCCCGTTTCGTCAACCCTTTCGGGTACTTGACAAGTCGAAGAGCTGCCTTAGGGTCAACTCATAATTACAAGTTGGCGAGTCGACCACCCACGAACTCGACCAAAGGGAGGAGACAATGGGGGATTGCGTGATCGGCGTAGATGCCGGTGGCACGATGACCAAGGCTGCGCTGTTCGACCTTGAGGGTCGCGAACTGGCCTGTGCCAAAAGCAGAAACGTCACATCCTTTCCCCATCTCGGCTGGACCGAACGCGATCCGGACGCGATGTGGCGCGCCGCGGCGAACGCAATCGCATCGGTTCTCGAGTCCAGCGGGACGGATCCGGGCGATGTCGCCGCGATCAGCGTGTCGGGATATGGCAGCGGGCTCTATGTGCTGGACCGTGACGGCAACCCGGTGCGCCCGGGCATCGTGTCGACCGATGCGCGCGCCGTGGACCTGATCGCGGAATGGACGGCGGACGGTCGCGCCGAACGGGTCGCGCGGTTGATCCAGCAGGTCATCTGGCCGGGGCAGAGCCTCGCGCTGCTGGGTTGGCTACAGCGTCACGAACGCGGCGTGCTGGACCGGACGCATACCGTCTCCTTCTGCAAGGATTTCCTGCGGATGCGGCTTTGCGGCGACCGTTCCACCGATTTCACCGATGCCGGCAGCGCCGGGTTGATCGATGTGGCCACCGGGCAGTATTCCGACGAGGCGCTGGGCATCCTGGGAATGGAGGCGTGGCGGACGAGGCTCCCGGAAATCGGCCGTTCGGAAGAGGTCGCGGGCCATGTCACGGAGGAGGCGGCGGCGTTGACCGGGCTTTTCCAGGGCACGCCGGTCGTGCGTGGCACGGTGGACATGTCCGCCTCCGCAATGGCGTCGCGGGTCACGATGCCGACACAGATGAGCGTCGTCGCCGGCACCTTCTCCATCGCCTCCACGCTGCACAAGACGGCACCGAAGATGGACACCGTTCCCTTCCTTCAGTTCGCCTATCCGCTCGGCGGATGGCTCGCGGTGCAGGGCACGGCGACGTCCGCCTCCAACCTC
>CBDUPF010000240.1:0-6556 GCA_965369035.1 uncultured Aliishimia sp.
CGCGCAGCAATGCCGCCAGCCCGTCCACGCGGACAAGGTCCGGCGTGGTCGACAAAAGCCCAAGCAGGGTTGCAGGGGGCAGGCCGGCCAATTCCCGGCCCAATCGCGCGGCGACTTCATCGTCGGCCGGTTCGGTCGGTACGTAAGCGCCGGTTTCGAGCGGGTTCTCCGCCAGCATCAGGCCTCTGTCGGGCGTAACGGCGGCAAGAACGACAGACCGCCCGCCGGTCGTCTTCCCTGGCGTCAGCGCCCCCTGCACATCCACCACGTAGATGCCGTTTCCGACCGGCTCCACCGTTTGCACCCGCGGTACGCTGGACAGGCAGATCGTGTACCTGCGGCAGACCTGCTCCGACAGGCGCGTGGGCAGCATCAGCGCGAGAACGATCCCCGCCATGATGCACGCCACTCCGACGGACACCAACGTCCGCCGCAACCGCCGGTTCTGCCACCAGCGCGGCCTGTCGAAGTCAAGCGGCGGCGGCCTGTAATCGGGATCGAGCCGCGCGCGCACATCGCGCAGCAGCGCTTCGAGGGGCGCCCTGTCGTCATCCTCCAGCCACGAGCGCAGGTCAGTGACGTGAAGCTGCCGGTGTTCGGTGGGCGGATCGGTCTCGTCGATCCGCACCGGCAAGAGCACCCGCCGCTCCAACGCGGTCCCGGCCTCTCCCAGCACCCAGTCCGACCGGATGGAATGCGCCGACCAGATCACGATGACCACGCGGGCTTCGGCCAGGTGGCGGTCAATGACGTCCCGAAAACGCTCGCCTGTAGCAAGGTTCCGGTCCCACCAGGTGTCTATTCCGGACTCGGTCAGTTCCCCGGCCAGCCTTTCCACAACGGGCCGGTTTTCATGGGAGTAGCTTATGAATACGTCCGGACCCGTCAAAACCCTGCTGGCGCGTTGTGTGTGTGTGTGTGTGGCGGTCGAACCGCTTCGGTCATCATCCGCGCTGCATCCGGGATTTCCAAGCCGCGAATGCGAAGGCCTGCGCGAAAAACCAGCCAGCCGCCCCGCAGGGCAGGACCGGACCGTCGTTTCGCCCGTGCTGCCCTTGCAAATTCCACCGATCTCGCCAAACTGGCACCGGATACAGGTGTGGGCTGCATGCGGCGTTCACAGACCTTTCATGCCAGCCGAGAAAGACGACATGCCCGGATTGTTCCGATACATCGCCGTTTTCCTGATCCTGTGTTTGCCCGCTCCGGGTCAGGCGCAGGGCCACGAAAACTGTACGTTGCAGCGCCTGTCGCAGCCTGACCGCCACGTTCTGCGCTGCACCGGCGGGCTGACGATCACGCTCGATGCCGCAGCGCAGATCGGGCTTCTGGCGGATCCGACCCGACCGCCGCGGGTCATCGAACTCAAGAGCGGTTCCGTCCTGATCGACGTCGAACCGGGCAGCGCCGCGACGCAGGTCCAGTCCCGCCATGCAATTGCCGCCGTGCGCGGCACCGAATTCGCCGTGGAGGAAACCGAGACCGGAAGCGCCGTCTTCGTTCTGACCGGCCGCGTGCGCGTGTCGCGCCGGAATGCGGGATTCGGCTACGTGACGCTGCAGCCCGGCGAAGGCATCGATGTGGCCCCGGGCCGTCGGCTTGAGGTCAAGACCTGGGGACAGGCCCGCGTGCAAGAGCTTCTGTCCCGCTTCGGCAGATGATCACCGATCTGCGGCTGGGCACGCTGGCCGCCTGCCTCGCGCTGTGCTGGGCCGTCGCGATCTCGATACCCACGCTGCGCGGACCGGGCGACCTGTTCGAAAGTTTCGAGAACATGCTCTTCGACTGGCGCGTGTTGACGTTCGGAGAGCGTGACCCGCCCGACGACATCGTCATCGTGGCGCTCGACGACGCGACGCTGGCAACGTCCACGGTCGGGGAGGAGCGCGGACAGCTGACGGCCATCGTCGAGGCGTTGGCCGGGTCCGGCGCGCGGGTCGTGGCGCTGAACTTTCTCCTGACGGACACCGGCCCCGAAGAGCTCGATGCGCGCTTGACGGAGGCGCTGGAGCAGGTGCCGACCATCATCGCCGGTGCCGCGGGCGGCCTGACGACCGGCACCGGGATCGGCATTCCGCACACGTCGCAGGAACACTGGCCGCAGCCGCGGTTTCTCGATGCGACAAGCGTGGGGTTCGTCAACGTCATTACCGAAGCGTCGGGGCTTCCACGCTACGTTCCCACGGTCTTTGCCACGTCGCGCGGTATCGTCCCGTCCTTTCCGCTCCGGGCGGCGACGCGTTTCGCCGGGATCGAGCCCGAACTGGGGGTCGGCGCAGTCCGTCTTGGCACCCGGAGCCTGCGGCTGGATCGCGGATACCTCCTCCCGCTGCGCCCCTACGGCCCGTCGGGCACCATCCCCTCCGTCTCTGCAGTGGATTTCCTCTCCGGGCAAGCTGCACCCGCGATGGCGGGCAAGCTCGTCATTCTCGGCAATACGGCAACCGGGATGGGCGACCGCTTCCCCTCCCCGTTCGGCGGCGACCTGACCGGTGTGGAGGTGATCGCGACGGCAATCGGCCATTTCCTGGAACCTGTACAGGTGTTGACGAGATCCGTCGCGACCCGGCGGTTCGACGCCACGCTGGCGGCGGCTCTCGCCCTGCTCTGCACGCTTTCGGTACTGACACTGCCCCTGGCGCAGGGAGTTTCGGTCGCCGTGGTGCTGATCCTGGCGGGGCTTTCGGCGGTCTGGCTCGCCTTCGCCTACGGGGTGTGGCTCGCTGCCGCGCTGCCGCTGGCCGCGGCGATCTGCCCGGCTGTCCTCGCGGGCATGTGGCGTTACTCGCGCGAACGCAGCCAGGCGCTGGCGACAGACCGCGCGGTGAACGAGCTCAAGAAGTTCCAGTCGCCGCAACTGGCGCAACTGGTGGCGGCGGATCCCGCTTTTCTCTCCTCGCCCGAAACATCGCGCGCGACGATCCTCTTCGTCGACCTGTCCGGGTTCACAGCGATGTCCCAGACCCTGGGACCGGAGGACACGGAACTGCTCCTCAAGCGGTTCCATCGGTGCGTCACCCGTATCGTGCACGATAACGGCGGGCTGGTCTTCAACTACATGGGCGACGGGGCGCTGGCGGTGTTCGGGCTGCTGGACGGCGACGGAAGACCGGCTGCCGGGGCAATCGACGCATCGTTCGAACTCGTGGACGACGTGCGCAGGCTCGACGAGGAGCTGGAGTTCCAGGGGCGGCTTTCCTGCCGTGTCGGGCTGCATTTCGGCACCGTGATCCTGTCGCGCCTCGGCGGCGATCTCCAGCAACAATTCTCGGTCAGCGGGGACAGCGTGAACCTGGCGTCCCGGCTTCTGGAAGCGGCAAAGGAGCAACGCGCGTCGATTGCCGCGACCGCAAGCACCGTGGAGGCAATGGAGATGCCCGACATCCGCCCCCCCGATCTGCGCCGGCGGATCACGCTGCGCGGTCGCGACGGCGAGGTCGACATCCTGTTCTGGCGCAGCTGAGCCCGCGCCGCCGTCAGAGTGCGCCCTGAATGAAGAAATGCGTGTCCGAAAGCGCGCGGATCGGACCGTGCGGCATTCCATCCCGAACGAAATGGTAGGTGCCCTTGCCAAAGACATCGCCGCCGATCTCGAGTGCGCCATCCAGGACCACGCAATGCTCGTCGGACGCGTGGTCATGCCCCGGCAGGATCGCACCTTTCGCCATGCGCACGAAATAGGCCTGCGTCCCCGCCGCGCGATCCACATGCACGACCTTGCGTTCGATACCTGGCGCGAACTGCTCCCAGACCCCCTCGTCGGAGGCTATGGTGCGGCTTCCGGGGGCGGCGTCCTCGCGATCGATCGCGGTTTCGATCCGGTCCCAGAGGTCGGGCGCCGGCGCCTCCGACGACGCGCCGTGCAGCGGCAGCAGCGCCTGCTCCAGAAATTGCACCTCCTGCGAAATCTCTTCGCCGGGTTCCGCGAGGCCCAGCACCTGTTCGAATGTGAGGGTCGCGCGGGTCATGCTTCGAGACACGTCCTGAGCGAGGCGAGACCACGCCGCAGCTTCGATTTCAGGGTTCCGAGCGGGATGCCCGTCCGTGCGTTGAGTTCGCTATGGGTCATTCCGTAAAGGTACGCGAGACAGATCGCATGTCGAGTGGCCGCGTCCAGGCGCGACAGGCAATGACGCAAGGTCATGGATTCGGGAAGCCGGGCAATCGTGGCCTCGATCTCGGCCTGCTCGGCGACTTCGCGGTGCAGCCAGGGGCTGGCGCGCAGCCGGTCGATGGCGCGGCGCCGGGCAATCGTCGCGATCCACCCCCTTGCCGTCCCCCGCGACGGGTCAAACCGGCCGGCCTGCGACCAGATCGCGACAAAGGCGTCCTGAACCGCTTCCTCGGCGAGATCGCGCCGGCCCAGCATCCTCAGCGCGATAGCCATCAGCAATCCGCTGGTCCGATCGTAGAGCGTGCGGAACGCCTCGCGGTCGCGTTCCGCCGTCCTTGCAATCAGCCGTGCCAGTTCATCGTCGTCGAGCACCCTGGAATTCCACGCGTCGCCAACTCCCGTATGTAGTGTACGGCAACAGCGGGCAGGATCGGAACCGCTAATCTCCCGAAACTCCAGCGCTGGCTCTCTCACCGTCGGCGACGGAACGCGGCAAGGCCCGCCAGCGCCGAGAGGCCGAAAAGCAGGCTTGCCGGCAGCGGCACCGCCGAGACCGGAGCGTCCGGCGTCACGGTCGCAAGGATCACGGTGTCGTCGCCCGACACTTCGCCGAACCCGATCACTCCCGGCGGCGACGCGACCCCGTCCGGCAGCGAGGCCGTCAGCACGTTGACCGAACCCTTCACGAGCTGAAGCAGAAGTTGGTCGGTCGCGTCGTCGCCGTAGCGCTGGCCATTGGGGAATCCGAGGACATCCGGGAATCGATCCCGAGTGACCTGCAGAAACGGGTTCCCGGTCGGAAGACCCGACGCGTCGACAAACAGGTTCGTTCCATCGGTCGTGAAGGTTCCTCCGAAAATGTCGAGACCACCGAGCAACGGCGTGACCGGCACCGTGGTCATCAAGCCATCCGTGTCCAGCGGCAGGGTGATCGTCAGGGCTAAATCGAGAATGTCCTCGAACGTGATCGTGGCCATCCCGTCACGCGGAACGTTGCCTTCCGGCCGACGCGGATCGATCGGCACCGTCCGCTTGCCGAGCGTGATGAACCCGCCCAGACCACCGAGAATGTCCCGGTTGGCAGGCGCGCCGTCGGAGCGGAACAGCTGCAGCGAAGCGGCGCTGAACTTGCGATCGATCGTGAAGGTGCGAGACGACTCCATCGCGTCGAAAACGACCGCACCCGCCGGTTCGGACCAGGTGACCGCGGCCAGGGCGGCAATCGGCAAAACATGCTTCATCATCTCAAAACTCCTTCTGAAGTCGTCAATCTGTCAAAGTCTCGTATTCGCCTGTTCGGATGCGGACGCGCTATTGGATGCACCGGTTCGGATTTTTTCTGGGCAGGTTGTCTGCGGTGATCCTGTTGCCGGACGGCGCAGGCGCCACCCGGTCCGAACGGGTCGCGCCCCGTGCCTCAGTTCGGCGCCATGCGCGTGGTCCGGATCGCGATGATCGCCGTCAGCTCGTAGCGCCCGCGTTCACCCAGAGGGATCTCGCGCACCTCGACATTCGAGATCGTCTTGATGCTCTCGGCGTTTTTCCGGTCATAGGTCAGCGTCACGGCCCGCGGCAGGTTCGTGGCCCGGGTATTGTTCCCGTCGACCGACGCGATCAGCAGCGCCTGAGCCAGCTCCCCCTGCGCATCGCGAGAGAAGGTTCCGCTCAGCACGTAAGGCGTGAACGCCTCGTTCCGGGTCCCGGGCAGCGAATTGTAGAAGCTGGAGACAACGGTGTAGAAGATCGACAGCATCCGCTCCCGGATCTCGCCGCTGCGCAGGAACCGGCGCAGGAGCGAGATGGCGAGCGCCGTGCCCGGACCTGCCGGGCCCAGAAGCGGTGCCAGCAGCGCCTCGACATTCTGCGGCAGCGCCTGATCCGCCTGGTCGAGGATCACCAGGATCTTCTCGACGGTCTCGCGCACGTCCTTGTCGGAGATCTGGTCCTGCTCGAACGGCATGCCCACGACGCGGTAGCCGAAGGTGCCAACCGGCATCTCCTGCATCGCGTATTCGAACCGGCGCGGCGTGCCGTTCCGGGAGTCGCTCACGCCGTCGGTGTCGAATTTCACGATGGCATCGTTGTCGTTGTAGAGCTTCGGATCGATCGGCCCCAGCACGGAGCCGGTCACGAAGATGCGGAACTCGTCCGCGCCGACCGTCGGCTGGGTCTCGTTGATGCACCGCACCAGGTTGCTGCCCACGGCAAAGAAGAGCGGCGTGACCTGGACCGGCGGAAGCCCGTCGAAACCGCCGCGCAGTCCGCCCCCACGCGTCGCGGCCACGGGCGCGTCCACGCCGCCCGAGAGCCCGAAAGCCAGAAGGTCGCCGGCGGTGCTGTCGAGAAGCGGCGCGTTGAATTCATCGGGCAGCAAGGCGACGGAGCCGCTCGAGTTCGCCGCGATGTGGCCGACTGCGGTCATGATCAGGCTTTCGAGGCGTT
>CBDUPF010000241.1:0-6534 GCA_965369035.1 uncultured Aliishimia sp.
CTCTCCTTGGACTTACCTTCATGCTTCCCGGGTGCACGGCGCTGTCGGCGCTGGGCAGCGCTTCGCAGCCGCTGGATATTTACGAATTGCGCACGCCCCCCGCGCAAACGGTCGCCGCGCGTCGCCGAGGCATCGAACTGGTCGTGGAGGAGCCCATCGCGAGCGGCGCGCTGGCGACCGAGCGCATCATGATCCGCCCCTCGCCGCTGCAGGCGCAGTACCTGCCCGACGTGCGCTGGTCCGATACGGCACCGGTCATGCTGCAGACCCTGATCGTGCGCAGCCTGGCGGAAACCGGTGCGCTGGGGTCCGTTGGACGCCGTCCTATCGGCGCGGTCGCCGATTTCGCGGTGCTGGGTGAACTGACCGATTTCCAGGCGGAAACCGACGCGGAGGGCGATGGCGCCTCCGTGCGCATCCGGCTCGACCTGCGGATCGTACGCGAACGCGACGCCCGCGTGGTCGCGACGCGGTCATTCCAGACGGTCGAGCCGGTCTCCGCGACCGATTCCGACAGCATCGTGGCCGGGTTCGACCGGGCAAGTGCCGCACTGCTGACGGAACTGGTGCCCTGGATCCTGTCGCGCGCCGTCTACTGACGCGCCGTCCACTAACGCGGGACGACGCCCGGGCGGGGCCGGGCGAAGTGAAGGCCGGGACAGGGCCGATGAAGAAGCGGACCGCCGCATCCATGTCGCAGCGTCGCAGTGAATTGCCCCGAACCGGGTGGGCCGAACCTGCCGCGCCTTGCATTCAAACAGCGGGAACAGAACGGTTTCTCCAGGGCCCGCCCGAGGCGTTGTCGCACCCAAAACCATGTGGCTAACGCAGCCAACCCTTCTTCCATATGTACCACAGAAGTCCTGCAGCCGACGCGATCATCGTCAGAAGTGCAAAGGGATATCCAAGGTACCACCCCAGTTCCGGCATGTTCCAGGGCGATACCTCGCGGTCGAAGTTCATGCCGTAGACGCTCGCGATGAAGCTGAGCGGAATGAAGATGGTCGCCACGACGGTCAGGACTTTCATGACTTCATTGAGCTTCATGCTGACGCTCGAAATATGCACATCGACCAGCCCCGAAGCCATTTCGCGATACGTCTCGACGATATCCATCAACTGTATGGTATGGTCGTAGCAGTCGCGCAGGAACGGCCTTGTCTCGGTGGCGATGAGAGGATGCTCATCGCGAACCAGATTGTTGAAAACCTCGCGATGCGGCCAGATTGCGCGGCGCAGCAGCAGAAGCCTGCGCTTCATGTCGTGAAGCTCGGTGATGTTCCCGGGCTCGGGTGAGGTGACGACACGGTCTTCGAGTGCCTCGAGCAGATCACCGGTCTTCTCGAGAGCCGGAAAGTAGCTGTCGATGATCGCGTCCAACAGCGCGTAGGAGGTATAGTCCGATCCCGCGCTGCGAATCCGTCCCGTGGCCTTGCGGATTCGGTCCCGCACGTTTTCGAAACAGTCCCCGGGTCTTTCCTGGAACGTGATGACATAGCCCTTGCCCATGAAGAACGCGACCTGCTCCGTCTCGACCGGGCTGTGCTGGTTCAACATCAGGGCGACAATGAACAGGTGATCGTCATATTCCTCGACCTTGGGGCGCTGGTGCGTGTTGATCGCATCTTCCAGAGCCAACCTGTGAAGATCGAAGGTCTTGCCGATTTCGGAGATCAGCTCGGCATCGCCGAATTGAACGATATCTATCCATATGGTCGGATATTTTCTCCGGATCTCCACAATGGACGCCACGTCCTTGACCTGCTGTTCCAGCAGGTGGTCCGGGCCGAATGCCATGACGCGAATGCTCGGCTTCTCCGCGGGATGTGCGATCTCCAGCTGGCCGGGAACCGACCCGGGTGGAAATCGCCGCGCTGCCTTGATCTGCCGCCGTTTCGAACTCACGTCTCATCCTGACATGGAGGTATCCTTGGCCTTTAGTGTTACGCAGTCCGGGCCTGCAAGGCCACCGGATGTTCGCGCGACACATTGCGTGTCCTGTCGGGCCTTTTGCCTCGCGTCGGAACCGAATTGCCCTGCGGGGCCACGCATTGTATTGCGGGCACAACCCCCAAGGAGGCGCGTGTGGCACAGAATTATCCCGTGTACGGCCGGATCGACGGCCCCATCGTCATCATCGGATTCGGTTCGATCGGCAAAGGCACCTGGCCGCTGATCGAACGCCATTTCGACTATGACGCGAGCAAGCTGACCGTGATCGAACCCGACCCCGGACAGGCCAACTTCCTGCGCCGGCACAAGATCAATCACCTCCAGGTCAAGATCACCCCCGAGAACTACCGGGAGGTTCTGGGCGAGTTGTTCGCGGGAGGTGGCGGGTTCTGCGTGAACCTGTCGGTCGACACCTCATCGCTCGATATCATGACGTATATGCGCGAGCTCGGCGTGCTCTATATCGACACGGTGGTGGAGCCCTGGGCGGGGTACTATTTCGGCACCACCGACAACGCCGAACGGACCAACTATGCGCTGCGCCAGGCGGTCCGGGACGAGAAGGCGCGCAACCCCGGCGGCACGACAGCGGTGAGTTGCTGTGGCGCCAATCCGGGCATGGTGAGCTGGTTCGTCAAGGAAGCGCTGATGACGCTGGCCAAGGACACCGGCCGCGAGGCGGAGATGCCCGCCGACCGCGACGGCTGGGCGCGCCTGATGCAGTCGCTGGGCGTCAAGGGCGTGCATATCGCGGAGCGGGACACGCAGGCGCGCCGCGTACCGCGCCCCCGGGGCGTATTCGTCAACACGTGGTCGGTCGAGGGGTTCATCTCCGAAGGGTTTCAGCCCGCCGAACTCGGGTGGGGCACCCATGAGACCTGGTTTCCCGAAAATGGCCACCGGCAGGATGCCGGCTGCAAGGCCGGGATCTGGCTCGAACGTCCCGGTGCGATCACCCGCGTGCATACCTGGTGTCCCACGCCCGGACCGCAATTCGGGTTCCTCGTCACCCATAACGAGGCGATTTCCATCGCGGATTACTACACCGTGGGGCAGGGCGCCGATCCGGAATTCCGTCCGACCTGCCACTATGCCTATCACCCCTGCGACGACGCGGTCCTGTCGCTGCACGAGATGTTCGGGTCTGGCCGACAGCAGGAAAAACACCACATCCTGACCGAGGACGAGATCGTCGAGGGCATCGACGAGCTGGGCGTGCTGCTCTTCGGGCACGAGAAGAACGCGCTCTGGTACGGCTCGCGGCTCTCCAACGAGGAGGCGCGCGACCTGGCACCGCACCAGAATGCGACCGGGCTGCAGGTCACCTCGGCGGTGCTGGCCGGCATGGTCTGGGCGCTGGAAAACCCGAACGCCGGGATCGTGGAGACCGACGAGATGGACCATGTCCGGTGTCTGGAGGTTCAACGGCCCTACCTGGGACCGGTGGAGGCGCATTACACCGACTGGACACCGCTGCAGGACCGCTGGACGCAGTTCCCGGAGGATATCGACGAAACCGATCCCTGGCAGTTCCGCAACGTGCTGGCGACCTGATGCCAGCACCTCTTGAACCCGGTCGGCGCGTTACTTGCGCGCCGCCGTCACGATGATTTCCACAAGGTAGTCCGGCGTGGCGAGCTTCGATTCGCCACAGGCGCGGGCGGGCGCGTGACCCTCCGGGACCCAGGCGTCCCAGACCTGGTTCATCGCGGCGAAATCGCTCATGTCGGCAAGCCAGATGACGGCCTGCAGGATGCGTGTCTTGTCTGATTCGGCCTCGGCGAGCAGGCGGTCGATCGAATCGAGGCAATCCTGCGTCTGCTCGGCAACCGACACATCGGCGCGCCCGACCTGACCGGCAAGATAGATCGTGTCGCCGTGAATGACGATCTGTGACATGCGCTTGCCACTGTGGCGGCGTTCGATTTCCATGATGATGCTCTCCTCGAGTGTCAGGCGGTTGAAACGAGCTTGAGGCCGACGATGCCGGCAAGGATGAGGCCGACGCACCCCAGGCGCAGCGCCGTCGCCGGTTCCGCCAGGAATGCGATTCCGAAGATCACGGTACCGACCGTGCCGATCCCGGTCCAGACCGCGTAGCCGGTCCCCAGCGGGATGGTACGGAGCGCCAGCCCCAGCAGCAAGAGGCTGATCGCCATGGATCCCGCCGTCAGCAATGTCGGCAGCAGCCGGGTGAAGCCCTCGGTGTACTTGAGCCCGACGGCCCAGCCGATCTCGAACAGCCCCGCGAAGAACAGAAGTATCCAGGCCATGCGATCCTCCTACCGTACCGCTGTCCGCGGCGACTTGTTTCGGGCGGAAGACATCGCGCGGGTCGTCCGTGCCGTCAATCGTCTGCGTTTCAGCGCGGTTCGGCATGACGACGACTCCATGGGGGCAGGTGGGGCCGCGTCGTGCTCCGGAGATCCGGCGTCGTGCAAGGCGCCGGGGTACCTGCAATTCATCATGCGGAGCCGGGCGGGCGTGCCTCACCACGCGTCACGGCCAGTGCCGAAACGACGATCAGAATTGCGCCCAGCATCGTGTGCACACCCGGCAACTCGGCAAAGAGCAGGACTCCCGCCGCCATGGAAAAGACCAGCCGGAGATAGGGAAACGGCGCCAGCGCCGATACCTCGCCAACCCGGTAGGCCTCGATGGTAAAGAGCATTCCGGCGGTGCCGAGGCCGCCGGACAGTGCGAGCAGCAGAAGTACGCCACCCTCCACCGGTCGCCAGTCCGCCAGAAGCACCGGCAGCGTGCCGAGCGTCGCGACGAGACCGATGTAGAACATGATCGTGGCGGTGGATTCGGTCCGCGCGAGGATTCGGTTCTGGAAAATCAGCGCGGATGCGGCGAGGGCGGCACCAAGCCCGGCCGCCACGCCCAGTGGCGCCGCACCGGATCCGCCGATATCGGGTACGGTGGCGACGGCGATGCCGGCGAACCCCAGCACGGTCATCGCCCAGCGAAGTCCGCTCACCCGCTCCCCCAGGATCGGGCCGGCGAGAAGGACCACGAAGAGAGAGGTCGAGAACGTCAGGATCGTGGCCAGCGCGAGATCGAGAGCCTGGAAGCTGCGGTAATACAGCCACCAGCACAGCAGGCTGGTCAGTCCGCGCAAAAGGTGCAGACCGGGGCGGCGTGTGCGGAGCAGGCCGCGTCGGCCCGGCAGGATCCAGAGCGAGACGGCGGCAAGCTGCATCACGGCGCGGGCAAAGACGATCTGCCCGTCGGTCGCCCGCCCCCCGAGCATCCGCACCGCAACCACCTCGGCGGTGAAGAACGCCGCCGCGGCGACAAGAAACGCCGCACCGCGGAGATTGTCGACGGCAGCCGCCTGTGTGTCTCCCCCGCGCGGGATCACGGCCGGAAGGGCGCGAAATCCGCGGGGCTCCGGGCGCCTACGCGCCGCAGCAGGGCGACCCAGGCCGCCAGCCCTTCGTCGATCGACGACAGGCGCAGGAATTCGTTCGGTGCGTGGTAATCCTCGTCCGCCGTGGAAAAGGAAAACATCACCGTGTCGAGCCCGAGCGTCTGTTGCACGATATCGCTCAGCGGCAGCGTCGCCCCGATCCGCACGCGAACCGGCCGGTTGCCCGTCGTCTCTTCCAGTGCATCCTCGGCCGCAATCAGAAGCGGGTGGTCCTCCGGCACGGAGTAGGCGCGGGCCGAGCCGCATTCATCCGTGACGGTCAGCGATGCGCCGGGCGGACAGCGCGCGGTCAGGTGGTCGAGCACCGCGCCGCGAGCCTGGTCCGGATCCTGACCCGGAACCAGCCGCATCGTGAACTTCGCATGGGCTTCGTTCGGGATCACGGTCTTGGCGCCGGCACCGGTGTAGCCGCCCCACATTCCGTTCACCTCCAGCGTGGGGCGCAGCCAGAGCCGTTCGAGAAAGCCGTAACCCGGTTCGCCCGCCGGCTGGGTATGGAGCCGGTCGTAAAGCCCTGCCTCGTCGAATGGTATCGCGGCCATCATTGCGCGCTGTTCGTCCGTGGGCTCCGCCACGCCGTCGGTGAAACCCTTCACCACGATGCGGCCGTTCGCGTCGCGCAGGCTCGAGACGAGGTCGGCCAGAACGTGCAATGCGTTCGGCACCACCCCGCCGTACTGGCCGGAATGCAGGTCCTTTGCCGCGGTCCGCACCGCGATTTCGAACCCGCTGTTGCCGCGGCTGCCGGTATTGATCGTGTTCAGATCCGCCCGCCAGCGCGCCCCGTCCGCCGAGAGCACCGCATCCGCGGCCAGACGGTCCCGGTGCGTATCGAGGATCGCGCGCAACGACGGGCTGCCGGTTTCCTCTTCACCCTCCAGCAAAAGCCGTACGTTGACCGGAAGCCGCCCCTCGACCTCCAGAAATGCGATCAGGGTCTCGATCGCGATCAGCATCGGCCCCTTGTCGTCCGAGGCCCCGCGCGCGTAGATCTTCCCGCCACGAACGGTCGGTTCGAACGGTGGCGTCTTCCACAGCTCCAGCGGGTCCACGGGCTGGACGTCATAGTGGCCGTAGACCAGGATGGTTGGCCGACCCGGTGCACCGAGCCACTCGCCATAGACGATCGGGTGACCGTCGGTCTT
>CBDUPF010000242.1:0-6519 GCA_965369035.1 uncultured Aliishimia sp.
CGCGCGCGTGATCCTCGGAGACGAGGACAGCGACCTCGCCATCCTGAAGCTCGAGGGCGCCGAGAACCTGCCGAGCCTGCCGCTCCGTGACAGCGACAGCGTGGAGGTGGGCGAACTCGTGCTGGCCATCGGCAACCCGTTCGGCGTGGGTCAGACCGTGTCGTCGGGCATCGTGTCCGGGCTGGCGCGGTCGGGCGGCGCGCGCGGTTCGGGGCGCGGCTATTTCATCCAGACCGATGCGCCGATCAACCCCGGCAATTCCGGCGGGGCGCTCATCGACATCGAGGGCCGGTTGATAGGGATCAACACGCGGATCGTCACGCGCTCGGGCGGGTCCAACGGGATCGGCTTCGCGATCCCGGCCAATCTGGTCGAGGCGTTTCTGACCCAGGCGCGCGATGGCCGGGCGCAGTTCGAACGTCCCTGGGCCGGCATGTCGGGCCAGCCGGTAAACCAGGATATCGCGGAATCGCTGGGCATGGGCGTACCCGAAGGGGTGGTCATCACGGCGCTGCATCCGGAGAGCCCCTTTGCCCGGACCGGGTTCGAGATCGGCGACGTGATCACGGCGGTCGAGGGCGTGCCGGTCAATACGCCGGGCGAACTCGTCTACCGCATGTCCGTGGCACGAGAGGCCGACGTTCTGGTCGACTACATCCGGCGCGGAAAGCGCGGCAGCGTGCTGGTCACGCTCGCGCCGCCGCCGGACGATCCGCCCCGGGCCGATACGGAACTTCCCCGGGATACCGTGCTGCCGGGTCTGAAGCTTGTGCGGATCAACCCGGCCGTCATCGCGGAATACGGGCTGCCGCTGGAGGCGTCCGGCGTCCTGGTGACCGAGCCGGGGCGGTTCGGTGCCCGTGTCGGACTGCGCCCGGGCGACGTGATCCAGCTGATCAACGGTACCCGGGTCGACACCCCGCAGATGGTCGAGGCCGCGTTGTCGCGCCCGGGCCAGTTCCGGCTCGCCGTGCAGCGTGGCAATGGCCGCGTCGTGCTCAGCTTCCGGACCTGAGGGGGTGGCGGACCTTTTCGACACGGAGACCGCGCCGCAGAAGCAGGGCCGCAGACCGCTGGCCGACAGGCTGCGCCCGCAATCTCTCGACCAGGTGGTCGGGCAGGCGAGAGTTCTGGGACCGGATGCGCCGCTGACGGTCATGCTGGCGTCGGGCACGCTTGGGTCGCTGATCTTCTGGGGGCCTCCGGGTGTCGGCAAGACCACCATCGCGCGGCTGCTGGCGCATGAGACCGATCTGCATTTCGAACAGATCAGCGCGATCTTCACCGGTGTCGCCGACCTGAAGAAGGTCTTCGAGGCCGCGAAGATCCGGCACCGAAACGGCCGCGGCACGCTGCTGTTCGTCGACGAGATCCACCGCTTCAACAAGGCGCAGCAGGACGGGTTCCTGCCGCACATGGAAGACGGGACGATCCTGCTGGTGGGGGCCACCACCGAGAATCCGTCCTTCGAACTCAACTCCGCCCTGCTGAGCCGGTCGCAGGTGCTGGTGCTGGAGCGGTTGAGCGACGCGGACCTCGAACGCATCCTGGCCAAGGCCGAGGCGGAGATCGGCCGCGACGTGCCGCTTGACCCGCAGGCACGCCACGCGCTGATCGGGATGGCCGATGGCGACGGCCGTGCCTTGCTGAACCTGGTGGAGCAGATCGTAGCCTGGGACGTGCCCGGTCCGCTGGATACGGATGCGCTGACCGCGCGGCTGATGCGGCGCGCGACGAAGTACGACAAGTCGGGCGACGAGCACTACAACCTGATCTCCGCGCTGCACAAATCCGTGCGCGGGTCGGACCCGGACGCCGCGCTCTATTGGCTGGCGCGGATGCTGAAGGGCGGGGAGGATCCGCGCTATCTCGCGCGCCGGATCACGCGCATGGCGGTGGAGGATATCGGCCTTGCCGACCCGCAGGCCCAGGCGCTCTGCCTGCAGGCGTGGGAGACCTATGAGCGCCTGGGCTCGCCGGAGGGCGAACTGGCTCTGGCGCAGGCCGTCCTCTACCTGGCGCTGGCGCCGAAGTCGAACGCGGCCTACGTGGCGTACAAGGCGGCCATGCGGGAGGCCGGTCAGTCCGGCTCCGCCCCGCCGCCCAAACACATCCTGAACGCGCCGACCCGGTTGATGAAGGACGAGGGCTACGGCGCCGGATACAGCTATGACCACGATGCGGAAGACGGATTTTCGGGTCAGAACTACTTTCCCGACGGTATGGATCGCGCTGCATTCTACCAACCGGTGGAGCGCGGGTTCGAGCGGGACCTGAAAAAGCGGCTCGACTACTTCTCCAAGCTGCGGGCGAAGCGGGAAACTTGACTCTCCCCGGATCAGGCGCGACAGACCGCCCATGATTACCACGCTTTCTCTCGTTGCCCTCGGCGGGGCCATTGGCGCATCGCTCCGCTGGCTCTGGGGCATCGGCGTGCTGCGCCTGGCGGGCGTGACGGAATTCCCGCTGGCGATCCTCGGGGCGAACGTTCTCGGCTCCTTCCTGATGGGGGTCTTCGTGGTAGCAGCGGCGCATCGCGGGCTGACCCATCTGAGCCCCTTCGTGATGACCGGCCTGCTGGGCGGGTTCACCACCTTTTCCGCCTTCTCGCTCGAAACCATGACGCTGGTGGAGCGGGGCCAGATCGGCCCGGCGATGCTCTATGTCGCGCTGTCGGTCGGGTTGTCGGTGGGCGGTCTGGCGCTGGGGATGAGTTTGACGCGGGGGATCTTCGCATGAGCGGGGTGCAGACGGTGACGGTGGCCGCGGGCGAGGGCGATCAGCGCCTTGACCGCTGGCTCAAGCGGCGGTTCCCGCAACTGTCGCAGGGCCGGATCGAGAAGATGTGCCGCAAGGGCGAATGCCGCGTGGATGGCGGGCGGGTCAAGGCCAACACGCGCGTCGCGGAGGGCCAGAGCATCCGCGTGCCCCCCTTGCCTGACGAGGCCGCCCCCGCGATGCCGGCCCGGCCCGGGGTGACCGACAGCGATGCGGAGATGATCCGCAGCTGCGTGATCTTTCGCGACGACCACGTGCTGGCGCTCAACAAGCCGCCGGGGCTGCCGGTGCAGGGCGGCTCGGGGCAGGCGCGTCATGTGGACGGCATGGGCGAGGCGCTGCGCTTCGGCTACGACGAGAACCCGCGGCTGGTGCATCGGCTGGACAAGGACACCTCCGGCGTCCTGATCATGGGGCGCACGCGGGAGGCGGCAAAGGTGCTGACCGCCAATTTCCGCCACCGCGAGACCCGCAAGGTCTACTGGGCGGTCGTGGCCGGCGCCCCGCACCCGAAGAACGGCACGATCCGTTATGCGCTGGCCAAGGCATCGGGTCACGGCCCCGGCGGCGAAGGCGAGAAGATGATCGCGCTCCATCCCGACGAGATCGACAGCACGCCCGGCGCCAAGCGCGCGGAGACGAATTACGCCACGATCGAGGCCGCCGCCAAGCGCTGCGCCTGGGTCGCGTTGCAGCCGGTTACCGGCCGGACCCATCAACTGCGCGCGCATATGGCGAAGATCGGGCACCCGATCATCGGGGATGGCAAGTACGGCGGATCGGGGCAGGAGAACCTGGGCGACGGCTGGGGCGCGGGTCTCGGTGACGCGTTGTCGCGCAAGCTGCACCTGCACGCGCGGTCGCTGACGCTGGAACACCCCGTGAGCGGTGCGCGCCTGCATCTGGTGGCCCCCTTGCCGGAGCATATGCGCCGGACATGGGACACCTTCGGCTGGTCCCCGGCCGAGGCGCCGGAGGATCCGTTCGACGAGGACTGGACATGACCGACCTGCGGCTCGTGATCTTCGACGTGGACGGCACGCTGGTCGACAGCCAGAACGAGATACTGGCGTCGATGCAGTCCGCCTATGACGCGCTGGGCCATCCGATGCCCGAACGGTCGGCCATTCTGGGGATCGTGGGGCTGTCGCTTCCCGCGGCTTTCGCGCAGCTTTCTCCGCACCTTGACGAGCCGGCGTGGGGGGAACTCACCAGCGCCTACAAGGCGTCCTATCTGGCCGCGCGCCAGAGGAACGGCGCCGATGCCAGCCCGCTCTATCCCGGTGCCCGCGACGCGCTCGACCGGCTGCATGCGGAGGCGGGCACGCTGCTCGGGGTGGCGACCGGCAAGTCCCGCCGCGGGCTCGATGCGCTGATTTCCGTGCACGGGCTGGAGCGCTATTTCATCTCGCTGCAGACCGCCGATCACCATCCGTCCAAACCGCATCCGTCCATGATCCATGCCTGCCTCGCGGATGCCGGGATCGATGCGTCGCGGGCGGTCATGGTGGGCGACACGCGCTATGACATGGACATGGCCCGCGCCGCGGGGGTCCGCACGGTCGGCGTGTCGTGGGGCTATCATCCCGCCGCAGAGCTTGGCGCGGACGTCATCATCGAGGATTTCGCCCATCTGGCGGACAGCGTGGACAGCCTTCTGGAGCCCGCGTCATGAGCGAGTGGAAACGCAAGCGGTTCTGGAAACAGGCCGTCACGACCGAAACCGACGGCGGATATTCCGTCCTGCTCGACGGCAGGCCCGTGCGGACACCGTTCAAATCCGCCTTCGATCTGCCCAGCCGCGCGCTGGCCGAGGCCGTCGCGGCGGAGTGGGACGCGCAGCAGGGCGAGATCGACCCCGGCGCCATGCCGCTTACGCGGCTCGCCAATTCGGCGATCGACAAGGTTGCGACGCAGCAGGATGCCGTCGCCGCTCTGCTCGCGGATTACGGTGCGAACGATCTTCTGTGCTATCGCGCGACGGAGCCGGACGCGCTGATCGGACGGCAGGCGGAACACTGGGACCCGCTGCTCGACTGGGCCGCGCAGGAACTGGCCGTCCATCTCGATGTGCAATCCGGCCTGATGCCCATCACCCAGCCGGAGCCAAGCCGGGCAGAGATCCGGCGCAGGACGGCGGAGCTCGATCCGTTCGCGCTGACCGCACTGCACGAACTGGTGACGCTTTCGGGGTCATGGGTGATCGGCTACGCGACCCTGACCGAGGCGCATCCGCCCGAAACCCTCTGGCAAACAGCGCTCATCGACGAGCTCTGGCAGGAGGAGCAGTGGGGCGAGGATGAAGAGGCCATTGCATCGCGACACGCCAGGCGAGAAGGCTTTCTCGTGGCCAATCGGTTCGCCCGTCTGGCCCGCGAAACCTGACGCAACGGCAAGCCTTAATCTCGTGCATTGTCACAAGAAATATGCACGGGCTCCCTCTGGCGCCTTGACCTTCATGCTCCAAATCGCACAAACTCTGGGGCATCCGCAGGGGGAGTTCTGCGGGGAAAATCGCCTCCGGTCCATAACGGCCGGGAAGAGCCGCCAAGAGAAGAGGCGGGGAAATCAGGAAGAGGTTAATATGAAGAAATCCGTTTTTTTGGGCGCGCTGACTGCGACCGGGCTTGCGGCCGGCGCGGTGGTGGCCGGAACGCTGGATGACGTCAAGGCACGCGGGAAACTGAACTGCGGCGTCGTCACCGGTCTGGCGGGGTTCGGTGCGCCGGACGCCAACGGCGAATGGAAGGGCTTCGACGTGGCGATCTGCCGGGCGGTGGCGGCCGCCGTTCTCGGCGATGCGACCGCCGTCGAGTTCGTGCCGACGACGCCCAAGACCCGGTTCACGGCGCTGGCATCGGGTGAACTCGACCTTCTGGCCCGCAACACGACCTGGACCTTCAGCCGTGACGTGGACCTGAAGTTCGAATTCGTCGGCGTGAACTACTACGACGGTCAGGGCTTCATGGTGCCGAAGGAACTGGGGGTCTCCTCGGCCAAGGATCTCGATGGCGCGACGGTCTGCATCCAGACCGGCACGACGACCGAGTTGAACCTTGCCGATTTCTTCCGCTCCAACAACATCAGCTACGAGCCGGTTCCGATCGAAACCAACGCCGAGGCGCAGCAGCAGTATCTCGCGGGCGCATGCGACGTCTACACGACCGATGCCTCCGGCCTCGCGGCTACCCGCGCCACGTTCGAAAACCCGAGCGCCCATGTCATCCTGCCGGAGATCATCTCCAAGGAGCCGCTCGGCCCCCTCGTGCGCCACGGCGACAACGAATGGGCCGACATCGCGCGCTGGACGCTGAACGCGCTGATCTCGGCCGAAGAACTGGGTGTGACCTCGACCAACGTCACCAGCCTGGGCGAATCGGCCAATCCGGAGACGCCCGAGATCAACCGTCTGCTCGGCACCGAAGGCAACCTGGGCGAGATGCTCGGGCTCGACGCCGACTGGGCCAAGCGCGCCATTTCCGTCGAAGGAAACTATGGCGAGATCTTCGAGAAGAACATCGGTGAAGCGACGCCGATCGGCCTGGCGCGCGGACTGAACGCGCAGTGGAAAGAAGGCGGCCTGCTCTACAGCCCGCCCTTCCGGTAAGGCTGGACAAAAGCGAGGGCGCGGGGGCAACCCCGCGCCCTCAGCACTCATGAAGGTGCGCACGCTGACCAGGCACACGGCCAACCGCCCATCAGAGGCACGCGAACCCACAAGGCCGGTAGACGGGGAATTTC
>CBDUPF010000243.1:0-6512 GCA_965369035.1 uncultured Aliishimia sp.
TTCTACAATGCGCCCGATCCGGAGATCGATTTCACCGAACAGGGCGGGCTGATGTGGGGGAAGGCTGCGGTGGGCAAGCTTGTCGCCGGGTCTGAGCCGCTGAAGCCGCGGGTCGAGGCCTTTGTCGACGACGTGGCCGGGCCGGAAGTGGCGGAAAAGGTACAGCGGCGCCTGCAGCATTTCATCGACCGGCGCATCGCGGCGCTGTTCGAGCCGATGGTCTCCATGCAGAAGGACGAGACGCTGACCGGGCTGGCCCGCGGGTTCGCCTTCCGTCTGGTCGAAGCGATGGGCATCCTGCCGCGGGCGCAGGTCGCCGACGAGGTAAAGGCGCTGGACCAGGAGGCGCGGGGGCTGCTGCGCAAGCACGGTGTGCGCTTCGGGCAGTTCACGATCTTCATGCCGATGCTACTGAAACCCGCGCCCACGCGGATGCGCCTGGTGCTCTGGTCGCTGAACGAAGGGCTGTCGGAGTTCCCCGAGGCACCGCCGCCGGGTCTGGTGACGATCCCGTCCGACCACTCGGCCCCCAATGGCGCCTTCACGATGGCCGGCTACCGGATCGCGGGCGACCGGGCGATACGCATCGACATGCTCGAACGGCTGGCCGACATGCTGCGTGCCGAGGATAGCCGGGGCGGGTTCGAGGCCAAGCCCGACATGCTGTCGATCACCGGCATGACGCTGGAACAGTTCGCCGACCTGATGCAGGGGCTGGGCTACAAGGCCGAACGCGGCGAGCGCACGAAAGTCAAAGCGGTCGACAAGGTGGTGACTGAGGAAGCCCCAGCCTCGCCACCGGCCGATGGCGAGGCGCCGGCCGATCCGGCGGTGGACATGCCCGAAGCACCGGCTGCCGCGGATGCAGCCTTGCCGGACGAGGGCACAGCCCCGATGGCCGAGGAGCCGGCCGAAGCCCCGGAGGTTGTCGCCGACATCCCGGAGGCCAGCGAGACGGAGGTTCTGCCGGGAACGCCCGCCGATGGTGCGGAAGAGCCGGAAATCGAGGTCTTCTATTCGTTTACCTGGGCCGGGCGCGGCAACAACCGCACCCGGGGTGGACGTCCGCAGAAGGCGGACGGTCGCGGCAAGCCGCGCGGCGGCAAGAAGCCGCACCCGCAAGGCGCCAAGGGCAAGGGCAGCAAGCCGGACGACAAGTCCCGCAGCTTCGAGGCGCGCCCGCCGCGCAAGGACAAGCCGATCGATCCCGACAATCCCTTCGCTGCGCTCGCCGCGCTCAAGGGGAACAAGTAACGCTTGGCCGCGCCGGCGGGTCAGAAGCTGCGTGTCGACAAGTGGCTGTGGCACGCCCGCTTCTTCAAGACCCGCACGCTCGCCGCGGCCCAGGTCAGCGCGGGCCACGTGCGGCTGAACGCGGGCAGGATACAGAAACCCGCGCACCTGGTGGCGCCGGGCGATGTTCTGACCTTCGCCAAGGACGACCGGGTCCGTGTCATTCGCGTCGAGGCCATCGGCACACGTCGCGGTCCGGCCCCCGAGGCGCAGGCGCTCTACACCGATCTGGATCCGCCCGGCGACGCCCCCGAGACGGATGTTCCGGGAAATCCGCGCTTCGAAGGAAAGGGGCGACCGACGGGCCGCGACCGCCGCAAGCTTGATCTTTCCCGAAAAGCCCATCTTGAATGATGGCGCGCGCTGGTCTAACCCGCTTCCGTCAACCCTTCCGGAAGGCCGCATGACCTACATCGTCAACGACAACTGCATCGCCTGCAAATACACCGACTGCGTGGAAGTCTGCCCGGTGGATTGTTTCTACGAAGGTGAGAACATGTTGGTGATCCATCCCGACGAATGCATCGACTGCGGGGTGTGCGAACCGGAGTGCCCGGCCGACGCGATCCGCCCCGATACCGAGCCCGACATGGAGAAATGGGTCGAGTTCAATCGGAAGTACTCCGAGATGTGGCCGGTGATCATCACCAAGAAAGACCCGTTGCCCGACGCGGACGAGCGTGACGGCGAGACGGGGAAGCTCGAAAAGTACTTTTCCGAAGCCCCGGGCGAGGGTGGCTGACGGGTCCGCACGCCTGTCTGAACCCTGTTTCGACGTGACCGGCGGGTCACGGGCCGCGTATTGTGGCGGCAAAACAGCGCCTTATCCCGGACGAACTTTCAGAATCACGAATTTTGTGTTATGCATGTGTTACAAATGAGCGGGAAAAGGCCCATATCACTGCAAAGAAAAGGCACTTTGCAGCAAATCTAGCTCACAGTCTGCAACTTGACGAGGTCACCACTGCCCCGCCATTGCGGATCTGCTTGTCTGGCTCGCTCCCCCAAGTGAGAAGAAAAAGGAAGAACGATACATGTCCAAGTCGAAGAAGCTCGACTTTCGCCCGAACGAATACGTGGTCTACCCGGCGCACGGCGTCGGCCAGATCATTTCCATCGAACAGCAGGAGGTCGCAGGCTTCCCGCTGGAGGTCTTCGTGATCTCCTTCGAGAAGGACAAGATGAAGCTCAGCGTGCCGACTCACAAGGCAACCGACGTCGGAATGCGTGCGCTCTCCAGCCCCGACGTGATCAGCCAGGCGATGAAGACGCTGAAAGGGAAGGCGAAGGTCAAGCGCGCGATGTGGTCGCGTCGTGCGCAGGAGTACGAGCAGAAGATCAATTCCGGCGACCTGATCGCCATCGCGGAGGTCGTCCGCGACCTGCATCGCAGCGACGACCAGCGCGAGCAGAGCTATTCCGAGCGTCAGCTCTATGAAGCGGCACTTGAGCGGCTCACCCGCGAAGTCGCCGCCGTGGACGGTGGCGACGAAATGGAAGCGGCGCGCCAGGTGGACGCGGTCCTGACCAGCCGCGCGGCCTGATCCGCAAAACGATCCTGAAAAAGCCTGGCTGCCTTGTGGTGGCCGGGCTTTTTCATGCGCGCCGACCGCCGTTTCAGGCGCGCTTGCGCCGCGCCTCGTCCGCCTGCTGGGCCAGCGCGATCTCCAGCTCCTGCTGCAACTCGCGCGCCCGGTCGATATAGGCCTGGTTCTTCGCCGATGGAATTTCCTCGCGCCAGAGTTCGGCCAGTGCTTTCACGCCGTACCGGTCGATCTCGTAGAAGACGCGCGTCGCCTCTGCCGCCTCGAATTCCGACAGCCCCACGTTTTCCAGCACATAACGCCCGGCGCGGAGCGAGCCATCGAACACCTCGCGTACGATGTCGTTGGCGCCGGCCTGGTAGAGCCGGTAGACCGCGCGACGATCATAGGCGCGTGCGACGATGTGCAGGTCCTCCCTCTGGCTCCGGGCGTATCGCACAAGCTTGACCGCGGCGTCCGGATTGTCCAGCGCCACGACCAGAACCCGTGCCTCCGCCAGCCCGGCCCGGCGCAGGATGTCGGGACGGGTCGGATCGCCCAGATACCCCTTGAATCCGAAACGCCGCATCAGCTCGATCGTGTCCATGTTGTGGTCAAGCACGACCGTCTTGTAACCCGAGGCCACGACCAGCCGGTTGACGATCTGCCCGAACCGGCCGATCCCGGCGATGATCACGGATCCCTGGTCCTCGAACTCCTCTTCCTCCTCCGGGGCCGGTTGCTGTGTGGCCATCCGCTTGTTGATCTGGTCGTAGAGGATGAAGAGCAACGGCGTGATCAGCATGGAAAGTGCGATGACCAGCAGCAGCGTTTCCGCCACATCCTGCGGGATCACGCCGGCCTGCACGCTGAACGAGGCCAACACGAAGCCGAACTCGCCTGCCTGCGCCAGACCCAGCGCGAAAAGCCACTGGTCCCGGCCGCGCAGCTTGAACGCCAGACCGAGACACCAGAGCACCAGCCCCTTCACGATGATCACGAGCAGGGCCATCGACAGGATCGCCCAGGGGTTGCCGAAGAGCAGGGTGAAGTTGATCCCGGCCCCGACAGTGATGAAGAACAGGCCGAGCAGCAGCCCCTTGAACGGTTCGAGGTCGGTTTCCAGTTCGTGCCGGAATTCACTGTTGGCAAGCACGAGACCCGCCAGGAAGGCCCCCAGGGCGGGCGAGAGTCCCACCAGCATCATCAGGAAGGAAATCCCCACGACGATCAGCAGGGCGAGTGCGGTATACATCTCGCGCAGGCGGGAGGCGTGGATGTAGCGAAACACCGGCCGCGTGAGATAGATGCCGGCAAAGATCACCAGCCCGATGGCCCCGATGGTGACAAGTGTGACGCCCCAGGCCGGAAGGCCTTCGACGAGGCTCAGATCGGCCGCACCATGGCCGCCACCCCCGGCATGGGCGTCGACGCCAGCCTCGCCGTGGGCTGCGGCAGCTTCGGCCGGGTCTTCGATCACGGTGGTTGGTGCTGCGTCTTGCACCGCCTGTTCCTGCTTCGCGGCGATTTCGGCGCCGAGCTCGGTGCGCTGGATCGATCCGTCGGGCGCGATGATGTAGGTGGGCAGCGTGACCGCCAGAAGCGGCAGGAACGCGAGGATCGGGATTACCGCGATATCCTGCGTCAGCAGCACCGAGAAGACCGACCGCCCTCCGTGCGTCTGCATCAGCCCCTTCTCGGCCAGGGTCTGAAGCACGATCGCGGTAGAGCTGAGCGACAGCGTGAGCCCGATGGCGACGCCCACGCCCCAGGGCTGGCCGTAGGCCATTGCGACGCCCATGAGGGCAAATGTGCTGAGCAGTATCTGCAACCCGCCGAGCCCGATGAGTCGGTGCCGCATGTCCCACAGCGCGCGGGGTTCGAGCTCCAGTCCGATCAGGAACAGCATCATCACCACGCCGAATTCCGCGAAGTGCTGAAGGTCCTGTGTCTCTGATCCCACCAGATGCAACACGGGCCCGATCAGGATGCCCGCCGCGAGATAGCCCAGCACCGACCCCAGGCCAAGGCGGGCGGCGATGGGCACCGCGATCACCGCGGCGGCCAGGTAGATCGATGCCTGATAGAGGAAGCTTTCCATGTAACTGCTGTTCTCACCTGATTGGGCTGGAATGAATGCCGAAATCGGCGGCCGGGCCTCGCTGCGCCCCGCATGCTAACGGATCACGTCGGCAGGGGACTGTCCTGTTTTAACTGCTCCATGACGATCTGGCTATGCACGCGGCCAACAGCAGGGTGCGGCAAGAGCACTTCGTGTATCAACCGGTTCAGCGCCGGCAGGTCCTCGCAAAAGACCCGAAGCAGGTAATCGGCTTCTCCGGTCATGGTCCAGGCGCTGGTGATCTCTGCGCGCGTCCGGACAAGCCGCGCGAAACTGGTGGAGTTTTCCGGGCCGTGTTCGTTCAGATGCACCTGGACGAAGCTCTGCACCCGCAGCCCCAGTTTTTCGGCGCTGAGCCGTGCGATGTAGGCGCTGACATATCCTTCGGCTTCCAGGCGCTGCCGTCGCCGTCCGGCCTGGCTTGCGGACAGGTTCAGCAACTCGCCCAGCTCCTGCGAGGTGAGATGCGCGTTGCGTTGAAGCGCGGCAAGAAGGGCCGTGTCGGTCTGGTCCAGCATCTGGAACCTCTGCGTGCGTGTTTCCCGCGTAATTCCGATGGTTCTCACGCAAACCCCGCGGAAATACAAGCATTCCGGCCCGATTTCGCGCGGTTTTCGCATCGCCTTGTGCGTATATTCGGCATGAAAAGCGCAAACAGGAGGACATATCGCCATGGGACCGTTTCCCCACGATGCACCAAAGGCTGAAATCACGACCGAGAATCCCGCCGGCACGGACGGCTTCGAATTCGTCGAGTTCGCACATCCCGATCCCGAGGCCCTGCGGGACGTGTTCCGCAAGATGGGCTACGCGCACGTCGCCAACCACAAGACGCAAGACATCGAGCTGTGGCAGCAGGGTGACATCACCTATGTGCTGAACGCTGATCCCGACAGTTTCGCCGCCCGCTTCGTCGAGGAACACGGGCCCTGTGCGCCGTCGATGGCATGGCGTGTGGTGGATGCGGAGCACGCGCTGAAACACGCGGTGGCAAACGGGGCCGAGGAATATACCGGCCCGGGCAAGGTCATGGATGTGCCCGCGATCAAGGGGATCGGCGGCAGCCTGCTCTACTTCATCGACCGCTACTACGATACTTCGCCCTATAACTGGGAGTTCGACTGGATCGCGCAGTCGAAGCCCGAGGGCGTGGGTTTCTATTATCTCGATCACCTGACCCACAACGTCTTCAAGGGCAACATGGACAAGTGGTTCCGCTTCTACGGCGACCTGTTCAACTTCCGCGAAATCCGGTTCTTCGACATCGAGGGCAAGCATTCGGGCCTGTTCTCCCGCGCGCTGACCTCGCCCTGCGGCCGGATCCGGATTCCGATCAACGAGGATCGGGGCGAGACCGGGCAGATCGTGAATTACCTCAAGAAGTACAACGGCGAGGGGATCCAGCACATCGCCGTCGGTGCCCGCAACATCTATGACGCGACGGACACGATCGCGGAAAACGGCCTGAAATTCATGCCGGGACCCCCCGATGCCTACTACACGCTGTCGAAGGACCGCGTCGCGGGCCATGAGGAACCGCTCGACCGGATGAAGAAGCACGGCATCCTGATCGA
>CBDUPF010000244.1:0-6507 GCA_965369035.1 uncultured Aliishimia sp.
TCTGCACCGGGCAGATCTACGACGCGATTGCCACCGGTTCCGGCTTTTTCCAGCATGGGCACACCTATATCGGCCATCCGACCGCCGCCGCGGCCGGTTTCGCCGTGGTCAGCGCGATTCTGGACCGCGGGTTGATCCCCCGCGTGCAGAGCCAGGGCGAGAAGCTGGCCCATCGCCTGGCGGAGCGTTTCGGGCAGCATCCGAATGTCGGCGACATCCGGGGCCGCGGGCTGTTCCGGGGCATCGAGATCGTGGCGGACCGCGAGACCAAGGCGCCGTTCGATCCGGGCCGGGGCGTGGCGGCAAAGATCAAGAAGGCAGCCTTTGCCGAGGGGCTGATCTGCTATCCGATGGCCGGAACCATCGACGGGCGGCAGGGCGATCACATCCTGCTCGCCCCGCCCTTCATCATCGAGGACGACCAGCTTGACGAGCTGACCGACAAGCTGGACCGGGCCATCGGCACCGTGATCTGACGCGGGCGGGGTTTACGCGCCGAAGGCGATGTGAACCTTGACCGCTGACGTCCGGTCCCCGGCGGCGCGGAACGCCGCCTCTGCCTCGTCCAACGGAAACGTCCCGGTCACCAGCGGGCCGAGGTCGATCCGGCGTTCCGAAATCATCGCCACGGCATCGGCGAATTCGGTGTCGAACCGCTGCGTACCCATCAGGTTGATCTCCTTCGAGACGATGAAGTTCAGCGGCACAGGCACCTCGCCCGCGATGCCGACCTGAACGAGCCGGCCGTTGGGACGCAGGACGGCCACGGCGGTCCGGATTGCCGGGGCCGCGCCCGAGCATTCGAAGGCCACGTCGAAATACCCTTTGTCGGCGGCATAGGCGTCGAGCTCTCCCGGGTCCGTCGCCACGTTGATCGTGCGGGTCGCGCCCATGCGGCGCACGACATCGAGGGTGAAATCCTGCAGGTCGGTCACCACGACCTCTGCCGCGCCCGCTTCCGCACTGACCGCGGCGCAGAGCGCGCCGATGGGGCCTGCCCCGGTCACCACGACGCGCTTGCCCCTGAGATCGCCCGCCCTGTTCCGGGCGTGGAGGCAGACGGCAAGCGGCTCCGAACAGGCGGCTTCGGTGAAGGAGACATCGTCACCGACCGGCACGCATTGCGCGGCACTTACCACGACCCTGTCGCGGAACAGTCCCTGCTCGTGCGGAAAGCGCATCGCGGAGCCGCTGAACCGCATGGCGAGGCAATGGATCCGCTGGCCCGCGCGGCAATAGGCGCAGTCGCCGCACGGCCGGCTGGGATTGACCGCGACACGCGCGCCAACCGCAATATCGTCCACGCCCGGTCCGACCTCGACCACCGTTCCGGCGGCCTCGTGGCCCAGGATGATCGGCTCGCGCACGCGGATCGGGCCGAACCCGCCGTCATGGTAGTAGTGCAGATCGCTGCCGCAGATCCCGCCGGCGGCGATGGCGACCAGCGCCTCGCCCGGACCCGGCGCGGCGACGGGCTGCGTTTCGATGCGGATGTCGCCTTTGTCGTGCAGGCAGCAGGTTCGCGTGTCCATGGGATACCTCAATCAATCAGAAGCGATGGCAGCCAGGTCGCCAGCGCGGGGATGTAGGAGACCAGCAGCAGCACCATGATGTTGGTCAGAAGAAACGGGAAGATCGCCACCACCACAGGGGTCAGCGGAAGCCGTGCGATGCCCGCGCAGACGAACAGGCAGACGCCAACGGGCGGCGTGGTGAGCCCGATCATCAGGTTCAGCACGGCGAAGGTCGCGAAGTGCAGCGGCTCGATCCCCACGGCCTGAGCCAGCGACAACAGCGGCACGAAGAGGATGATCAGCGCCGCGATCGTCTCCATGAACATGCCCACGAAGAGCAGCAGCAGGTTGATCAGCAGGATCACCAGAAAGCGATTGTCGGTGATCGAAAGCACGCCGTACGCGATGGCCTGCGGGATACGCTCGGAGACGAGGATCCAGCCGAAGACGTTGGCGAACCCCACCAGCGCGAGTATGCCGGAGGCGGAGACCGCGCTGTCGACGAGGATGCCGGGCAGTCGGCGTACCGGCAGTTCGCGGTAGATGAAGGCGCCGACGATGAAGGCATAGACGCTGGCGACCACGGCGGTCTCGGTGGGCGTCGCGAGGCCGGAGAGCAGGCCGTAGATGATGAGGAATGTCATCGCCAGCGCCCAGATCGCCCCGCCGAAGGAGCGCAGCACCTCGCCGCCGCCCTGCCAGGGCTGGCGTGGAAAATTCTTGCGTACGGAGATGATGTAACAGGTCACCATCATCGCCAGCCCCATCAGGATGCCGGGAACCGCGCCCGCCAGGAACATCTGGCCCACGGAAATCCCCGACAACGCGCCGACGATGATCATCGGGACCGAAGGCGGGATGATCGGCCCCACGGTCGAGGAGGCGGCGGTGACGGCGGCGGAGAAATCGGCCGGGTAGCCGGCCTTCTTCATCCCCGGGATCAGCACGCCGCCGATGGAGGCCGCGTCGGCCACGGCCGTGCCGGTGATCCCGCCGAACAGCATCGACGCGGCGATATTGGTGAGCCCCAGACCCCCGCGGATCCACCCGACAAGCGCATTGGCAAACCGGATGATCCGGTGCGTGATCCCGCCCTGGTTCATCAGGTTGCCGGCGAGGATGAAGCCCGGAATCGACAGCAGCACGAAGACGTCCATGCCGGCGTACATCTTCTGCGGCATGACGACCGGAGGGATACCGGCCAGCAACAGGTAGGCCAGCGAGGATAGGCCCAACGTGATGGCAACGGGGATACCGAGTGCCAGCCCGCCCACAAAGACGGAAAAGAGAACCGCGACCTCCATGCTCAGTCCTCCTCGGGCTTCTGCGGCTTGCCGTCTTCGGTGCCGGTGAGCATGCCAAAGACCCTGAGCAGTGCAAAAAGCGCCAGCAGCGCCAGCATCAGCCAGACAGTCACATGGACGACATCCATGCGGACCCCAAGCGCGGGCGAGGTCTGCATCTTGCCGATGGTGACATATCGCCAGGCGTGGGGCAGCAGGTAGAGTGCTAGCCCGGCCGTCGCGACCGCTGCGACCAGCCGCAGCACCCAAGGGCCCCGACCCGGCAGCGACTCGCTGATAATGTCGACGTTGACCAGATCGCCCGTGCGCAGCGACAGCCCCGCGCCGAAGGCGACGGTGAAGAGCAGGGCGTAGCGTGTCAGCTCCTCCGTCCACACCGGGGAAGTGTTGAGCAGCCGACCGATGACCTGCAGCAGCACCGCGGCGAGCAGCACGGAAAAGCAGACCCCCGTGCCCAGACGCGCGGCGAAAGTGACGATACGGATCAGTTGGTCTGCGCGGCGCATCCTGCGGCCTCCGGACGGGATCCGGCACCGCATGATAGGGTGCCGGATCGGGTTCTCTGTCGGATCACTCCGCGAACAGCCCTTCGACGATGGGCTTGATCTCGTCGTTGACATTGGCCAGCACGGCGTCCTTGGCCTTGGCCTGGAACGCGGCGCCGTCGACCTCGACGAAGGTCATGCCCTTGCTCTCCAGATACGCGCGGTCATCGGCGAGGCTCGCGTTGAACAGCTCGCGCTCATAAGCCTGCGCGCGGGACGCCGCCTCGATGACCGCGGCCCGGTCCTCTTCGGACAGCTTCTGCCATGTCGTCTCCGCGATTGTCAGGTAGATCCATGACCGAACATGCTCGGTCATGTTCACGTGGCTCTGCACCTCGTAGAAGCTTGCCGAGCGGATCAGGGCCAGCGGGTTTTCCTGCGCCTCGATGGTGCCGTTCTGCAGCGAGGTGAACACCTCGGAGAATGCCATCGGCCCCGGGTTCGCGCCCAGCGACTTCCAGACATCGACGAAGAGCGGCACGTTCGGTACGCGCATCTTCAGCCCGTTCAGGTCATCGGGCGAGGTGATCGGACGGTTCGAGGTCAGGTTGCGCGGACCGCGGGCAAAATAGGCGATGGGCCGGATCTGCGCCTTCTCCACGATCTGCGCCTCGATCTGGTCGCCGATCTCGCCGGAGGCGACCTCGTCCATGTGCTCGATCGACTTGTAGGCGTAGGGAACGGCCAGCAGGGCGGCCATCGGTGCCCAGTTCTGCAGGCTTTCGCCGGTGATCGTCATGTCGACGGTGCCAAGTTGCATGCCGTTGATCAGGTCGATTTCCTTGCCGAGCGACTCGTTGGGGAACACCTCGACCGTGATGCGGCCATCGGTCAGCGCCGAAAGCTCCTCTCCGAACCGGACCGAGGCGAGGTGCCAGGGGTTCTCCTCGTTGGCCAGGTGCCCGAGCTTGAGCGTCATGTCCTGCGCGGCAAGCGGCCCGCTCAGCAGTACCGCAACGGCGGCGGCGACCGGGAATTTCCAGTTGAATGTCATGTGATTGCTCCTCCTTGGATTGGTGCATTGACCGGTTCGGGCAATTCCCCGTCCGGCAGGTCGAAAAAGTCGGGATTGGCGGCCACGATCCGGGGCAGATCGGTGAGAACCTCCCTCAGATGGTGGCGTATCGCGGTATTGGCGCCGGCTCGGTCCCGGTCTTCGATCCGGTCCACGATCGCTTCGTGCTGGTCGATCAGCTTGTCGACCGGGAAGTGATTGAGCGACAGGAACCGCACCCGGTCCATCTGGCTCTTGAGCCCCTCGAGCAGTTTCCAGGCTCCGCCCTTTCCGGCGGCCTCCGCCAGTGTACGGTGGAAGCGCTCGTCGAGCTGAATGAACTGCGTGGGGTCCACCTCCCCGACCTCGCGTTGGTGCAGGATCTGGCCGCGAAGATCGGAGATCAGCGCCGCGTCCGGTGTCTCGGTCAGGATCGCCACGATGTCGGCCTCGATCGCCTCGCGCAGGAATCGCGCGTCCAGTACGGCGGAATAGGCGATCTTGCTGATGATCGTGCCGCGCTGGGGAAGCACCGCGAGCAAACCCTGCTCCGACAGCTTGATGAAGGCTTCGCGAACCGGCTGGCGACTGACCCGGCAGGATTTCGCGATCTCCGTCTCCGATATACGGTTGCCGGGTTTCAGGTCGTTGCGGATGATCCGTTCGCGCAGCTGCCGCCATATCTGCGGCGTGATGGGCTGGGCCGCATCGACCACCCAAGCGGTTTCCTCCCCTGCGCCCATGATTCGTATTCCTCCGCCCACTGTCTAGCACTCTTCCATACTAGTATGTAGTCCCGTGCGGTGCTATGAGACGCCGAAACGGCTGTCGCATGGAGGAGCTGAGATGAAGCAGACATGGCGCTGGTTCGGGCCGCAGGATCTTGTGTCCATCGACGACATCATGCAGGCCGGGGCCGAAGGCATCGTGACCGCCCTGCACCATGTGCCCACGGGCGAAGTCTGGACGGCGGAAGATATCGCGCAGCGCCAGTCGGAAGTGGCGACGATGCGCGACAGTGCGCCCTCCGGCCTGACATGGGACGTGGTCGAAAGCCTGCCGGTCTCCGAAGACATCAAGAAGCAGAAGGGCAACTGGCGCGCGCATCTGGACAGCTACCGCGCCAGCATGGAGAACCTGGCCCGCGCCGGGATCGAGATCATCTGCTACAACTTCATGCCGGTCCTGGACTGGACCCGCACCGACCTGGCATGGCGGCTGCCCAATGGCGCCACCTGCATGCGGTTCGATCTGACCGATTTCGCGGCGTTCGACCTGCATGTTCTGCAACGTCCCGATGCTGCCGGGGATTACGACGAAGACCTGCGCGAAGAAGCCGCGCGCCGTTTCGCCTCGATGCCGCAGGCCGCCCGGGATGAACTGGCGCGGAATGTCGTCTTCGGCCTGCCGGGCGCGGCGGAGAACTTCTCGCTGGAGGATGTGCGGGAACACCTCGCCGAATACGCGTCGATCTCCGAGGATCGTTTGCGCCAGCATCTGATCGATTTCCTGGCCGAAGTGGTGCCGACGGCGGAACGGCTGGGCCTGCGGCTCTGCTGCCACCCGGACGACCCGCCGTTTCCGCTGCTTGGCTTGCCGCGCGTCATGTCGACGGAGGCGCAGTACAAGGCCGTCATGGATGCGGTGGACAGCCCGGCCAACGGCATCACGCTATGTTCCGGATCGCTGGGCGCCCGCCCCGACAACGACCTGCCGGGCATGATGAAGAGGTTGGGCGACCGGGTGCATTTCCTGCACCTGCGCAACGTCCGGCGCGAGACGGCCGAGATCCGCGGATCCTTCCACGAGGCCGAACATCTGGGCGGAGGAACCGACATGGTCGCGCTCGTCGAAGCCGTGCTGAAGGAAGAGGCGCGACGCCGCGCCGAGGGACGCCGCGACTGGTCGATCCCCTTCCGCCCCGATCACGGGCAGGACATCCTGGACGACCTCGGCCGCCGCGCGCAACCCGGTTACCCTTCGATCGGACGCCTCAAGGGCCTCGCCGAACTTCGCGGCATCATCGCCGCGCTGGAGCCGCGCATCGCCGCCTGAGCCGGCCGCAACCGGCCCTTGGCGCAGGAGAACGAACGACTTGGGCCCGGCGTGACGGATTGCGGCGACGGGACGATCCTTGACAAGGCCCGTTG
>CBDUPF010000245.1:0-6452 GCA_965369035.1 uncultured Aliishimia sp.
TGCTGGACGAGGCCGACCAGATGCTGGACATGGGCTTCATCCACGCGCTGCGCCGCATCGCGCCGCTGCTGCCGAAGGACCGGCAGACGATGCTGTTCTCGGCCACGATGCCCAAGCTGATGGCGGACCTGTCGCGGGCCTATCTGACCGATCCGGTGCGCGTTCAGGTGAGCCCTCCGGGCAAGCCCGCCGACAAGATCACCCAAGGTCTGCACTTCGTGGCGCAGGCGGAGAAGACGCCGCTTCTGGTCGAACATCTCGACGAGCACCGCGAGGATCTGGCGCTGGTCTTCACCCGCACCAAGCACGGCGCCGACCGGCTGATGAAGGCGCTGGACCGCGCGGGCTTCGCCGCCGGTGCGATCCACGGCAACAAGTCGCAAGGTCAGCGCGAGCGGGCGATCAAGGCCTTCCGCAGCGGCGAGATGAAGATCCTCGTGGCCACCGATGTGGCTGCGCGCGGGCTCGACATTCCCGGCGTCCGCCACGTCTACAACTTCGACATGCCCAACGTGCCCGACAACTACGTGCACCGCATCGGACGGACGGCGCGGGCCGGACGGGACGGGCGCGCGGTCGCCTATTGCGCGCCGGCCGAGATGTCGGAACTGGTCGCAATCCAGAAGATCATGGGTCATGCCATCCCGGTTCTCAGCGGCTCGCAGTGGGCCGATACCGGGGCTTCCGCAGGACGCCCGGGTCGCGGCTCGAAACCCGGCGGCGGCGCTGGCAACGGCAAGCGCAGGTCGCGTCGCAGGTCAAGCGGCCGCAAAGCCGCCTGATACGGACATTCGGAACGGAGGCCGCACACACCGGCCTCCGTTTTCCGTTTCGGGGATCAGGATCGAGAGGTCGCGGACGACCCGTCCGGAGCACCGCTGGTCAGACCAGGCGCCCCCAGAGATCGTAATCGCCAGCCTCGTCGACTTCGACCGTGACGATATCGCCGGGGCTCAATGCCTCGTGGCCCGTGTCGATGAAGAGGTTGCCGTCGATCTCCGGCGCATCGCCCTTCGTGCGGCAGGTGGCCGCGTCGTCCTCGACCAGATCCACGATCACCTCCATGCGGGTCCCGACCTTGGCGGCGAGCTTCGCCTCGGAAATCGCCTGTGCTTTGGCCATGAAGCGGTCCCAGCGGTCCTGCTTCACCTCCGCGTCCACGTGACCCGGAAGGGCGTTCGACCGCGCCCCCGCCACATCCTCGTACTGAAAGCAGCCCACGCGGTCGAGTTGCGCCTCGTCCAGCCAGTCGAGCAGGGTCTGGAACTCCGCCTCGGTCTCGCCGGGGTATCCCACGATGAAGGTCGACCGCAGCGTGATATCCGGACAGATCGACCGCCACTCAGCGATCCGGTCGAGCGTGCGTTCGGCGGCGGCGGGCCGGGCCATGCGTCTGAGCGTGTCCGGATGCGCGTGTTGGAACGGGATGTCGAGATAGGGCAACACCAGCCCCTCGGCCATCAGCGGTACCAGTTCGGCCACATGCGGGTAGGGGTATACGTAGTGCAGCCGTATCCAGGCACCGAGGCTGCCGAGGTCCCGCGCCAGCGCGGTGATCGGCTGGCCCAGACCGCGCCCGGCCTCGCGCCGCGCCTCGCGGTCCCAGTCCGTGCCATAGGCGGAGGTGTCCTGGCTGATCACCAGAAGCTCGCGCACGCCTGCATCCACCAGCCGTTCGGCCTCGCGCAGCACTGCCTTTGGCGGGCGGGATACCAGCTTGCCGCGCATGTCGGGGATGATGCAGAACTTGCAGGAATGGTTGCAACCCTCTGAAATCTTGAGATAACTGTAGTGTCTGGGGGTCAGGCTGACACCGGAGGCGGGCAGCAGGTCCACGAAGGGGTCGGGCGCGGGCGGAACTGCGCCATGCACCGCATCCAGCACCTGTTCGTACTGCTGCGGCCCGGTGACGGCGAGCACCTTGGGGTGTGCCCCGGTGATATACTCCGGATTGGCGCCGAGACAGCCGGTCACGATGACCCGCCCGTTTTCCGACAGCGCCTCCCCGATGGCGTCGAGGCTTTCGGCCTTGGCGCTGTCGAGAAAACCGCAGGTGTTCACGATCACCGCATCCGCCCCGCCGTAATCTGCGGAGATCGCATAACCCTCGGCGCGCAGCCGGGTGAGGATCCGCTCGCTGTCCACCAGCGCCTTGGGACAGCCGAGCGAGACCATGCCTATGGTCGGCTGGCCGGGGCGGCGCGTGTCGCGCAGGGCAGCTCTGGGCGCGATGTCGGGGCGCAGGTCGGGAGGGTTCGAACTCATGACCCCGGCCTATAGCGGGCAAGGCGCTCCGGGCCAAGCGGGATCGTTGCAAATGGGGGGGTCGTGGCTTAGCAATGACGCAAAACGGGAGGTGCGGGCCATGCTGCGCTGGATCGGGCGGATTTTCAGTTTTGTCGTTCTGCTGGTGCTGGTCGGGGTCGGGCTGATCGCGCTGATGCCGGCGGACCAGGTGGCGCGGATCGCGGCGGAGCAGCTCCGTTCCGCCACCGGACGGGAGGTGACGGTTTCGGGCGACGTGTCCATCACGCTCTGGCCGGTGGTGGGGGCGTCGGTGGGCTCGCTGGAGATCGGCAACGCCGACTGGTCGCAGCAGGGGCCGATGCTGACCGCGCAGAATGTCGCGATCGGGCTGGAGACGGCGGCGCTGCTGCGCGGCGACATCCGGATCACGCATCTCGAAGCGACGTCCCCCACGATCCGGCTGGAGAGCCGAAAGGACGGGCGGGTAAACTGGCAATTCACCGATGCCACGGGCGCCGTGCAGGTCGACACGGCGGCGGAGCCGAGCGAGACGACCAGCGGTAAGGCGCGGCCGCTGTCGATCCGGCGGCTGGAGATCGACGATGCGACCCTGATCTACGACGCCGATGGTGCTGAGCTCGTGACGATGGCGGGCGTCGATCTGGCACTGGATTGGCCGGAACGGACGGGGCCGGTGCAGATCGACGCCGTGCTCCGCCCCGCCGGAACCCCGGTCACGGTCGCCGCGCGGATCGACGCATTCGCGGATTTCGTGGCCGGAGCGACGCGCGGTGTCGACGTCAGCGTGAAGGCCGCGCAAGGCTCGTTGCGTTTCACGGGGCAGGCAGCGGTTTCCGGCGTGGCCGAGGGTGATGTGAGCGTGGCCGCGACTGACACCGGCGGGTTTCTCCGGTCTCTCGGGCTGTCGGGTGCGGATTTGCCCGCCGGGCTCGGCAAGTCGCTGGAACTGGCGGCAAAGCTGGACCTGAGCGCCGACCGCAAGCTGTCGCTGCGCGGGCTCGATGCGGACCTCGGCGCGGGCAACCGGCTGCGCGGAACGGCGGAAGTCGCGCTGGACGGTGTGCCCCGGATCGATGCGAACCTCACGGCCGGTGCCTTGAACCTGCGCTCTCTGAGTGAAGGCGGCGGTGCGCCCGGTGGCGGCGGCCAGACGGGGGGCGGGTCGGCGGCCTCCGGGTGGTCCACCGCGCCGATTGATGCCTCCGGGCTTGCTGCGTTCAACGGCGAAATAGCGCTGTCGGCGGAGAGCGTCGATCTGGGCGATCTCGCACTCGGGTCGACCCGTGTGGTGCTGCGCAACGACAACTCCCGCATGGTCGCCACCCTGCAGGAGGTCATGGCCTATGGCGGAACGGTGACCGGCGAATTCGTGGCGAACAACCGCAGCGGGCTGAGCGTCGGCGGACGGATGACCGGCACGGGCCTGCAATTGCAGGGGCTTTTGAGCGATCTGGCCGGGATCACGCGTCTGACCGGCGCGGCCCAGGCGGAGTTGCAGTTTCTGGGCGTGGGCCAGTCGCTCGACGCCATCATGCGGTCTCTGAGCGGCAAGGGCGCGGTGTCGGTCGGGCGCGGCACGATCGAGGGGATCGACCTGGACCGGCTGATGCGCTCGGGCGATATGGGCGCGGGAACAACGGTGTTCGACAGCCTGACCGCCAGCTACACGATGGAGGGCGGCAACCTGCGCAACGACGACCTGCTGATGTCGTTGCCGGCCGTCGAGGCGCGTGGTGCAGGGCGCGTGGGACTTGGCGCGCGGGATCTGGACTACCTGTTCACGCCCAAGGCTTTGCGGGTCAACGACGGGCGTGGTCTGTCGATTCCCGTGCGGATCCGTGGCCCGTGGTCGTCTCCTCGGATCGAACCGGACCTCGAAGCGGCGATCGACCTCAATTTCAAGGAAGAGCGGCAGAAGGCCGAGCGGGAGATCCGGGAGAAAGTCGAGAGCAAGGTCGCGCGGGAACTCGGCGTGGCGCCCGAGGAGGGCCAGTCGGTCGAGGATGCCATCGAGAAGAAGCTGGAAAAGGAACTGGGCCGGAGTCTGAAGCGTCTGTTCGACTGACCCCGAAGCGGACGCCGGACGGACGCTGTTGGCCCCTGACGGGGCCAAGTCGCCCCGCCCGCCGTCCCGCAGCACGCGGCTCAGATTGTCTGGTCGTAGTCTCCCACCGAGGGTTCGGTCCGGATCACCGCGTCGATATCTGCAAAGATCGCGCGCAGTTCCGCGTCGCTTTCGGGGCTTTCACAGACCACCACGAGGTTCGGCGTGTTCGACGAGGCGCGCACCAAGCCCCAGCCACCGTTGTCGAGGATCACACGGGCGCCGTTCACGGTCACGACCTCCTTGATGGCGCGATCGCCGATGGTCTCGCCCGCCTTGTGTTTGGCCATCAGCTTGTCCACCAGCCGCGCCAGCACGTCGTATTTTTCCGTATCCGCGCAGTAGGGCGACATGGTTGGCGAGGAATGGGTTTTCGGCAGCGCCTTGCGCAGGTCCGACATCTTCTTGTCCGGGTTGCGGTCCATCAGTTTGCAGATTTCGACCGCCACGCGCATCCCGCAGTCGTAGCCGCGCCCGATGGGTTCGGCGAGGAAGTAGTGGCCGGATTTCTCGAATCCCGCCAGCGCGCCCAGTTCCTTCACCCGCCGTTTCATGTGGGAATGCCCGGTCTTCCAGTAATCCGCCTTGATCCCGTGCGCCTGCAATTCGGGATCGGAGGCAAAGAGCCCGGTGGATTTCACGTCTGCCACGAAGGTCGAACCGGGATAGAGCTTGGCCAGGTCGCGGGCCATGATCACGCCCACCTTGTCGGCGAAGATTTCCTCGCCCTCATCATCGACCACGCCGCATCGGTCGCCGTCGCCATCGAAGCCCAGGGCGAAGTCGGCACCCGAGTCCCGGACGCTCGCCGCCATGTCGTGCAGCATCTCCATCGCCTCGGGGTTGGGATTGTAGTTCGGGAAGGTGTAGTCGAGCTCGTTGTGGCTGTTGACGACCTCCACCCCCAGTCGCTGGAACAGCTCCGGTGCGAAGGCGGATGCGGTGCCGTTGCCGGTCGCGCAAACGACCTTGAGCGGGCGGGACATCCTGAAATCGCCGACCAGGTCGTCGAGATAGGCTTCCTTCACGCCGTCCACGAATTCGTACCGGCCACCGTCGCGCGCCACGCCCTCGCCATTCAGCACGATGTCGCGCAGCTCTCCCATCTCGTCCGGGCCGTGGGTTAGCGGGCGTTCGAAGCCCATCTTGACCCCGGTCCAGCCGTTGGGGTTATGCGAGGCCGTCACCATCGCCACCGCCGGCACGTCGAGGTGGAACTGGCTGAAATAGGCCATCGGGCTGAGCGCCGGGCCGATATCCTTCACGTGGATGCCCGCCTGCATCAGGCCGAGGATCAGCGCGTTCTTGATCGACAGCGAATAGTCCCGGTAGTCGTTGCCGACCGCGATGACCGGAGGGATGCCGCGCTTGTGAATCTGGGTGCCCAGCCCCATGCCCAGGGCGGTCATGCCGGGCAGGTTGATCTCTTCGGGGTATTTCCAGCGGGCGTCGTATTCCCGGAACCCGGTCGGGGCGATCATCGGATCCCGCAGGAAGGCCCAGGTGTTCGGCGTGGACCTCGGCAATGGTTTGGTCATGGGAAACTCGCGGGTCAGAGGGAAATCGGGTTCGCCTTGGCCAGCCGGTCGAACTGCATCAGCGTCTCGATCAGGTGTGGCATCTGCGACAGCGGGATCATGTTCGGCCCGTCGGAAGGCGCGTTGTCCGGGTCCTGGTGCGTTTCGATGAAGACTGCCGCCACGCCGATCGCCACGGCCGCGCGCGCCATGACGGGGGCGAACTCGCGTTGCCCACCGGAAGACCCGCCGCGCCCGCCGGGCTGCTGCACGGAATGGGTCGCATCCATGACCACCGGGTAGCCGGTCTGCGCCATCTGCGGCAGGGCGCGCATGTCGGCGACCAATGTGTTGTAGCCGAAGGACGTGCCGCGCTCGGTGAGCAGGATCCGCTCGTTGCCGGTGCTCTCGATCTTGGAGATGACGTTGGGCATGTCCCACGGGGCGAGGAACTGCCCCTTCTTCACGTTGATCGCGGCCCCGGTTTCGCCCGCGGCGATCAGCAGGTCGGTCTGGCGGCAGAGGAATGCGGGGATCTGCAGGATGTCGACGGCGTCGGCGGC
>CBDUPF010000246.1:0-6450 GCA_965369035.1 uncultured Aliishimia sp.
GAACCCAAAGAAGCGGGAAAGTGGCGCCGCGAGCCTCCGGCGGTCGGCTGGAAGTTCGTCGGGTTTCAGGTACCAATTGGCGACCTGCGGCGCGCCGGAGGGCAAATCCGTCTCGGTCTGACCGGCCTAGTCGCGATGGCGCAGCACCATCATAAGGTAGAGATTGTTGTCGGCGAAGACCTGGCGGTTGCGGGTCTGGAGGTTCAGGCGTTGGTCCAGGCGCGAGCGTTTGCGTTCGTTCATCATCAGTCGCACCAGCTTTTCCAGCGACCAGCGCGCCATCGGCCGCTTCTTGCCCAGCTCCTCACCCACGCGGTTCAGCGCGTAGCCCAGGACGTTGAAGAGCCCCTGTTCGATCTCGACCGACGGCGCGACGGAGGCGGTGACGTCCTCCTCGCTCAGCACCTCGACCGGCCAGTCGGCCAACGCCGCGCGGAAGGCTCCGATCAGATGCCCGCCGCCGACCGTCGACTTGCCCGGTTCGATGGTGAACCCCTCGGACCGGAAACAGTCTGAGATCACGATGTGACCACCGGGTTTCAACAGCCCGACACAGCGCGGCACACCGTCGGCCAGCGGCACGTACTGGTAGCTTTCGGAAAAGAGGCAGAGATCGAAGCCGCCAGGACCGGCATAGTCCTCGAACAGGCATTCGTGCACGGTGGCGCCCGGCGCATTCTCCCGGCAGCGGTCGGCCAGAAGCGGCGACGGGACGACGATTTCGACTTCGTGACCCAAGGCCAGGAGCTTCTTGGCCGTCTCCCCCGCGCCGCCGCCGATGTCGAGGATGCGCAACGGGCCGTCAGGCAGAAGCGCGAAGAGCTTCTGCGTATAGGCTTCCTGTGCCGCCCGCAGGTTCGCCGCAGCGATTTCCAGCCCGTCCCAGAGCCCGTAGTGCAGGTTCTCCGCCCCCGTCAGCCAGCGAACGAACTGCAGGCCCACATCGAGGCCGATGGCGCGGGTGTCGATCTTGTCCTTGCTCATGCTCGCGCATTACCCGCTTGGCCGCGTCTTGGGAAGACTCAGCGTGCCGGCGGGGTGCAATCATCGCCGTCGAGACAGACCTGCAAACGCTGCAGGATGGCAGCACTCGGTTCTTGGAAGATCATCCCGCCACAGGCACCCAGGCGCAGTTCGTAGCTGTCCCCGACCTTTTTCGCAAAGGCCAGATATTCTGCGCCGGGCACCAGATGCGGACACCACGGGCCGGAACAGTTCACGATCAGGCGCAAGGGCTCGTCGAACGGTGCAGACTGGCCCGACTGACCCAGAACGGTCCCTGCAAGCCGCGCCTCCACCTGTGTTTCGGGGGGCACGTCCTGCTGGTTGCGCCAGTCGACCTTCGGCAGATCGTCGGCCTGGAATTCGAGCGTGCCGATCACGATCACGTAGGGATCCGGACTGGCATCCGCCTTGTTGTAGGCATCTTCGACATGCAACTGCACGCAGGACAGTGCCGATGCCTGCACCGGAAGGAGAAGGCAAAGCCCGAGGGTGAGCGCGCGCAGCATGGCGGTCACAACAGCCCCCGGAATTCGTCGAGAACGCGCGCGTAGACCTCGCGCTTGAACGGAACGATGTTGCCGATCAGATGGTCGGGATCCTGCCATTTCCATGCGGAAAACTCCGGGTGCTCGGTTTCGATCTGCACCTGGTCGTCGGTGCCGGTAAAGCGCAGCAGGTACCATTTCTGATTCTGCCCGCGGTACTTGCCTCTCCAGATATGTGGCACGATGTCATGCGGCAAGTCATAAGGCAGCCAATCGCCGGTCTCGGCCAGGAATTCCACCAGGTCCGGCGTGATCCCGGTCTCCTCCCACAGCTCGCGGAGCGCGGCTTCGCGCGGGTCCTCTCCCTTGTCCACGCCGCCCTGCGGCATCTGCCAGGCCTCCTGATAGCGGTCGTTTCGCTGGCCGACGAACACCTGCCCGTCGGCATTCACCAACATGACGCCCACGCAGCGGCGATAGGGCAGTTTCGCGATCTCGTCCGGGGTCATGCGCGCGCCTCCTTTTTCCCGTCTCTATCCCATGCGGCGCGGCATCCGTCCACATCCCTGACGCCGCGTTGCGCGTGACATTGCCGGGCTCTTCTGGCGAACTGCCCGCCGAACGTCAGGGAGAGTTCGTCATGACCCAGTACCCACACCTTCTGGCCCCGCTCGATCTGGGCTTCACCACGCTGAAGAACCGCGTGCTGATGGGCTCCATGCATACCGGGCTGGAGGAGACGCGCGACTGGAACCGGGTCGCGGAGTTCTATGCCGAACGCGCGCGCGGCGAGGTGGCGCTGATGGTCACCGGCGGGATCGGGCCGAACCTCGAAGGTTCCGTCCTGCCCGGTGCGGCGATGATGACCACCGAGGACGACGTGGCGAACCATTCGATCATCACCGACCGCGTGCACGAGGCGGGCGGGAAGATCGCGATGCAGATCCTGCATGCGGGCCGCTATGCCTACGGGCCGAAATGCGTCGCCCCCTCGCCGGTCAAATCGCCGATCTCGCCGTTTCCGCCCGCGGAACTGGACGAGGAGGGGATCGAGAAACAGATCGCGGACATCGTGAACGCGGCGCGGCTGGCGCAGCAGGCCGGTTATGACGGGGTGGAGATCATGGGGTCGGAGGGGTATTTCCTCAACCAGTTCATCGTCACCCATACCAACAAGCGCACCGACCGCTGGGGCGGGTCCTACGAGAACCGCATCCGTCTGCCCATCGAGGTCGTGCGGCGCACGCGGGAGGCCGTGGGGCGGGACTTCATCATCATCTACCGTTTGTCGATGATCGACCTCGTTCCCAATGGCTCCACGACCGAAGAGGTGATCCGGCTTGCGCAGGAGATCGAGACGGCGGGGGCCACGATCATCAACACCGGGATCGGCTGGCACGAGGCGCGGATCCCGACGATCGCCACCTCCGTGCCGCGCCGGGCCTTTGCCTGGGTGACGAAGAAGCTGATGGGGCATGTGTCGATTCCGGTGATCACCTCGAACCGGATCAACACGCCCGAGGTCGCCGAGGATGTCCTGGCCGAAGGCTGCGCGGACATGGTGTCGATGGCGCGCCCGTTCCTGGCGGATGCGCATTTCGTGGCCAAGGCGCGCGCCGGCCAGGGGGCGGAGATCGCACCCTGCATCGCCTGCAACCAGGCCTGTCTGGACCACACCTTCTCCGGCAAGCTGACCTCCTGCCTCGTCAACCCGCGCGCCTGTCACGAAACGGAGCTGGTGATCGAACCCGCGGCGCAGAGGAAATCCGTGGCCATCGTGGGTGCGGGGCCCGCGGGCCTGTCGACCGCCATCACCTGCGCCGAACGCGGCCACGAGGTGACGGTCTTCGAAAAGGCGGCGGAGATCGGCGGGCAGCTCAACCTGGCCAAGCAGATCCCGGGCAAGGAGGAATTCCGCGGCTTTGTCGAGTGGTACCGCACGATGATGGAGGTGCACGGCATCACGGTGAAACTGGGCACGGAGGCGACGCCGGAGATGCTGGACGGGTTCGACGAGGTGATCGTCGCCACCGGCGTCAGCCCGCGCGACCCCGGTATCCCGGGCGAGGACCGCGACAACGTGGTGAGCTACATCGACATCCTGACCGGGCGCCGCAAGGCCGGCACAAAGGTGGCGGTGATCGGTGCCGGCGGGATCGGCTTCGACGTCTCGGAATACCTCGTGCACGAGGGGCACAGCCCGACCGAAAGCCTGCCCGACTGGATGCGCGAATGGGGCGTGGCCGACCCGGCCGAACATCGCGCGGGCCTGGCGCCCGAGGGTCCGCAGCCCGACCCGGCCCCGCGGCAGGTGACACTGCTGCAGCGCAAGGCGGAGAAGCACGGCAAGCGGCTGGGCAAGACCACGGGCTGGATCCACCGCGCGGCGCTCAAGATGAAGGACGTGCAATTCGTGGGCGGCGTGAACTACGAGCGCATCGACGACGACGGCCTGCACGTGAGTTTCGGCGAGGGCCGCGAGAACCCGCAGGTGATCGAGGCCGACACCATCGTGCTTTGCGCCGGGCAGGTGCCGCTGAGGTCGCTCGCCGACCGGCTCGAAGCCGCCGGGCGCACCGTCCATGTGATCGGCGGTGCGGATGTCGCCGCCGAACTCGACGCCAAGCGCGCGATCGACCAGGGCACGCGGCTGGCCGCGACACTCTGATCGAGCGGCGCGGGGCGGATTACTCCGTCACGGTGATGGTGATCCGCTCGCTGACCACGGGCGGATCGTGCGGAACGTGGTTCTGGTCGCCCAGCACGAGTTGCAGCGTGTGGCTGCCGGGCGCGAGGTCCAGCGTGATCTCGGTCTGGCCGCCGCCGAAATGCGTATGGTGCTCATCGGCAAACAGCCCGCTTTCCATCATGTCCGCGTCGTCCGGCCCCTCGCCAAAGGGTTCGCGGTCGGTCAGCAAGTGGTGATGGCCGGTGTTTTCCTTTTCCGTCCCGGCAGGTGCCACGCCCATGCCCGACAGTCCGAACGCGACGGTCACGGGGCTCTGCACCGTCGCGCCATCCTCCGGCGTCACGAAGTAGACGCGCGCGCCCTCGGGCGCCGGCGTATCCCCGGCGACAGCCGGCAGTGCGAAAGCCATCGCGCATGCGGCGATGATCATGGTCGGTTTCATAGTAAGCCTCCTCCTTGGGCGAACACCGGCGATTGCTGCCCGGCGCTGTCATGGTCGCGATTGAACCCCGGTCGCCGTCTCTTTTCAATCGGTTCGCGCGGGTTTGTGTCCGAATTGTGGCATGAAACGGGACGACCCCGACCGACACGGCCACATGCGTCAGCAGGCGGCTTTTTCTCGCGCATGGTCCCGCCTGCGAAGTTGAGGGTTCTGCCTCCGATTTTCGTGCTTTTTCCGGTGCTTCATGTGGTAGAGTGGCCGGTGAGATGGCCTTTGAACATTCATTGATCCTGTCGATGACCGCACTGCCGTGGGCGGGTGCGACTGCGTTCATACCCTGCCGGACCCTGTTTCCGATGGCTCACCAATACGCGCATTTCCCCGATATTATCCCACGCGCGCCCTGATCTCGCCCAGATTCGCCGGGATACCGTTCCGGCAGATCGAATGCAGTCAAGAAAGGAAGGCTATGGATCGCCTGACCGAAATGGAAGCTTTTGCCACCGTTGTGGATCAGGGCGGTTTTACGGATGCGGCCAAGAAGATGGGGATCTCCAAATCCGCCGTCTCCAAGCACGTGTCCAGCCTCGAGGCGCGGCTCGGCGCCCGCCTGCTCAACCGAACCACGCGCCGGGTGTCGCCGACCGAGATCGGGCTGGCGTATTACGATCGCGCGCGCAGGGTGCTGAACGACGCGGGCGAGGCGGATGCGCTGGTGACCTCCATGCAGTCCGCGCCATCCGGCCTTCTGCGGATCTCGGTCGCCACGGATTTTGGCGTCAATCTCCTGTCACCGCTGCTGTCGAACTTCCTCGACGAGTTTCCCGACATCACCGTCAACATGGTGCTGAACAATCGCTACGTGGAACTGATCTCCGAAGGGTTCGACATGGCCATTCGGATCGGCGAGCTGGAGGACAGCTCGCTGCGCGCCCGCAAGTTGACGGAGACGACGAAGCGCATGATCGGCGCACCGTCCTACTTCCAGAAATTCGGCCGGCCCATGCGCATCGACGATCTGAACGGACACAAGCTTCTGCACTACTCCAACCAGACCTCCGGCAATGTCTGGAAGATCACCGCGCCCTCGGGCGAAAAGCGCCACGTGCGCACGGCGGGCTGGCTCAGCGTGAATGACGGCCAATCGCTGCTCAACGCTGCCATATCCGGCCTCGGAATCGCGTATCTGCCCTGTTATCTCTACGCCGATGCCATGGAGAAGGGGCTGGTCGAGGATGCCATTCCCGACCTGCCGCTGGAGACGCAGGGCATCTATGCCGTCTACCCGCCGGGCCGGTTCACCCAGCCCAAGGTGCGAGCCTTCATCGACTTTCTCGTGCATGCCTTTGCGGACAAGGGGCCGAGCGACTGGCGCTGATCCGCGCTGGCACGGACCTGCGTCGGCGTCCGGGTGGCACAGGAATTCAGTGCCGGTCCTTGCGGCCTCTCCGCCGTGCGAGCCGCCTCGCATTCCAATCCCGCACGGCCGAAACCGCAGCCTTTCCCAGCACCTTTTCCGCCGCCTCGTCGAACGGACGTCTGCGCGGTTCGGGACCCTCCGCCTCATTCTCCTCGTTGTAGGCCGCAGATCCCAACTGGCCGTTGATCGAGGTCAGCAGCGCGTGCCGAAACTGGCGGTACGCGTCGGCCGTCTGGCGGGGCGCGGGTTCGACCGGCTTGCGCAGGTGAACGAAGAACTCGTTTGAAGATCGCAGCAGTCCAACTTTCCTGTTCGTGGAATCACTCTTCTTTCGGGTTGGTGTTCGCATTCAGGATGACGACTTCGACGCGCCGGTTCGCCTCGCGTCCGTCCGCCGTCAGGTTGGACG
>CBDUPF010000247.1:0-6317 GCA_965369035.1 uncultured Aliishimia sp.
ACGGTCACATCGGTATAGACGCTCTCGGACAGGTACTTGCCAACCCGCGCCTCCGCCGCGCCGTCGGTATCCGTACCGATGTCGAAATCGTCCACGCCCAGTCCCTGGCGGACACGTTCCGACAGCCCCAGCCCCCCGATCCCGGACAACTCGCGGATGGCAGCAGCGAGCTGGACCGCCTGCAGAGGCGAAATGCTGGTCATGTCGCGCCCGAACAAAAGCAGCGACAGCGCCTCGTCCTCCGGCAACTCCGGACTTGAGGTGATGGTCAGCTCAGGCGCGGAGGCGAGCCCTTCCAGCCGCAAAATCACGTCGGTGTCATCGACGGTCGAGGTCGCGACAAAGCGGATTACCGGATCGAAACTGCCGCGCAGCCGTACGGAGCCCTCGTCCAGGGTGAGGCGGTTGCCCAGAAGGTCCAGCCGGCCGCGTATCAGGTCGAACTGCCCGATGGGAACGACGTCACTGGTGGTCCCCGTCAGACGCAGGCGTCCGCCCAGTTCGGCATCGAGCCCGCGCCCCCGCACGAAAAGACGATTTGGCGCGGTAATGGTCAGGTCGATCGGATATGCGGGCCCCGTCGATCCACCCGACTCCGCCGATGACCCGTCGAGCCCGGAATACCGGAGCGTGCGCTGCACGTCGCTCGGGACGCCGACATGGCGCAAACCGTCGAGAGAGGAGTAGGATACGCCGATGTTCGGGATCCGCATCTCCACGGTTCCGAGCGCGATGTCGCCGCCGATGCGCGCGCCGCCGGTCAGGGGGCCGTCGACGGTGACGCGCCCGGCCAGATCGGCCTCGAACAACTCGCGGTCGCGCAACGTCGCGGCCACGAGGGTCGCGGTCAGGTTCGCGTCAAAGGGTGGCGACAGCGAAACAGGTCCCGACACGGACAGCCGGCCGCCCGAGGACAGGCTCCCTTCGATGCCGACCTGAGCGCGCCCCGAGGCCAGGGTTACCTGCCCGCCGATACCGGTAATCGCGATCCCCTGGGCCGGCAGGGCCAGCCGCGCGTTCTCGACGTCCAGCCTGCCGGACACCGACGCGAGAGCTGGCGCGCCGTCGACCGCGAGATCGAACCGGAGGAGGCCCGATAGCGCCTGACCCCGCAATTGCGCGTTGGCGAGGGCCAGGGGGGCGGAGCCGGTAAGCGAGATGTTCACCTGCGAGACATCCTGCGCGGCGGTGCCCGATGCATTGAGCGCTATTCCACCGGGGCCGCTGCCGGACGCGTTCACCTGCCATGGACCGCCGTCGTGGCGCGCGGTGCCGGTGACGGAGGCCGCTCCCGGCAGTTCGGGAACGACAAGCGCGAGATTCGAAACGGCGATGCGGTAGTCGAGCGCGGCGCCGCTATCCGCGATCTGGCCGTCGACGCTCGCATCCAGAGCGGGACCGTCCAGCGACAAGGTGTCAATCTGCAGAACGCCGGCCGCGTCCCGCGCGGCCTTGATGTCGAAACGCGTGGTTCCGCGCAGCAGGGGCTCGATGGTCGGTTGATCGAAAGCCAGCGAGCGTGTTTCGCCGTTCGCCGTGATGTTGAACCTGCCAGCCAGAATGTCTGCCGAGCCTTCGGCGGACAGATCGACGCTGCCGGCTAGCCGCCGTCCGGCGAGGGTCGAATAGGCCGCCAGGCGCGCAACTTCCGCCTTTACCCGGCCCGCCACGTCCAGCGCCGATTGGCCGTCGCCGGTGACTGTGCCGCTGTAGCTCACCTGGGCCTCGCCCGGCATTTGCGCCAGCGCTTCCACTGCCCAGGTTTCACCGTCTTGATCCGCGGAGAGCGTGAGTTGTGCGGACCCGGGCAGTTGCGGCAGGATCAGCGCCATGTCGGGCACACCCGCGCTCAGACGCAGCTCGCCCTCCCCCGCCGCAATCTGCCCCGACCCGGTGGCGTTCAGACCCGGACCGGCAAGGTCGAGCTTGCCAATCCGCAACACACCCGCGTCGTCGCGCGCCACGGCCAGGTCAAATCGGGTGGTGCCGCGGAACAGAGGCTCGACCATCGGTACGTCGAAGGCCAGCGAAGTCGTGTTGCCCTGGGCCGACACGTCGAAGCTGCCGGAACGGAGATCGGCGGTTCCCGCGGCTTCGACGGTCAGGCGCCCGGAGACATCCCGACCGGCCAGAGCGGCAAAGGCGGCGAGGCGCCCGACCTCGCCTTCGAGGCGCCCGGCCGCGGTAAGTTCGGTGTCCCCGTCGCCAGCGACATTGCCCCGAAAGCGCAGCGCGGCATCGCCGGGCAAGGCGGTATCTGCCTCGATCTGCCAGACATTTCCCCTCTGTGCGGCCTCGACCGTCAGGGTGGCCGCGCCGTCGAGGTCGGGCAGAATCCGCGCGACTTCGACAATTTCGGCCTGCATCGTCACATCGCTGTCGCCGGTGCTGATCCGCGCGTTCCCCGCGATGCGCGCCTCGTCGGTGCGTATCTGAAGGGGGTCGACACGAAGCCCCGTTTCGTCCCGCACCACCGCCAGGGCCAGCGTGCCGTCGCCTGCCAGCAGCGGGTCCACCTGAGCGATGCCGGTCGCGATGTCGCGGGTCGTCCCGGAGAAGGTGAGGTCGATCACGCCGGTGAGCGGTTCGGCGCGGCCCGAAATTTCCAGCGTGGCCTGCCCGCCCAGGTCCAGCCCGGCGAGCAGGCCGAAGCGCGAAAGGTCGCGTGCCGAGACGGTCATGTCGGGTGCCACCGTGAGGTCGCCGGTGCCGTCGATGCCGGACACGGTAATGTCGCCGGTGACGCCGTAATCGGCGCCGGACAGCTCCATGTCGGAGAGGTCGAGCGGCACGCCTTGCGACCAGTCGAAGCTCAACGCGCCGCGCAAGGTGTCGCCGATGGCCGCGGCAAGCGCAGCATCGCCGGGATCGAGCCCGACGGCATCGAGGTCCAGCCGGCCGGTCACGCGGCCGGTGTCGCGGGCGATTTCACCGGCGCCCGAAAACCCCAACGTGTCGACCGTCGCTTCGTCACGCTCGACCCCGCGCGCGCGGCCCTCGATCTGCCAGCCGTTCCCCGTGCGGGAATCGAAGGAGGCGTCGAGCCGAACGCTTTCGACCGACGTGCGGGCCCCCGGTAGCGGCAGGAGCACGCGATCTCCGCCATCGGGCGGGGTGATGCTGCCTTCGAGCGCAAGACGCCGGGGCCAGCCGTCCGGAGCGATCTCCGCCGCCCCTTCGAGGCGCAAGGCGGCCGCGCTCAGATCGAGCCGGTCGAGGGTCAGCGTTCCGTCCGCCTGTTTCGCCCCTTCGGCGATCAGCTGGATGTCGTCGCCCAGAAAGGTCCTGTAATCCGGCGCGAACACGGGGGTAACGTCGCCGCCAAGGTTGACGGCGAAGCGCGAGGCGCCGTCCTCCGTCCCGCGAAGGGTCACCTGGCCCGCCAGCCGGTCCTGCCCGTCCGTGGCCAGCCGGATATCCGCCGCGAAATCGTCGAGCGGACCCGCCCCCGCAACCGACAGGTCGAGCGACGGGCGACCGGGCAGATCGAGCAGGTTCACGGCGAATCCGCCTTCGGGTTCGGCCAGCCGCAGGTCCAGCGACAGCTCGGTCGTGGCATTGTCGTAGGAGCCCGCCAGGGTCAGGCTGCCCCCGGCATCGAGCCGGTCTATCGTCAGCTGAGCGGTGCCGGCACCCCCGGCAAGTTCGGCCGAGCCGGCGACGGAGAACGCGGCGGCCTCGCCCATCACCGGCGCGCCGATATCCGCCCGCGCGATCCCCATGTCCGCGATCCGGACCGAAACCGGAAGGTCGGGTAGCGAGAAGCTGCCGCTCGCCTCCGGCGCGGGCAGCTCGCCTTCGGCAGGCAATGGCGGGCGGGGGAGTTCCAGCAGCCCGACCGAGATCTCCTCGATCTCGATTTCGCCCCTGAGGAGTGCCGAGCGCGTCCAGACCATGGCCACGTCGTGCAGTGTGAGCCAGACGCCGTTCCGGTCGGCGATGGTAATCCTGTCGATGGTTGCACGAGAGCTCAACGCGCCGGCGAACCCCTCGATACGAACCTCGCGCCCCGTGCCGGACAGGGCATCCTCGAGCAACCCCTGGATGAAGCCGCGGTCGGAGTCCTCCGATTGCGCGGCCAGGCCGACCGGAAGCAGAAGCAGAAGACAGAGCACGAACCAGCGCATCAGAAGGCCTGTCCGATACCGATATAGACCTGGATGCCATCGCCGGTGTCGCCGGCAATCGGGCCCGCAATGTCGGCACGGATCGGACCCACGGGCGTCTTGTACCGGATCCCGAGGCCGGCGCCCGCGTGCCAGTCGCCGTCGCCGTTCACGAAACTCTCCGTCCCGATGTAGCCTGCGTCGGCAAAGGCGACGAGGCCGATCGTGTCGGTGACGGAAAAGCGCAATTCGCCCTGAAGACCGGCGAAACTGCGCCCGCCATAGGAGGTGCCGCCATAGTCGGCGTCAAGCGACTGGTAGGGTTGTCCCCGCACCGTGCCGCCGCCGCCGGAGTAATAGAGGTAGTCGGGCGGCGCATCCGCCGCCTCCGGACCGAACAGCGAGCCGAGCTGGAATCGTCCCGCAAGCACCGTGCTGCGTGATCCGCCGAAGTTCAGGTATCCGCGCGCGTCCACGCCCAGCCGGAAGGCGCCGTACCCGCGCTCCGCCTCGTGGAAGGGTTCGCCCTCGAGACGCAGATAGTATCCCGTTGTCGGGTCGAGTTCGTCGTCGCGACGGTCGTAGGTCATCGAAGTGGGCGCGTTGAAGACCAGGAATTCGCGGTTGATCACGGTCGGCGGCGCGGTGTAGCGATCCTCGACCCGGGAGAAGCTGACGCCGAGACCCAACTCGCCCGTCAGCGCGTCGGTGAATTCGCGGGAGGCGCCGAAGGACAGCCCCGCACGCTCCTCGGTGTAGTCGGGCTCGTCGAGGTAGGCGAGTTCGCCCTCTGCGAAGAACTTCGTGTCGGGACCGTAAACCGCGGGCTTCTCGAAGCGGGCCGTCAGGCTGTAGTCCACGCCGCTGCCGGCTCCGCCGATCTGCGCGACCTCACCGTCGAAGCGCAGCGATTCCGCGCCGCCAAGCACGTTGCGGTGCAGCCAGTAGCCCGACACCGTCAGGCCGTCGAGGCTGGAGAGTTCCACACCGCCGCCGATGCGCCGGCGCGGCCGGTCGATCACCGAGATCTCGACATCCATCGTCCCGTCGGGGCGGACGACCTCGCCTTCGACCAGTTGGACGGATTGGAAGGTGCCGGTCTTGCGCAGTCGGCTCGCGGCCTTCTCCACCGCGGCGGGCATGTAGAGCTCCCCCTCCGGCAGACCCGCAATAGCGCGAACCCGCGTCGGGCGCACCTTGCTCTGGCCCTTGACGATGACGTTGCCGAAGGTGACCCGGGGACCGGGTGCGATGTCGATATCCACGTCCAGTTGGCGCTGCGCGTGGCGCGCGGTGATGGACTGACCACTGACTTCGGCCTTGGCATGGCCCGATTCCCGCCAGCCTGTGACGGCAGATTGCGCGGCATCGCGGACCCGCGTGGCGCGCGCGGTGCGGCCGGTCCGGAACTCTTCGGGCGGCTGCGTCCCGGGGGCCAGCGGCGCCACCACGGCGCGGCCGAAGCTGAAGCGCGGGCCGGGGTCGACCACGATCTGCGCCCGCTGGATGCGGGCCGGAACGGAGAACGGGTCCATCTCCGCCGCCTCGCGCCCGTCGAGCCGGATGCTGACCGCGACGGAGTAGTGCCCCTGGGCATAGAGCGCCTCGACCATGCGGGCGTAATCGGTGCGGGCCGCGGCGATCACATCCCGCGGGTCGGTCGTGTCATCGTCCAGCAGCGTCCGGAGAAGCGAGGCGTTGCGCAGCAGCTTGGTGAACTCGTCCTCATCGACATAGGGCAGGCGTTCCAGCCCCGTGAGCCGCAGGTCGACCTGGTCGAGTGCCATGCCGCGGATCGGCAGCACGAGCGCCAGAGAGCATATTGCGATACGAAGCAGTTGCATGCGCGGTCGACGGGTCCTTTCTCCTGCTGGAATACACTAGAGCGGTCTGTGGGCGGCTTCCATGGGCAATAGACGGTCCATGCGCTATTCCACTGGAACTTCTGCGTACTTTGGCCCGCCGACATGGTCGGAAATCAGTAGCGCGCCTTCACTCCGGCGGCGCGGGCCACCGAGCGCGCCAGCTGGCGTTCGCGCAGGAAGACGAAAAGCCCGGCTCCGAGAATCAGCGCGATGCCGACCCAGACCTCCCAGACCGGAAACTCGGCGAAAATCAGCCAGCCCCAGAACACCGCTAGCGGCAGTCCGACGTATTCGTAGGGCGCCACGGTGGCCGCGTCGGCCATCCGGTAGGCCTGGCTCAGGCAGT
>CBDUPF010000248.1:0-6305 GCA_965369035.1 uncultured Aliishimia sp.
CACCGTGGGATCGAAATTTCCCGCGTCGAGAAGGGCGGCCACCATGGTCGTGGTCGTGGTCTTGCCGTGGGTTCCAGCGACGGCGACGTTGTACTTGAGCCGCATGAGCTCGGCCAGCATCTCCGCCCGGCGCACCACGGGAAGACCCGCCAGGCGCGCCGCGTCCAGTTCCGGGTTGCCCGGCTTGATGGCCGACGAGACCACGACGACCTCCGCGCCGTCGATGTTCTCCGCCCGCTGTCCCTCGAAGATGCGCGCGCCGAGTTCGGTCAGCCGTTCGGTGATCTTCGACGATTTCAGGTCGCTGCCCTGCACCTGGTAGCCGTGGTTCAGCAGAACCTCGGCGATGCCGGACATGCCGATCCCGCCGATGCCCACGAAATGGATGATACCCACGTCTCCGGGCAGCTTGGTGGCCGCATTCATGACCTGTTCCCTTTCTCGGCAAGGGTTTCCACGAGATCCGCCAGCGTCTGCGCCGCGTCGGGGCGGCCCTGGCTGAGCGAGGCGCGCGCCATCCGGGACGCGCCGTCGGGATCCTCCAACACCACCTGGATGTGCTCCGCAAGGGCGGCGGCGGTGAAGTGACGTTCCGGCATCATGATCGCGCCCCCCGCTGCGACGAGCCCGCGCGCGTTCGCGGTCTGATGATCCCCGGCGGCATAGGGATAGGGCACGAGGATCGCCGGCCGCCCGATCGCCGCGATATCCGCCACGCTCGATGCGCCCGCCCGGCTGATGATGAGCTGGGCCTCGGCGAAATGTCGCGGCACGTCGTGGATAAAGGGTTCGACCTGCGCGCGCACCCCGATCTGGTCATAGGCGGCGGTCACGGCCTCGACGTCCTCCTCGCGGGCCTGCTGCACGATGGTGAGGTTCGACAGCACCCGGTCGGGCAGTTCGGCGACGGCGGCGGGCACCACCTCGCTCATCACCCGCGCGCCCTGGGAGCCGCCGATCACCACCAGCTTGATCGGGTAATCGCCGGGCGCGATATAGGACGCGCCGGCCCGGTCATGCACCGCGCGGCGAACCGGGTTGCCGGTATGCTCGGCGGTCACGTCTTCGGGCAGGTCGGTGGGCCAGATGCCACAGGCCACCAGGTCGACGCGGGGGGCAAAGACGCGGTTCACCTCGCCGGGCACGCCGTTCTGTTCGTGGATCATGCGCGGCAGACGCAGCAGACAGGCCGCGGCAAGAGCCGGGATCGACGGGTACCCGCCGAAGCCCACGACGACGTTCGGGCGCTGTTTCAACATCTTCCAGACGGCCGCGACCGTCCCGGCAAGGATGCGCGGCGGCACGGCCACCTTCTCGATCCATCCGCCGCGCGCAAAGGTGGCGGAACTGATCTCCTCGATCTCCGTGCCCTCGGGGAAACCGGAGGTGTAGCGCGCGCCACGGGCATCGGTCGACAGCTTGACCCGCCAGCCGCGCGCCAGCATCTCTTCCGCCAAGGCCTGCGCGGGAAACATGTGCCCGCCCGTGCCGCCGGCGGCGATGACCAGAAGCGGCGCGCTCATGACCGCCCGCGTCCCAGCAGTTCGGACATCTGGCCTTGCGGACGCGTCCGGGTCAGGGCCAGCAGCACGCCCACCGCGATGCCCGAGGCGATCACCGAGGATCCGCCGTAACTCACGAAGGGCAACGTCATGCCTTTTGCAGGCAATAGCCGCACCGCCACCCCCATGTTGATCATTGCCTGTACCCCGAAAATGCACACGATCCCTGTCCCGGCGACTCGAATGAACGGATCGCGCTCCCGCATCAGCCGCATCAGCGACCGCACGACGATGCCCGCGTAAAGCGCTATGATGAAGAGAACCAGGATCAGCCCGTATTCCTCGGCCGCGACCGCGATGATGAAATCCGTATGGGCATCGGGAAGCGACCACTTGACCTGCCCCTCGCCCACACCCACGCCGAAGAGCCCGCCTTCGCGGATCGCGTTGGTGGCATAGCCCAGCTGCGTCGTGGGGTCGATATCGGGCGACAGGAACCCGTCGATCCGCCGCGCGAAATGCTCCGAATTCGAATAGGCCAGCGTGCCGGCAAGAACCACCGCGCCCGCCATCGCCACCAGAAGCAGCATCGGCGCGCCGGCCACGAAATACATCACGCCCCAACCGAACAGAACGAGGCAGGCCTGGCCGAAATCCGGTTGCAGCACCAACAGGAACGCGATGACGATACAGAGAATGAAGGACCAGAGCCGCCCGGGCGGTCCGTTCAGGTCCTGTGCCGCCGCCATCATCCACGCGGCCACCACGACGAAACCGGGCTTCAGGAATTCCGAGGGCTGCACGCTCGCGAAGCCCAGCGAGTACCAGCGCATCGCCCCCTTGCCGAAATCGGTACCCAGAACGGGCAACAGGGCCAGCGCCACGAAGGACACGAGAAATCCCAGAACCGACAGCCGCCGCACCAGTTTCGGCGTCATCATGGATGTCAGGATCATGACCACTATCGCCATGATGCCGAACGCCGCCTGCCGCTGGACATAGAAGAAAGGCTCGAACCCGTTCTTCGCCGCCAGCGGGGGCGAGGCCGCCAGCCCCAGCAGAAGCCCGATGCAGAAGAGGAGGAGGATGCAGGTCAGCGTCCAGCGATCGACCGTACGCCACCATTTCGGAAGGATCGGCTCCGCATCCCGCACGGGGAGCGCGCCATAGACCATCTCTGTCATAGTTACCGCCTGAATGCCTCGATACGCCCCGGTTGTCCGGGGTCTTGGTTCGGCAGTTTAGCGGCAAATCGACCGTTGGGCTAGGGACAATCCCGCCCCATGCCCAACGGCGGAGCGCAGCAGCGGGTGGCCCCGCACTTCTCAGGCCGCGTGGCGCCCGCGGATCGGATAGTCCTTGTCGCGGACAAATTTCACGCCGCTCAGCACCCGTTCTAGGTCGGGCCGCGCAAAGGGCGCATTGGAAATGTCGACGATCTGAACATGTCCGTCGGCATTGACCACGAACAGGCCCGGCTCCGGGAACGGCCGGTCGGTTTCCGCTGCGCTGCGCGGATCGGACACGTAAAGCCCCAGTTCGCGCATCTGTGCGACGCTCAGCCCATAGGCGACCGGGATGGTCAGACCGACCTCTTCGGCCATCGTGCGCGCCTTTGCTTCGGGATCGCCCGAAACCGCGATCACGCCGACGCCGATCTCGCGAAACCCGTCCGCCAGGCTCTCAAGCTTGGCAAGGTATGTCTTGCAGATCGGGCAATGCAGCCCGCGATAGACCACGACCATTTGCCAATCGGTACCCGGTTCGGGGATGCCCAGCGCCCGGGTTTCACCCCCGAGGGTTGGCAGGGAAATGTGCGGAAACGCGGTTCCGGCAGCAAGCATGTCAGTCTCCATTGTCAGGTCGATCATCGTTACCCTCGACCTCGCGCCCCGTCCCGGTATCTGCAAGTCACAGTTTCTTGAGACGCTGTGCGCCAGCGCACGGCAGCCGTGGACACACGCCGGGCTTGACCGCCCCGCGGTGCTGCGCCATGGCGCAGCCCATGCAGGTCGATACGCTGATCCTCGGTGCCGGAGCCGCCGGCATGATGTGCGCTGCCCATGCGGGCGGCCGGGTTCTGGTCGTGGACCATGCCCGCAAGCCCGGGGAAAAGATCCGCATTTCCGGCGGCGGGCGCTGCAATTTCACGAACCTGCATTGCGACCCGCAGGCCTTCCTGTCGGCCAACCCGCATTTCTGCAAATCCGCCCTGGCGCGCTACACGCAGTGGGATTTCATCGACCTTGTCGACCGCCACGGCATCGCCTGGCACGAAAAGACGCTGGGCCAGCTCTTCTGCGACGGCTCCGCGCGCGAGATCATCGCGATGCTCACCAGCCTGATACGCAAGGCGGGTGCGGAGCTCTGGACGGAAACCGCCTGCGAGGCTGTCAGGCACGATGCGGACGGCTTCCGCGCCGCGCTCGTCCGCGACGGACAGACGGTTGAGGTCACGGCCCGCAACCTCGTGCTGGCCACAGGGGGCAAATCCATCCCGAAGATGGGGGCCACCGGGCTTGCCTACGATCTCGCCCGCCAATTCGGCCTCGCAGTGACGGAGACCCGCCCCGCGCTCGTCCCCTATACGTTTCCCGAAGGCCGCTTCGCACCGCTTTCCGGCGTGTCGCTGCCTGCCGCCGTCACGACCGTTGACGGCACCCGCTTCGACGAGGCGCTGCTCTTCACGCATCGCGGCCTCTCCGGCCCTGCCGTACTGCAAAGCTCGAGCTACTGGCGGGAGGGCCAGTCCATCTCGGTCGACCTGATACCCGGCGGCCTCTTCGATCAGCTTCGCGCGCAACGCCGCGTCGCCGGCCGCCACGCACTGAAAACCGAACTCTCCCGCCACCTGCCCGCGCGACTCGTCGACCACCTCGGCACGTCACTCGACCTCGCCGGCAATCTCGCCGACCAGTCCGACGCGACACTGGGCACACTCTGCGAGCACCTCTCCGACTGGCGGCTCACGCCTTCGGGGACCGAAGGCTACCGCACCGCCGAAGTCACCCTCGGCGGCATCGCGACCGACGACCTCTCCAGCCGGACGATGGAGGCCAGATCCCGCCCCGGCCTTTACGTCATCGGAGAGGCAGTGGACGTCACGGGCTGGCTCGGCGGTTACAATTTCCAATGGGCCTGGTCCTCCGCCATGGCCGCCGCCCGCGCCATCTCGGACGCCTGACCCGACCCCGGTTTCCGGAGCCGCCCTCGCCTGATCCCGACCGGACGGGGCCTGACGGACGGATCAAGCCAAATCGCCGAGGCTCCGCGCGGTACGCGTGGATACGGCTATTTTGCTTGAAACGGCAGGCAGGCGCTGTCAGGCCGGCATCAGGTGAGAGCGCGCCCGGCAACCCGGTTTCTGGTGAGCCCCGAAGCCTTCCCCGTCACCAGAAGGCGCGCGGCCCGCAAGGGCCGCTCATCCGGATATCCACTTTTCGACTTGCGCCACGAAATCCTCGCCCCGGCGCTCGAAATTGTCGTACTGGTCGAAACTCGCCGCCGCCGGGGCCAGCAACACCACCTCCCCGGGCTCGGCCTCCGCCGCCGCACGCGCCACGGCCACCTCCATGGTGCCGCAAACCTCCGCCTCCGGCTCCAGCTGCATCGCGAAACCCGCCGCCTCGCGCCCGATGACATAGGCCTTCACGACCGACGCGCTCGCCGTGCGCAGCCCTTCCAGCCCCCCCTCCTTTTCCAACCCGCCGCAGATCCAGCGCACGCGGTCGAACGCCATCAGCGCCCGCGCCGCGCTGTCGACATTGGTGGCCTTGCTGTCGTTCACGAACCGCACGCCCCCTGCCTCGGCCACAAGCTGCGACCGGTGCGGCAAGCCCGGGTAGCTCGCGAACCCCGCCTCGATCTCGCGCGGGGCCAGTCCCAGCGTCCGGCACACGGCATAGGCGCAACACGCGTTCTGGTGATTGTGTGCCCCGGGCAGCCCCGCGATGGGTCGCAGGTCGATCGACCCCACCTGCCGCCCCTTGCGGTATTCCGACAGGTACCCCTTGCGCGCGAAGACATTCCACCCCGGCCCCGACAGCTTGCCGGCCACCGACACCCGGATCACCCGGTCGTCCGCCGGCCCCTCGGCCAGTTGCCCGGCGAGGTACCGCCCCTCCGCCTCGTCGACCCCGATGATGCAGCGGTCCGGGCCGCCCTCCGCAAAGAGCCGCCGCTTCGCCGCGAAATACCCGCCCATGCCGCCGTGCCGGTCCAGGTGGTCGGGCGAGAGATTGGTGAACACCGCCACATCCGGGGTCAGCGCACGCGCGAGATCGGTCTGGTAGGACGACAACTCCAGCACCACCACCTCCCCGTCCCGCGCGGGATCGAGGTCCAGCACGCCGCGCCCGATATTCCCGGCCAGTTGCACCGGCCGCCCGGCGCCGGCCAGCACGTGGTGGATCAGCGCCGAGGTGGTCGACTTGCCGTTGGACCCGGTGACCGCGACCACCCGCGGCGCGCTGTCGAACCCGTCCCAGTCCTGCGTCGCGAAGGAGCGGAAGAAGAGCCCGATATCGTTGTCGACCGGTACGCCCAGCGCATAGGCTTTCGCGATCACCGGGTTCGGCGCGGGATAAAGATGCGGGATCCCCGGGCTCGTCACCAGCAGGTCGAGCTGCGCCATCTCCGCGTCACGGCACAGGTCCACCACGGCGACCCCCTCGGCCTCCGCCCGCTCCCGCGCCTCGCGGTTGTCGTCCCAGGCCCGCACCTCGGCCCCGCCCGCGATCAGAGCCCGCGCCGCCGACATCCCCGACCGCCCGAGCCCCAAAACGCCCACGACCCTGCCTGTCA
>CBDUPF010000249.1:0-6278 GCA_965369035.1 uncultured Aliishimia sp.
CGGGTTTTGCAACCGGTGAGGGATCCGGGGGCTTCGCGACCTCGGTCAGACCGAGCTCGGTTTGCACTTCCAGCGGTTCGGGCCGGGCTTCCGCCGCCCGGGCGGCGGCCTCCCGTTCCGCCTCCGCACGCAGTATGCTCGCCACCTTCGGATCGAGTTCCCGGCGCGGCGCGGCAGCGACCAGAAGTTCCGCCGGACCGGCCTCATCCTCTTCCGGATCCGATCCGACCTCCTCGTTTTCAGAAGGGCCGGGCATGGTCCCGGACGGGTCGGTATTGCCGAACATCCAGGTGGTGCCGCAGTTCGAACATTGAACTTCGCGGCCCTCGTCCGGAATCACCTCGTCCGGCACTTCGTATTGTGCATCACAGCCCGGACAGATGATCCGCATGGGTCCCGATTCCGTTGCGCACGTGCCGTTCCGACCTTCCGTGCCGATCGTTTCTCCTTAGCTTGTAGCAACCGAAGTTCAAATTGCAATCTGTCGCGGACCCGCCATTGCAACCCCCAAGGCCCTGCTGCAAACATGGAAACCGTCGATGCAGGCGAAGCGGGGGAACGATGTGAAAGGGCGCGACGGCCAGGGTTTCGTTCGGGAGGGCAGCGTGACGGGGGACATCTGCAGCCTCGCCTGGGGCCGTGCCGCCTGATGGTGCAGTGGCTTCGGTCCCTTGTCTATGTCGGTCAGGTCTACCTGGCGATGCTGGTGCTCGGCATTCTTTTTGCGCCATGGGCCATCGTATCTTCGCGCGGGGCCCTGGTGGCCTGCAAGATCTACTGCCGCTGGGCGCTCTGGACTGCGCGCTGGATGGTCGGCCTGCGTGGCGAGGTGCGGGGCGAGGTTCCGACGGACGAGGTTCTGATCGCTGCCAAGCATCAGAGCTTCTTCGACATTCTCCTGATCTTCGATGCCGTGCCCGCGCCCAAGTTCATCATGAAGCGAGAGCTGCTCTGGACCCCGATCATCGGTGTCTATGCCAAGCGGTTGGGCTGCGTACCGGTGGATCGCGGGAAACGCGGCCTGGCGATCAAACAGATGCTCGCCGACGTGGCGGCGGGACGGGCTACGCGCGGTCAGCTCATCATCTATCCGCAAGGTACGCGCGTGGCCCCCGGCGATTACCGGCCCTACAAGGTGGGCACCGCGATCCTGTACGAGGAATTGGGCCAGCCCTGTGTACCGGCGGCGACGAATGTCGGTGTGTTCTGGCCGCGAAAGGGAATCCTGCGCAAGCCCGGCCTTGGCGTGGTGGAGTTCCTGCCCCGGCTTGAACCAGGCAAGGTCCGCGGCGATTTCATGTCCCAGATCGAGGAGGTGATCGAAACCCGGTCGAAGGAACTGATGAAGGAGGCGGGGTTCGACCAGTTTCCGTGAGGAGACGACGACACGGGGAGGCCAGGACGTGCCGAGGAGCAGGCAATGCGTACGGCGCGGATGAGGTGACCGCGCCGCATGGTCGTGGGCGAAGGGACATTCACGCCGCCGCCGCCCCGATCCGCCGCACCTTGCCGAGCCACCTCTCGACAACGCCTTCTCCCGGCTCGGATGCGCCGGTGAAATGCGTGATCCGCGGTTTGCGAAAGCCCACGAACTTGAAGACCTGACCGCGAAGCTGCCACAGGATCGCGTTGCGGTACATCAGGCGCAAGAACCATCCCGGCGTATCCGAAGTCAGGAAGACACGCGCTGTCCGGCCCGTCAGCATCCCCGACGGCATCCCGGCCCAGTTCGTGTTTCGCGTATCGAAGGCCCGACCGGGCAGCAATATGCGGTCGATAAGGCCCTTGAGTTTGGCGGGCAGGCCGCCCCACCACATCGGTGTCGTCAACACCATGTGTTGGCTCCACTCGATGTTCCGGAGCACTTCTTCGAGTTGTGGCTCCAGCGGCTTGTGGTTCGAGTAATTGCCGCTGCCGAAATCCGGATCGAACTCCAGCTCGTGCAGATGCGTGACCCGGACGTCGTGTCCGACCGCCCGCGCGGCCTCGGCATAGGTTTCCGCGAAACTCCGGGAAAGGGAGGTTTCGCCGGGGTGCCCGTTCAGGATGTAGATCGTTTTCCGTGTCATGAGTCGCTCCATAAATTGACCATGGTCAAAATGGGTAGCCATAAAAATGACCGTGGTCAAGAAAAATTTGACCACGGTCAGAAAACATGAGATGAGGAGACATGGCCAAGACAGTTCAGAAACGCACTTTGCGGACCCGCGCCCGGCTCCTGTCGGCAGGCGAGGCGATCGTTGCAGAAGTCGGATACGAGGCGCTGCGGGTGGAGGAGGTTGTCCGGCGCGCGGAAGTCGCCAAGGGTACGTTCTTCGCACATTTCAGGGACAAGGACGCGTTGATGGAAATCCTGATCGGCGCGCGTCTCGACGACCTGCTCGACGCGGTGTCAGGGCGTCCGGCGGCGGAGAGCGTTGATGAGCTGGTCGAGCGCCTCCACCCGCTCCACGAGTTCATGAGCAGCGAGCGCTATGTCTTCGACCTGATCCTGCGCTATTCCGGCGCGGCGGCAGTGTCGGAAATCGGCCCCATCGCACGCACGTTCGAACGGTACATCGGTGTGGTGGCCGGGTGGGTCGGCGGGTCACCGTTCCGACAGGACATCGGCGCGGACCTGCTGGCCGAGGGCGTGCAGGCCTTCGCGGTCCAGGCGATGGCGCTGAGGTTCTGCGCGTTGCACGCAAGCACCTCCTACCGTGACCGGCTGGCGACGTATCTCGCGGCCTGGCTTCTGCCACCGGTCAGCGCCTAGAGAGGAGGGGGTGGTCTGTCCGGAGGATCGACCCTAGGCTGGGCCGCAAGGAAAAAGCGCTTCGTTCGGGAGGAGTTTCGCCATGACCAAACCCTGTATCATCTGTGTCGCGATCACCGGGTCGGTGCCGCGCAAGGCGGACAACCCGGCCGTGCCGATCAGCGTGTCGGAGCAGGTGGAGTCGACGCAGGAAGCCTTCGAGGCCGGTGCCGCGATTGCCCATTGCCATGTGCGCAACGAGGACGAGACGCCGACCAGCGACCCGGAGAAGTTCGCGCGACTCAAGGAGGGGATCGAACGACACTGCCCGGGCATGATCATCCAGCTTTCGACTGGCGGCCGGTCCGGTGCGGGGCAGGCGCGGGGCGGAATGCTGCCGCTCAGGCCCGACATGGCGTCGCTGTCGGTGGGGTCGAACAACTTTCCCACCCGTGTCTACGAGAATCCGCCCGACCTGGTCGAGTGGCTCGCCGGAGAGATGACGAAATACGACGTCACACCGGAGATCGAGGCCTTCGATCTCAGCCACATTCACCAGGCCGTGGCGATGCACAAGGCGGGCAAGCTGCCGGGCAAGCTGTATGTGCAGTTCGTGATGGGCGTGAAGAACGCGATGCCGGCGGACCGCGAGACCTTCGATTTCTACATCAGGACGCTGGAGCGGCTGGCCCCGGGCACGGAATGGTGCGCGGCAGGGATCGGGCGGCACCAGATCGACCTCAACGAATGGTCCGTTTCGGCAGGCGGGCACGCACGCACCGGGCTGGAAGACAACGTGCGGCTCGACAAGGACACGCTTGCGCCATCCAACGCGGCATTGGTGCGCCGCACCGTGGAAATCTGCGAGAAGCACGGCCGCCCCGTGGCGACCGTGACGGAGGCGCGAAAGATACTGGGGCTCCGCCCGGCGGCGTGACCCCGTCGCCTCAGGAGTGGATCGGCCCGTCGCCGCAGGCCAGCGCCGCCTCGCGCACAGCCTCGGAATAGGTCGGATGCGCGTGGCAGGTCAGCGCCAGATCCTCGGCTGACGCGCCGAATTCCATCGCCACGCAGATCTCGTGGATCAACTCGCCCGCGGCGGGCCCGATGATATGCGCGCCCAGGATGCGGTCGGTCTCCTTGTGAGCGATGATCTTCACGAACCCGTCGGCGGCGAAGTTGGCCTTTGCCCGCCCGTTGCCCATGAACATGAACTTGCCGACCTTGTAGGGCACGTCCTTGTCCTTCAGCGTCGCCTCCGTCTCGCCCACATTGGCGACCTCGGGGTGTGTGTAGATGACGCCGGGGATGACGCCGTAATTCACATGGCCATGTTTGCCGGCCACCTGTTCCGCGACGGCCATCCCTTCGTCCTCGGCCTTGTGGGCCAGCATCGGCCCGTCGATGCAATCCCCGATCGCGTAGATGCCCTTGACGTTGGTCTGCCAGTCCTTGCCGACCTTGATCTGACCGCCCTTGGTCTTCTCGACGCCCAAATCGTCCAGGCCCAGCCCGTCGGTAAAGGGTTTGCGCCCGGTCGCGACCAGCACCACGTCCGTGTCGAGCGTATGCTCGCTGTCATCCTTGCGCAGCTTGTAGGTGACCTTGCACTTGGTCTTCATCTTCTCGACCGACTGCACGGCGGCGCCCAGGATGAACTCCAGCCCCTGTTTTTTCAGGATCCGCTGGAACGTCTTCTGCACCTCCGCATCCATGCCCGGCGTCACCACGTCGAGATATTCGACGACCGTCACCTCCGAACCCAACCGGCTATAGACCGAACCCAGCTCCAGCCCGATCACGCCCGCGCCGATCACCACCAGTTTCTTTGGCACCTTTCCAAGCTCAAGCGCCCCGGTGGAGGTCACGACGCGTTTCTCGTCGACCTCGACGCCGGGGAGGGAAGACGCCTCGGACCCGCTGGCAACGATGATGTTCTTGGCCTCGTGGACGTCATCACCCACCTTGACCTTGCCCGGCTCGGGGATCGAACCCCAGCCCTTGAGCCAGTCGATCTTGTTCTTCTTGAACAGGAACTCGATGCCCTTGGTGTTCTGCGCAATGGTGTCGGCCTTGTAGGACAGCATCTGTTTCCAGTCGACCGAGGGGCTTTTCCCCTTGAGGCCCATGGCGGCGAAATTGTGCTCCGCCTCGTGCAGCATGTGGGAGGCATGCAGCAGCGCCTTGGACGGGATGCAGCCCACGTTGAGGCAGGTTCCGCCCAGCGTCTCGCGCCCCTCCACGCAGGCGGTCTTCAGACCCAGCTGCGCGCAGCGGATCGCGCAGACATAGCCGCCGGGGCCGGAGCCGATGATGATCACGTCGTAGGATGCCATGTGTCAGTTTTCCTTCTGTCTGGGTCGGGACCGGGAGGCGCTGCCGGCGATCCGTCGAGGTGGTGTTCCGTCCGATTTGGTCAGACGAGTGTTGCAAGAAGCATGAGAACGGTTGCGGCGAACCCTATCATCCAGATCACGGAACGCCATGGGCTGAGGCCGAACGCGTAAGCCGGCACATAGGCCACCCGCGCAGCGAGATAGACCCAGGCGCAGCCGGCGGTAAAGGCCGTCGACTGATCCGAAAGCGTGACGACCACGACCGCCAGCGTGAACATGATCAGCCCTTCGAAATGGTTGTTCAGGGCGCGGTAGAGCCGGGCGGTGCGGTCCGACATCTGATCCTCCAGCGAGCCGCCCAGTCGCGACCGGTCCCGCGCGGACAGGGTCTTGCCGGTGCCGAGTTCCAGATTCGCGGGCACGGACATCAGAACGTATTGCACGGTCTGCAGCAAACCCGCGAGGGTGAGGACGGTGAGTTCAGGAGTCATAGGCTCTCATACCACTCCATGTCGTCGTGAAAAACGCTTTCCACGCGGGTTCGCAGCGACGTGCCCAGTTCGAGGTCGGCGCCGGAGCGGGGGGTCACATTGCGCCGCGAGGTCGCGAGCTCCTCGGGCAGGCGGATGCCGAAGGCGCGGGCCAGCCGGGCGAGGAACTTCGCCATCTCCTCGGTCCGGCCCACGAGGGCGGGGCGAAAGATCTCGCGCGACATGGCAGAGGTCTGGGGCGCGATATGCCGGTCGAGTGTCAGCCGGGCGGTCCCCTGCATCTCCTCGACGAAATCCAGCAGCTTCTCGAACCCGGACGTGGTGTGCGGATCACGTGTCCAGTCGAACCCGGTCTGCGCGCTCAGCCTCAGGCGGACAGGGGCGAGCTGCCGGGTCGCAAGCTCGTGCGAGCGGCAGAGATAGACGAAACTGGACAGCGCGCGGGAGACCGGGTGGCGCAGGACGGTGAACCGGAAGGCGTTCTCAAGCACCTCGGGGGCATGCGTGGTCTGCAGCGGCGCCATGAAGATGCCGGCCTCGCCCAGGTGATGCGGCGCGGTGTCGGGCGCGGTGTTGTTGGCCTCCGTGATGGCGGTCGTGATCGGCACGCCGAACTCGAACTGGTGCAGCGCGGCGAGCACGGTGTTGGTCCCGGTCTTGGGAATGCGGCCATAGGCCCATGCCCCGGAGGCGGGCAGGGTGATCGCATCAAGCCAT
>CBDUPF010000250.1:0-6273 GCA_965369035.1 uncultured Aliishimia sp.
CGCGAGGATCTGATCGCCGAGGCCGCGCGGCAGGGCTACGAGATCTTCGCAGACCTGATGGAGCACGCCTACCAGTCCGGCCAACCCTCCGCACTGGCCGCATTCGAGGCGACCGGGCGCGCCTACCTGGCCTTTGCGCGCAAGTTTCCCGGCCATTACATCGCGATGTTCGAAAGCGGGATTTCCGTGAACCGCACGCCGGAACTCGCCGCGGCCGCCAACCGGGCCAACGCGGTGCTGGAGAAGGCCGCCGATGACCTGTCCAAACATATTCCCGCGGACCGGCGCCCGCCCGCATCGATGTTTTCCGCCCATATCTGGGCACTCAGCCACGGCGTTGTGGAACTCTTCGCCCGCAACTCCCCCGGTCGCGCCTCTCCCTTCCCGCCCGAGGATCTGCTGGAAAGCGGTATCGGCGTCTACCTGCGCGGTTTGGGGCTGATCCGGACGGACGAATAAGGACGCGGCCGATCAGCGCGTGGGGTTGTATCAGCACGCCATTCCCAATCGTGGTGCCACAAAAAGGAGACCGCCCGACGCACCGGGCGGCCTCCCCACTCAATCCCCGGACCTCGTTACCGTCGTACTCGTCAAGGACCACTCGCCAAACCCGGGACACCTGCAGTACTGGTCTAGGCGCCCGCAACATCACCAAGGCCATCCGGACAACTCTTTCCACACCCATGCCACGCTCGGGACAGGCGCAAAGTTTCAGAGGTCGGTAAATAGTTGGAAGACACTGCGTGCGGCTCCGGGCGCGCCACGATTCAGAGGACCCCGCACCATACGCCAGACCTTGTGCCGCCGTGTCGACGGCAACGGCACCCGCGGCAAGGCCCGCCCGAACCGCCGAATGCCTGTGATCGGCCCGGATCACCGCTGCGCCGTTCTTGACCGCGCCGTCGCCTCTGGTAGGGCACATCCATGAAATACCGCCCCGAGATCGACGGGCTGCGCAGTATCGCGGTCCTGCCGGTGATCCTGTTCCACGCAGGGTTCACCTGGATGTCCGGCGGCTATGTCGGCGTCGACGTGTTCTTTGTCATCTCCGGCTACCTGATCACCACCATCCTGCTTTCCGAGATTTCGGCGGGGCGGTTTTCCCTCTTGCGGTTCTACGAGCGGCGCGCGCGCCGCATCCTGCCAGCGCTCTTCGTGGTCATGGCCGCCTGCTTTCCCTTCGGCTGGATCTGGATGCTGCAATCGCAGTTCCTGGAGTTTGCCGAGAGCGTGGCGGCGACGACGCTCTTCATTTCCAACATCCTCTACTGGACGGAGACCGGATATTTCGCCGCCGCGGCGGAGGAAAATCCGTTGCTTCACACCTGGTCCCTCGCGGTCGAGGAGCAATATTACCTGCTGTTCCCCCCGCTTCTCGCGCTGTGCATGTTGGGCGGCCGGCGTTTCGCCCTGGGTGTCGTGGCCGCGATTGCGGTGGTCAGCCTCGGCACCGCCTATCTTGCGCCTGTCGACCAGGCGGCCAAGTTCTTTCTTACCCACATGCGGATCTGGGAACTTCTGGCCGGCGCGCTCTGTGCCTTTGCATTGCAGCACCGTGCGCCGTGGCGGAACGGCCCGCTGGCGGCGCTGGGTCTGGCGCTCGTCATCTGTCCGATCGTTCTTTTCGACGCGCGCACGCCCTTCCCGCATTTCGCGATCTTGCCGGTGGCGGGCACGGCGCTGATCATTCTCTGCGCGGGCGGAGATACGCGCGTGGCAAAGCTGCTGTCCATGCGGGCCTTCGTGGGGATAGGTCTTGTCAGCTATTCCGCCTATCTCTGGCACCAGCCGCTGTTCGCCTTCGCGCGGATCAAGTCCGTCTTCGCCCCGTCATCCGCCCTGATGCTCGCCCTTGCCGGTCTGTCCCTGCTGCTTGCATGGGCGACATGGGCCTGGGTCGAACGGCCGTTCCGAGGCAACCCGCCCCGCGCCCTGCCCCGGCGGTGGCAGGTCTTCGTGGCGGCGTTCGCGGGAATGGTAATAATCCTTGGCGCCACGCTCTATGTGGGCGAGCAGGACGGGGTCCCGGGTCGCCGCGTCATGACTCAGATCGTGCCACCGTTGATGGACGCCCGGGCAGAGCGCTTCCGCACGTGGGAGGTTCTGGAACGGCGAGCACCCGCGCGGTTCGATCTTGACAGGTTCGATGCGGACGGTCCGCCCGTGCGGCTGCTGATCGTCGGCGACAGCCACTCCAAGGGGCTGTTCAACGCGCTCTACCTCAACCCGGAACTGTTTTCCGACATCCAGGTCCGCTGGCTGGGCATCGGCTTCGCCTGCGGACAGGACGCGGACGAACTGGACGTCGAAAGCGTCTGCCTGGATCAGCAGTTGGAGGCACATCCCGACCTTTATGCGCAGGCGACGCATGTGCTCTTGTCGGCGCGCTGGTCCATCGAGACCAAGCGCGAGAGGCTGCCGGACTATGCCGCCACGATACGCGCCTCCGGAAATCAACTGCTGGTGGCCGGAAACACGCAGGAGTACCGTCTGGAAGCGCCCGACATGATCTTGCAGGTGGCCCGCGATACCGGGTTTGACGGGGAAGGTGCGTTTGATGCGGACACCGCGGCCGCGATGTTCTTTGCCAACCGCGCGGATGGTCTTGACGCGGTCGACGCTCACGTACGCGCCGCGGCGGAAAGTGCCGGTGCCCGGTTCCTCGATCGTCGCGCCCTTGTCTGCGACCGCGCCGCGGGCCGGTGCAGCGCCGTCACACCGGGCGGAGACGGCGTGGTCTACGATTACGCTCACTGGACGCTCGCCGGGGCACGGTTCTTCGGCAAGAAGATGGCCGCAACGGGCTGGCTGGGACTACCCTAGCGCCCCGTCGTGGCCCGGACATGCGCAGACGGCGACGCGCCGTGACTGCTTCGCCGAATTGCCCGTGCCTGGAACCTGTCCGGAAAAAGAAAAGGGCGGCCCGAAGGCCGCCCCAGTCTCAAAACCCAAGTCTTAACGCTTGGAGAACTGGAAGCTCTTGCGTGCCTTTGCCCGGCCGTACTTCTTGCGCTCGACCACGCGGCTGTCGCGGGTGAGGTAGCCTGCGGCCTTGAGCGCACCACGCAGGCTTGGATCGTAAAGCTGCAGCGCCTTCGAGATCCCGTGCTTGACCGCGCCGGCCTGACCGGACAACCCACCGCCCTTGACGGTGGCCTGAACGTCGAACTGATCCTCGACACCGGCCACGGAGAACGCCTGGCGCAGGATCATCTGCAACACCGGGCGGGCGAAATACTGTTCAAGATCCTTGCCGTTGACGGTGACCTTGCCGGAGCCCGGCTTGATCCAGACGCGCGCCACGGCATCCTTGCGCTTGCCGGTGGCATAGGACCGGCCCAGCTCGTCCCGCACGGGTTCGCGCGGTTTCATCGCTTCTTGCTCCGCACCTTCGGCACCGCCGGCGACGGCCGCAAGATCCTCGAGCGTGTTGATTTCGTCAGCCATCTGTCTCAGCTCCGGGTGTTTTTCTTGTTCATGGATTTGACATCCAGAATTTCGGGGCTCTGCGCGTCATGCGGATGCTCGCCCCCGGCATAGATGCGCAGGTTCGTGATCTGCTTGCGCGCCAGGCGATTGCCCGGCAGCATGCGTTTCACGGCCTGGAACACGACGCGTTCGGGATGGTCGCCTTCAAGGATCTGCTGCTTGGTGCGCGACTTGATCCCGCCCGGATGGCCGGTATGCCAGTAGAAATTCTCCTGACGCTTCTTGCCGGTGATCTGCACCTTGTCGGCATTGATCACGATCACATTGTCGCCCATGTCCATGTTGGGCGTGAAGGACGCCTTGTGCTTGCCGCGCAGTCGCGTGGCCACGATCGACGCCAGACGGCCCAGAACGACACCTTCGGCGTCGATCAGGATCCACTTCTTGTCGATATCCGCAGGCGTTGCAGAAAAGGTTTTCATGGTTCGGTCCCTTGTCGGAGGGGTGGAATTCGTTCGGGTGCTTATACAGGCTCATTCGCCCAGTTCAACAGCAAACTACACAGGAAAATATCGTGAATTCAGTGCCTTGCAATTAAGGTATTATTTTACCCCAGAATTCCGCCCATCATGCATACCAATTTCGGACGCGCCGGAGAGGATCGGCGACAAGGCAGCCGCCACCGACTTGGCTGACAGGGACCGGGAGGGGTCCTTCAGGCCTCGGTATCCGCGGCCGACCCCTGCGGCGGGATGGAATAGGTGAGCGAGGCCCGCGCCACGGGTGCTGCGTGTCCTTCCGACCGGATCAGCACGTCGCCCACCGCAAGTTGCCTGCCGAGTTTCAGAATGCGCGCCTCTGCCAGCAGGTCACGGTCGCCCTCGGGCTTGCGCATGAAATCGATCGCGCAATTCGTGGTAACCGCCAGCGCCTTGGGCCCGATCATCCCCAGGACCGCGACATACATCGCCACATCCGCCAGCGCAAAGAGCGAGGGTCCCGAGACCGTCCCACCGGGGCGCAGATGTTCGTCGCGCACCAGAAGACGCATGACCGCCGCGTTCTCGGTCAGGCTCTCCACCCCGAAATCATCCGCAACTTGCGGAAAGATCCGTTGCAGAAACGGCCCCACCTCCTCCGCGGTCAGTTTCAACGCCATCGCTTCCCCTCGCTGCAGCCTGCGCGTAGAGTTGGACGAAACCGGGCGGAGGAACAAGATGGCACTTCTGGAAAGGCATGTGACCGGCGCAGTGGCGCATCTGCGGATGAATGCGCCCGAGCGTTTGAACGCGCTCTCCGACGAGATGCTGGCAGCGTTGCAAACGGAATTCGACCACCTGAAGCAGGACCGGTCCGTGCGCGTCGTGATCCTGTCGGGAGCGGGCAAGGTCTTCTGCGCGGGTCACGATCTGAAGCAGATGACGCTGCACCGGCAGGCCGAGGACGGCGGACGGGCCTATTTCGGCGACCTCTTCTCCCGCTGCGCGACCATGATGCAGACAATCCGCACCCTGCCCCAACCGGTCATCGCGCAGGTGCACGGGATCGCCACGGCGGCGGGATGCCAGCTCGTCGCCTCCTGCGATCTGGCCGTCGCGGCGGAGGGCACCCGGTTCGGTGTGAACGGCGTCAATATCGGGCTTTTCTGTTCCACGCCTATGGTCGCGCTGTCCCGCAACATTCCACGCAAGCAGGCTTTCGAGATGTTGACCACCGGAGAATTCATCGAGGCCGGACGCGCGGTGGACCTGGGGCTGATCAACCGCGTGGTTGCGCCAGACGCACTGGCAGACGAAACACGCGCGCTGGCCGACCGGATCGCGGCCAAGCTCGGCTCTGCGGTAAAGATCGGCAAGGAGGCCTTCTACCGTCAGATGCAGATGCCGCTCGACGAGGCCTACGCCTATACCGGAGAGGTGATGGTGGAAAACATGCTGTTCCGCGACACCGAGGAAGGAATCAGCGCCTTCATCGAGAAACGCGACCCGGACTGGAACCAATAGGCCGCCCAGTTCCGTGGGCAACCGGGTTCGTCCGCGGCCCCGACCTCGATCATCGCGTCCCATCGCTTGCGCCGCGCCGCACGCTGGCCTAGATCGCAACACATGACAGAGACACTGCATATCGTCGGCGGCGGCATGGCCGGGTCCGAAGCCGCCTGGCAGGCGGCGGAGGCCGGCGTTCCGGTCGTGATCCACGAAATGCGCCCCCACGTCGGAACCTTTGCCCACAAGACCGGCGACCTGGCCGAGATGGTCTGTTCCAACTCCTTCCGCTCGGACGACGACGAACAGAACGCCGTCGGTTTGCTGCATTGGGAGATGCGGCAGGCCGGCGGGCTGGTCATGGCGTCGGCCGACCGGCACAAGCTGCCCGCCGGCGGCGCCCTGGCGGTCGACCGCGACCCCTTCGCGGCCTGGATCACGGAGCGGTTGCACAGCCATCCCAACGTGACGGTCGAGTCGGGCGAGATCACCGCCCTGCCGCAGGATGGCCAGTGGATCATCGCGACCGGCCCCCTGACCTCTTCGGCGCTCGGCGAGGCCATCGCGGCGGAGACGGGAAAGGACGCGCTCGCTTTCTTCGATGCCATCGCCCCGATCGTGCACTACGACTCCATCGACATGAGCCGCGCGTGGATGCAGTCGCGCTACGACAAGGGCGAGACGGAGGAGGAACGCACCGCCTACCTCAACTGCCCGATGGACCGCGACCAGTACGAGGCCTTCATCGACGCGCTGCTCGCCGCGGACAAGACGGAGTTCCACGAGGGCGAGACAGCGAAGTATTTCGACGGCTGCCTGCCGATCGAGGTCATGGCCGAGCGGGGCCGCGAAACCCTGC
>CBDUPF010000251.1:0-6233 GCA_965369035.1 uncultured Aliishimia sp.
GCGGTCAGCCCCGGCGACTACCACCACCCCGCGGCAATGGTGCATGACATGTACCACCCCGACTACCGCGCGGTCACCGACACCGGGCGCTGGGTCGTTGTACCGTGATCCACCGCGCGCTTTTCGGTCTCGTGGCGCTGCTTTTCCTGGCGTCGCTGGCGCGCGACCGGGTCGACGCGTGGGTTGAGGCAACGCGCCTGCCGCCCCTGATCCACGCCACAAGCCAGGAGGTTGTCGACCGCGACGGCATGCTCCTGCGCGCCTACCAGGTGGAGGACGGGATCTGGCGGCTTGCCACCACGCCGGACGCCGTCGATCCGGGCTTTCTCGAGATGCTTGTCGCCACCGAGGACAAGCGCTTTCACACCCATGCGGGCGTCGATCCGCTGGCCATGTTCCGCGCTGCGGGGCAGGCGGTCTGGAACGGGCGCATCGTCTCCGGCGGCTCCACGCTGACGATGCAGGTCGCCAGGCTGATCGAGAATACGGGGACCGGCGGCTGGACCGGCAAGCTGCGCCAGATCCGCGTGGCCCTCGCGCTGGAACGGCGTCTGACCAAGGCGGATATCCTGACGCTCTACCTCACTCATGCGCCCTATGGCGGCAATGTCGAAGGCGTGCGGGCCGCATCCCTTGCCTGGTTCGGCAAGCCGCCGCGACATCTTGCGCCGGAGGAGGCCGCGCTGCTGGTGGCGCTCCCGCAAGCGCCCGAATCCCGCCGACCCGACCGCCACCCGGCGGCCGCGACCCGTGCGCGTGACCGCATACTCGCCCTGCGCGACCAGCCGCCCGCGCGGCGTGCGGTGCCATCCGCGATGCGGGCCTTTCCGGCGACCGCAGCTCACCTGGCCGACCGGGCGCGCATGGCCGAGCCGGACATGCGCATCCTGCAGGTGACCCTGCGCGCCGATCTTCAGACCGCGCTGGAGCGGCTGGCGGGGCGGGCGGTGCAGGGGCTTCCGCCCAAGACCTCCGCCGCGATCCTCGTTGCGGATCATCACTTGGGCGAGGTGCTGGCCTATGTCGGCGCGGCGGGCTACGCCCAGATGCACCGGGCGGGCTTCGTCGACATGGTGCGGGCCGTGCGCAGCCCGGGGTCCACGCTGAAACCGCTGATCTACGCGCTGGCCTTCGACCAGGGGCTCGCACATCCCGAGACTGTCATGCCAGACCGCCCCGTGGCCTTCGGCAGCTATGCGCCGCAGAATTTCGACGGCAGCTTCCGCGGCGACGTCACCGTGCGGCAGGCGTTGGAGCAATCGCTCAACATCCCTCCGCTGCTTCTGACCGAGGCGATGGGGCCGGCGCGCCTGATGGCCGCTCTCGAACGCAGCGGGGCGGCCCCGCAAGTTCCGGGCGGACGCGCCGGTCTGGCCGTTGCGCTGGGCGGGGTCGGGCTGACGCTGGAGGATCTGGTGCGGCTTTACGGCGGGTTGGCAAATGGCGGCGTGGCGCAGCCGCTGGTCTGGCGGGCGGGAGAAGCACGCGCCGAGGGCCACCGGGTCGTCTCGCGCAGTGCTGCCTGGCAGGTGGGCCATATCCTCGCCGGAATCCGACCGCCCGATGGTCAACCGCCCGGGCGCGTGGCCTTCAAGACCGGAACGTCCTATGGGCATCGCGATGCCTGGGCCATCGGTTGGGACGGGCGGCACGTGGTGGGCGTGTGGCTGGGACGCCCGGATGGCACACCGGTGCCCGGCGTTTTTGGCGGCGACGTGGCCGCGCCGATCCTCTTCGAGGCCTTCGGTCGGCTGAAACCGCAACTCGACCCCTTGCCTCCGCCGCCGCCCGAGACACTGATGCAGTCCACCGCATTGCTTCCGCGTCCGCTGCAGGAGTTCCGGCCCCGCCGGGGCGAGGCCGCGCGGCGGGACGATTTCGGCATTGCCTTCCCGCCGGATGGAGCACGGCTTCTCCAGGGTTCCGACCCGAGTGTGCCGGTAAAGCTGCAGGGTGGCACGCCCCCCTTCGCGATCCTGTCGAACGGCCGTCCCCTGCTGACCGGGCTTCGCGACCGCGAACTCGAACTTTCCGGGGTCGGCACGGGGTATTCGACGCTGGAAGCGGTCGATGCGACCGGCCGATCCGACCGGGTGCGGGTTCAGCTGGGCCGTTAGCGGCTGCGGAACTACTTCCGGCCTTCGCGTAGCCAGCCAGAGACAATGAAGAACGCGGCCAGAAGCAGGACGGCCCAGGGCGGCAGCAGCGCCATCCGGCGCACGTCCAGCGTCTGGTAAGCTTCGCGCGGCGTGATCCCGATCCAGCCGCGACCCGCGGCAGGCCGCCCGGGGCGCACCTCGCGCAGGCGCGGAATCCCGTCCTCCAGCCGCAATGCTCCGCCCCGCATCGTGTCGATGGCGGGCTCCAGGATCTCGGCCGTCGCGATCGTTTCCTCGAACTCGCGCGGCGCGGCGGGGCCAAGTCCGATCACGGTCTCGATCTCGCCGTCTTCAAGACGGTAAAGCCCGATTTCCGGACCCTCGAACCGGCCCTCGTAGAGCCCGGGGCGCACTTCATCGAGCGTGATGATGGTCTGTGTCCCGTCCGGGGCGGTCACTGTCACCGGGGCGGCACTGTCCGAGATCGTGCGGCGCAGGATCCGCATACGCTGCCCGTTGGCCTCCGCGGTCAGCGCCTCTTCCTCCAGCTCCGGCTCTTCCATCATCCAGTGCGCGAGCCGGCGTAGAAGTTCGAGCTGCGGCCCGCCGCCCTCATACCCGCGTGACCAGAGCCAGGCGTGGTCGGAGGCAAGCAGCGCCACGCGGCCATCCTCCACCCGGTCGAGCACCAGCAGCGGTCTTTCATCCATGCCGGACATCACCACGTGACCGGAGCGGGGCGTGACATCCACCTGCCGCAGCCACCGTCCCCAGTCGCCGCGCCCGGGCAGGCCCTCGGTCACGGGGTGGCGCTTGCCGATTTCGGTGACGGTGGGGCGGTATTCGTCCTCGATCACCCGCGCGGTCGGCTCTGCCGGCAGGATCTCTCCCAGCGGGGACCGGAAGATGCTGGAGGCCCCGGCGAAGTCGGGCCCGGCGGCAACGAGCACGGCACCCCCTTCGCGCACGTAGTTTGCCACGTTCTCCAGGTAGAGCGAGGGCAGGATGCCGCGCCGCTTGTACCGGTCGAAGATGATCAGGTCGAAATCGTCGATCTTTTCCAGAAACAGCTCGCGCGTCGGGAAGGCGATCAGTGACAGCTCGCCCACCGGCACGCCGTCCTGCTTCTCCGGCGGGCGCAGGATCGTGAAATGCACCAGGTCGACGGAGCTGTCGGATTTCAGCAGGTTGCGCCAGGTCCGTCCCCCCGGATGCGGCTCTCCGGAGACGAGCAGCACGCGCAACCGGTCGCGCACCCCGTTCATCTGGATCAGCGCGGTGTTGTTGCGTGCGGTCAGTTCGCCGTCCATTTCCGGAACGGAGAACTCGATGACGTTGCGACCGCCGTGAGGCAGCGTGACCGGCAGGTCGAGATCCTGTCCCACCGGGACCTGGATGGTCTGCGGCGTGCCGCCGTCGACGGAGATCTGCAGCCGCGCCGAGGACGATTGCGGTGCGGCGCCCTGATCCTCGATGCGCAGTGTCAGCGTCACCGGCTCCCCGATGATGGCGAAGGCCGGCGCGCCGGTTACCACCAGCCGGCGGTCCCAGTCGTCCGCTTCGCCGGTCTGCAGCAGGTGCATCGGCGCGGGCAGGTCGGGTGCGAGTTCGGCGTCGTGAACCCGGCCATCGGAAATGGCGATCACGCCGGCGATGCGGGCGCGCGGCTCTTCGGCCAGGGCCTGGGTCAGCGCGGACATCAATTGCGTGCCGGTATCGCCCTCGCCATCGCCGACCGTCACGCGGCGCAGTTCGGTATTCTCGCGAGCTTCGACGGCGCGGGCCAGCGCCTCCACCGCCTCGTCGGTCTGCGCCCTGCGGTTCTTGAGCGCCTGGCTGGCGGAGCGGTCATCGACCATCACCACGATATCGGAGAGCGGTGCGCGGTCCTCCTGCTGATAGACGGGGCCCGAAAGCGCGGCGAGGATGACCAGACCGGCGATCCCCCGCAGCGCCCAGCCCGACAGGCCACGCCAGAGCGCGAGCGCACAGAAGGCCGCGATACCGGCGGCAAGCACCGCCAGAACCGGCCACGGGAGCAGCGGCGAGAAGAGGACGGAGCCGATCATTGTCCCAGCCTGTCAAGAAGCGCGGGCACGTGGACCTGGTCGGATTTGTAGTTGCCGGTCAGCACATGCATCACGAGGTTCACGCCGAAGCGGTAGGCCAGTTCGCGCTGGCGTTCGCCGGAAAAGCCGCGCCCGATGGGCAGCATCGGCGCGCCGTCGCGGGTTACGGCCCAGGCCGCGGCCCAGTCGTTGCCGCCGATCACCACCGGCGTCACGCCGTCATTGAGGTTGCGGAAGGGCATCCCTTCGATGGAGCGCGCATCGGGCGGTGCGGCCTCCACCCAGACGTCGCGGCCGGTGTAGCGCCCCGGGAAATCCTGGAGCAGGTAGAAGGTGCGGGTCAGCACGTGGTCGCTCGGCAGCGGCTCCAGCCGCGGAATGTCGAGCGGTGCGGCCAGTTGCTGCAGCTTGCGCCCGTTGGGGCTGCCGGCGCCGTAGCCCGCGATGTCCGCGTCCCGCGTGTCGAACAGGATCAGCCCGCCCGACCGCAGATACTCGTTGAGCCGCGCATAGGCTTCCTCGGACGGCCGCGGTTGATCGGGCGTTATCGGCCAGTAGAGCATGGGGAAGAACGACAGTTCGTCGGTTTCCAGGTCGACCCCGATCGGGTCGGCAGGCTCGACCGAGGTGCGGAAGAAGAGCGTGTCCGACAGGCCGCGCAGCCCCGCACTGGCGATCTCGTCCACCCGGCCGTCGCCGGTCAGGACATGGGCCAGCGCCAGCTCCGACGTCGCTGCAACTGCGAATTCCGTGTCGTGGTCCTGTGCGCCTGCGGCCGGAACCTGCATCAGCAGCGCCAGAATGGCGACTGCGGCGGCCGTGGGTCGCGGGCCGGTCAGCCGGCCGGAGACGGCGAGCGAGGCCACGACATCGGCCATGAGCATGATCAGCGCCAGCGCCAGCAATATCCCGCCCAACGGCATCTCGCGCGCGGTTTCGTGTCCGATCACGCGCACATCCGCAGGCCAGGCCGCTGGCGTCAACGTGCCGTCTGGCCCGACGACGTTGCGCGCCAGCGCCCGATTGTCGGACTGGTAGACGCCAGGCGGCAGGTTCGGACCAAGCGGGTCGGTCAGCAGCGACGGCCCCGGAATGCCCGGCAGAGCGCCCGCGTCGCCCAGCTGCCCCGACCCGTCGAGGACGCGGGTCGCGGTCCAGATGGTCCCTTCGAGTTCCGTCTCCTGCGGGCCGCCGGTGCCGGAGACCACCGACAGACGCTCCAACATCTCGACGAAGAGAACGGAAAGCGGCAGGGTGGACCACTCGGCATTGGCGGAGACGTGGAACAGCACGACCTGACCCTGTCCCACCGGCTTGCGCGTCACCAGCGGCGTTCCGTCGGTGAGTTGCGCGATCACCCGGTCGGCAAGCTGCGGGTCGGGCTGCGCCATCACCTGAGCCTTGATCCGCACATCATCGGGAATGGCCAGGCCATGAAAGGGCGTCCCCTCCGCGAAGGGCGCCAGCGCCTTGGGCTCGCCCCAGCTCATCGCGCCGCCGACGCTGCGCCCGCCGGAGCGCAGGCGGACCGGCATCAACGGGTCCTCCTCGTTGCGGCTGACATCGCTGGCCGCGACACGCGGCCCGGCAAAGCGCAGCAGCATCCCGCCCTTGTCGAGCCATTGCGTCAGTTCCTCCGTCTCCTGCGGGGAGAGGGTCGCCACGTCGGCCAGCACGATCACGTCCGGATTGGCCGGAAGCACGTCGCCCAGCGGCGCGCGGAGCAGATCGACATGGGGTTCCAGTGCCTGTTCGAGATAGTGAAGCGGGGAGAGCAGTTGAAGCTCCTCTCGATCCTGGCGCCCGGCGATCAGCGCGACCTCGCGCCGTCGCAGGTTGTCGTCGACCAGCGTCGTGGCCCCGGCGCTGCGGTGCCCTTCGATCGCGAACCGCGTGACCCGTGCCCGCATTTCCGCCGGCAGCGACAGGTCGGTTTCGGCCACCGTCTCCCCGGCTGCGAAGGTTGCCGGAACCCGCGCGAGAATGGCCGAATTTCCGGCGGGATCGGTGCCTTGCGCGAGGAGAGAGACTTCGCGTTCGGCGCCGGTGTCGGGCCGCAGCGCGC
>CBDUPF010000252.1:0-6223 GCA_965369035.1 uncultured Aliishimia sp.
GCCACGATGGGGAGGAGCCGATGATCTGGCTCGACGCGCTCGACCTGCCGCTCTTCGTCTATCTCGAAGGCTCCTATGCCAAGGAGGGCCCGCTCCAGTCGCAGCGCAATCGCCCGGATGCGAGCGAGGTCGAATATCGCGCCTCCGGTCTCGTGCCGTCGCGGTCGGTCGCCAAGGCGCGGCGATATCCGATGCTGCGCTACCCCTGGATCTCGACCGAGGCCGCGCTGCGCGAGCTGGCAGCTTATGGCGAGGGGCCGGCGGAACTCGACTACGTCAACCCGGAGACCGGAGCGGACATCCTGCCCACCATGGGGTTCACCGCGATGATGTTGCAGCCGGGGCACAAGGCGAGCCCGCCGCTGCGCTCCTCCTCCGCGGCCTTCCACGTGGTCGGCGGCAAGGGGCATACGGTCATCAACGGCGAGCGGATCGAATGGGACGCGAAGGACACCTTCACCGCGCCCGTCTTCGCCGCCATCGATCACCATGCGGAGACGGAGGCCTTCCTGATCCGCATTCATGACCGCCCGCTTCAGGACAAGCTGGGCTATTACGAGGAGCGCGCGCGATGAGCCTTCTGTTTCCGGCCGCCGACCCCTTCACCGTGCCCGTTGCGGGCTCGGACGACGAATTCCCGGTGCGGCGCATTTTTTGCGTCGGACGCAACTACGAAAAGCACGCGGCCGAGATGGGCGGGGAGGTGGACCGGGAGGCGCCCTGGTATTTCACCAAGACGCCGGCGAATGCAGTGCGCTCCGGCGCCACCGTCCCCTACCCGCAGGGGACGGAGAATTTCCATCACGAGATGGAGCTGGCCGTCTACCTCGGCTCCGACGCGTTCCGCACGCCTGTGGAGGAGGCCGGGTCAGCCGTGCTGGGCTATTCCTGCGCGCTCGACATGACGCGGCGCGACCGCCAGCAGGACGGCAAGGATCACCGCAGGCCCTGGGACCTGGGCAAGGACCTGGAGAACGGCGCCGTACTGTCTCCGATCACGCGCGACTGGTCCGTCAGCCCGGACGCGCGCATTCACCTGGAAGTCAACGGCGAAATCCGGCAGGACGCGACGTTGTCCGAACTCGTCTGGTCAGTGGAGGAGGTGATCTCGCACCTGTCTCATTTCTACCGGCTGGGCGCGGGCGACGTGATCCTGACCGGCACGCCTGCGGGCGTCGGTCCGGTCGTGGCGGGCGATGTCATCACCGGCGGCATCGACGGGCTGGAGCCGATAGAGCTGACCATCGGAGACCCGGAATGATCGTCCACCACGGCTACTTCCGCTCCTCTTCCAGCTATCGCTGCCGCATCGCGCTCAACCTCAAGGGCGTGGAGTCGGACTATCGCTCCGTCCATCTGGTGAAGGACGGCGGACAGCAGAAAACGCCGGAATACGCGGCCCTCAACCCGCAGAAGCTGGTGCCGACCTTCGAGGTCGACGGCAAGGTGCTGACCCAGAGCCCCGCGATCCTCGAATGGCTGGAGGAGACGCATCCCGAACCGCCGCTGCTGCCCGCCGACCCCGTGGAGCGGGCGCAGGTCCGCGCCTTCTGCGCGGTGATCGGCTGCGACATCCACCCGCTTCAGAACCTGCGCGTGCTGCAATACCTGGAGGCGGAATTCGGCGCTGACCAGGCGCGCAAGAACCGCTGGTGCCGGCGCTGGATCGGCGACGGGCTGGCGGCGGCGGAGGCGTTGCTGGCGAACCGGCCCCGCACGCTCTTCGCCTTCGGCGACACGCCCGGCATGGCGGAAGTCTACCTGATGCCGCAACTCTTTTCGGCCGCACGCTTTGGCGCGGATGTGAACGCGACGCCGCGCCTGGCCGAAATCGGCGCGGCCTGCGACGAGCTGCCGGCGTTCAAGGCGGCACACCCCGCGAACCAGCCCGATGCCGAGTGACAGCCGCGTCCTGATCGCGGGCGGCGGGATCGGCGGTCTCGCCGCGGCCATGGGGCTGGCGCAGAAGGGCGTGCCGAGCCTGGTGCTGGAGAAGGCGTCCGAGCTGGGAGAGATCGGCGCGGGCATACAGCTTGGCCCGAACGCCTTTCATGCATTCGACACGCTGGGGGTGGGCGACGCGGCGCGCGGGCTTGCCGTCTATGTCGACGGCCTGCGGCTGATGGATGCGCTGACGGCCGAGACGATCTGCGAGATCCCGCTGGGCAGCGCGTTCCGCCGGCGCTTCGGCAATCCATACGCGGTTGTGCATCGGGGCGAGTTGCACGGCGTCTTTTTGCGCGCCTGCCAGGCGCATCCGCTGGTCGAATTGCGGACCAATGCCGCCGTCGAGGGATACGCGCAGGAGGCCGGTAGCGTGACAGCGCGGCTCGCAGGTGGCGAGGAGGTCCGCGGGTCGATGCTGATCGGGGCCGACGGGCTCTGGTCCAGGGTCCGGGCGCAGATGATCGGGGATGACGTGCGCGTGTCCGGCCATTCCACCTATCGCAGCGTGATCCCGACTGCGGACATGCCCGAGGATCTGCGCTGGAACTCGGCGACGCTCTGGGCCGGGCCGAAATGCCACATCGTGCATTACCCGCTGCAGGGCGGTGACTCCTACAACCTCGTCGTGACCTACCACAACCAGGCGCCGAAACCGGTAGCCGGGCACCCGGTGAGCCATGACGAGGTCCGGCGCGGGTTCGAACATGTCTCGGAACGGGCACGGCAGCTGATCGACCGGGGGCGGGACTGGAAGCTCTGGGTGCTGTGCGACCGCGATCCCGTCATGAACTGGATCGAGGGGCGCGTGGCGCTTCTGGGCGATGCGGCGCACCCGATGATGCAGTACATGGCCCAGGGCGCCTGCATGGCGATGGAGGACGCGGTTTGCCTGGCCGACGAGCTGGGCCGCGAGGTTTCGGCCGATGCGCTGGCCCGTTACCAGGAGCGCCGTCGCCTGCGCACTGCGCGCGTGCAGCTGCAAAGCCGCGAGATGGGGACCCATGTCTACCACCCCGAAGGCGCCCATGCCGCGCTGCGCAATGCGGTGATGCGCGCCAGGTCGGCAGAGGAGTGGTACGATCAGGTCGCGTGGCTATACGGTTCCACCGGGCTGGACGGCGCGGTCTCGGCGGAAACACGCGCGATGGCAGTATAGTGCACGTCTTGCCGCGCCGGTTGCCAACCGTCGGGTAACTGCGCACCATAACGCAAAAAGGGCCGCGACTCGACGGCCCCGACATTCGCGCGACAGGGACCAGGGGGAGGGAAACATGTCGGACAATGGCAATGCGGCGTTGTGGTTCGTGGACCGTCACGTGGGCGAAGGCCGCGACGACAAGCCCGCGTTTCGCGAGGCCGGCACCGGGCGTGGCCTGACCTATGGAAATCTTGCCCGGCAGTCCGACCGGATCGCCGGCGCCTTCCACCGCGCGGGTCTCAGGCGCGAGGAACGCGTGGCCTGTCTGATACTCGACCAGATCGAGTATCCCGCGATCTTCTTCGGTGCAATGAAGGCCGGCGTGGTTCCCGTCCTGCTCAACACGCTTCTGCCCACCGACCTCTATGACCTGATCCTCCGGGATAGCCGCGCGACGGCGCTCCTGGTCAGTGATGTGCTCTGGCCTTCGGTTGCCCCGGCGGTGCGCGACAACCCGTATCTGCGCCATGTCATCGTGATCGGCGACGCACCGGATGGCACCACCTCCTTCACCGCCTTCATGGAGGGGGCGGAGCCGACGAAGGCGGTCGAGGCGAGTTCCGACGATTGCGCCTTTTGGCTCTATTCCTCCGGGTCCACCGGCCAGCCGAAGGGCGTGCGGCATGTCCATGGTGCGCTGAAGGCCACGGCCGACACCTATGGCGCGCAGGTCCTGCGCATCCGCGAGGACGACGTGGTGCTGTCGGCGGCCAAGATCTTCTTCGCCTACGGGCTGGGCAATGCCGTCACCTTCCCGCTCTCGGTGGGTGCCACGACGGTGCTTTGGGGCGGCCGTCCCACGCCGGACGGCATGGCACACATGCTGGAAACCGAACGCCCCACGATCTTCTGCGGTGTCCCCACGCTCTATGCCGCGATGGTGGCGGGGTTCGGATCCGGCGTGCCCGATCACCGCCTGCGCCTCTGCATCTCCGCGGGGGAGGCGCTGCCCAGGGAGGTCGGCCATCGGTGGGAGAAGGCCATCGGCGCGCCCATCCTCGATGGCGTGGGCTCGACCGAGATGCTGCATATCTTCCTGTCGAATGCCGAGGGTGATGTGGAATACGGCACCTCCGGCGTCGCGGTGCCTGGCTATGATCTGCGCCTGGTCAACGAGGCCGGCGAAGACACCGCGCCGGGCGAGGTCGGAGAGTTGCTGGTGCGCGGAGCGTCCGCCGCAGAAGGTTACTGGAACAAGCGCGGCAAGAGCCGCTCGACTTTCGAGGGCGAATGGACCCGCACCGGCGACAAGTACGAGCGCCGCGAGGATGGGCGCTACATCTACTGCGGTCGCACGGACGACATGTTCAAGGTCTCCGGCATCTGGGTCAGCCCCTTCGAGGTCGAGCAGGCGATCATCTCCCATGAAGCCGTGCTGGAGGCTGCCGTGGTCCCCGCCCGCGATGACGACGGGTTGGAGAAGCCCAAGGCCTTTGTCGTGCTCAAGGACAGATCGGAGGCGGAGGGCTTCGCCGAGGCGATCAAGCCGTTCGTCAAGGAGCGGATCGGCAGGTGGAAATATCCCCGCTGGGTCGAAATCGTGGACGAGTTGCCCAAGACCGCCACCGGCAAGATCCAGCGTTTCAAGTTGCGCTGAATGTGGTCTGAACACGGCCACCTTGTGGTGGGCGGCAAGCGCCTGGAGTTCGCCTGTCACGGACCGCCGCCCGGCGACGCGCCGACACTGGTGATGCTGCACGAAGGGCTGGGTTGCGTGGCCCTGTGGCGCGATGTGCCCGCGCGGCTGGCAAAGGCGACCGGCTGGGGCGTCTTCGTCTATTCGCGGCAGGGCTATGGCGGTTCCGACCCGGCCGATCTGCCGCTTCCCATCGACTACATGGCGCGCGAGGCGGTGAACGTGCTGCCGGCGGTGCTGGATGCCATCGGGTTCCGGGAAGGCGCGGTGCTGGGACATTCCGACGGGGCTTCCATCGCGGCGATCCATGCGGGCCGCGTGCGGGATGCGCGGGTGCGCGGCGTGGTCCTGATCGCGCCGCACTTCTTCACCGAAGCGCCGGGCCTTGCCGCGATAGACGCGGCGCGGGAGGCTTACCAGAACCGCGATCTGCGCGACCGGCTGGCCCGGTATCACGCGCATGTCGATTGCGCCTTTCACGGCTGGAACGACAGCTGGCTGAACCCGGAGTTCCACCACTGGAACATCGAGGACGCGCTGGACACCATTTCCGTCCCCGTGCTGGCGGTGCAGGGCGACGCCGATCCCTATGGCACGCTGGCGCAGATCGACGTGATCGAACGGCGATGCCCCGCGCCGGTCACGCGCCTGATCCTGCCCGGCTGCGGACATGCCCCGCATCTGGAGGCCGGCGCGGAGGTGCTGCCGGCGATTGTCGGGTTCTTGCAGAGGCTGGAATGAGCGTGCTGCCCGCATCCGTGCCTGCGCAAACCAGGCTCGCACATGCCGCAGCGCTGCGGCCTGGAGACCGTCCTAGGGTGCTAACGCTCGCGGCATGACGTTCCCGATCAACGGCAACAGCAGCCGCTACTGCATATGCAATAAAATGCAAAAACCCGTAGGGAGGGGGAAAAGTGGGCGGTTTTTGTAACTATTTTGCACATGTGCCGTTTGCCCGGCGCATCGATTGAGCCTACGATCCGGGCGACAGGGAGATGCGCATGACCAAGAGAATCGATTTCCAGACGGACCCGTCGCGGTACCGTCACTGGAAGGTGGACTGCGATGGCCCGATCGCCTGGCTGACCATGGATGTCGACGAGGATGGCGGGCTCTTCGATGGCTACAAGCTGAAGCTGAATTCCTACGATCTGGGCGTGGATATCGAACTCAACGACGTGGTCCAGCGGATGCGGTTCGAACACCCGGAGGTCAAGGTCGTCGTCATGCAGTCCGGCAAGGACCGTGTCTTCTGCGCGGGTGCCAATATCCGTATGCTGGGCGGGGCGGCGCATTCCCACAAGGTCAACTTCTGCAAGTTCACCAACGAGACGCGCAATGCCTACGAGGCGGCCGAAGCCGACAGCGGGCAGAAATACGTGGCTGCGGTCAAGGGGTCCTGCGCGGGCGGCGGTTACGAATTGGCTCTGGCTTGCAACCAC
>CBDUPF010000253.1:0-6202 GCA_965369035.1 uncultured Aliishimia sp.
CGGCTGCTGACCACCGGGCAGATGTCGCCGGACACGCTCGACGCCTATGCGGAACATGTGCTGACCCGACCGCGGACCGAGCCCGATCACGCCACGCTGATCGCCGCCTTCGAAAAGGCCGGAGTCCGCAGCACGCCCTACGCCTACGCCCGCGACATCACCGGGGAAACCGTGCTGGACCTGATCGAGGGCGACCCGATGCGCGGACAACCGGTAAACCCGCTCCTCAGCGACGCGGACTGGCTGCGGCTGCAATCCATCTGTGGCAGTTGAGGTCCGTCAGGGACGGTATTGCCCGCCCGGGACGCGCGCGAGCGACCCGCAAACGCACTCTAGCGCCCGACACCACTGCCATAGCGATCCGCGGCGCGCGTTACGACCCGGTCTTCGCGCGTCGCCAGCGTTACCCGGCCGGTCACGATGCGCTCCTCGTCCACGTACGGATAGACCACTGCCGGCTTCGGCGACCGGTTCTTCGCACGTGACGTGTCGATCAGGCGCCGCGGAACGGTCGTCGTCCAGATCGTGTTCATCGCGTCGCGGCCCGCAAGCGTTCCTTCAGCACGCCGCGGGTTCAGCCGGTCGTCCTCCCATGCCAGGTTGTACCCGCTTGGTATGGCGAATGTCCCGGCGCGGGCGCGCATCTGCGCCACATGCAGCGGAACAACCCGCGTATGGCCGGGATAAGCTGTCGAAGGAACCGGTTTGCCCAATCGCCGCACGGTCACGGTCGCGGGAACGGTGTCGGCCGCTGCCCCGCCAGAAGCGAAACTCCGTCTACGCGCCGGCTTCGATATCGCGGCCGCGCGTCGCTTCGGCACGATTCCGGCACTCGGCGCCGATCCGGTCTCGGCCGTGACCGCGGCGTCGCCGGAGGACGTCGCCTCCGCGTCCAGCGCGATCTCCTCGACCGCGGGCGCGGGCGGCGGCGCAACGGAGGCACCGGCGATCACCGACGGCGGCTGGCCACATACAGGTTCGCGGTCGGCATCCAAGCGCGGCACCCACCGCACGTCACCGTCGATCCCGGCCCGCATGAAGACGCAGCCCCGGCTGTCGACGAATTCCGCACCGGCATAGGAGGCGGGCGGCAGCTCCGACGGCGCGGCCATGTCGCCGGATTGCGCGCCCGCCGCCGGTGCAAACCCGACCAGAAACAGGATCGCTGCGGCAGCGGGCCTGGCGAAAATCATGGCATCCCTCCAGAGTTTCCCGCGAAGGATGCACCACCCGCGGTCACGGTGTAAAGCAGCGTCGAAGGCGCTTCGGTCACTTCGTTCCGAACATGCGGTCGCCCGCATCACCCAGCCCCGGCACGATGTATCCGGCCTCGTTCAGCCGCTCGTCCAGCGCCGCGGTCACGATCGGCACGTCGGGATGCGCCTCCTTCATCCGCGCCACGCCTTCGGGTGCGGCCAGCAGGCACATGAAACGAATCGATGTGGCCCCCGCCTGCTTGAGCAGGTCGATGGCCGCGGCAGAGGAATTCCCGGTGGCCAGCATCGGATCGACCGCGATGACCTCGCGATCCTCAAGCCCCTCGGGCACCTTGAAGTAATACTGGACGGGCTGCAGCGTCTTCTCGTCCCGGTAAAGCCCGACGAACCCCACCCGTGCGGAGGGGATCAGCTCCAGCACCCCGTCGAGCAACCCGTTGCCGGCCCGCAGGATCGACACCAGCGCCATCTTCTTGCCCGCAAGGACCGGCGCCTCCATCCGCGCCATCGGCGTCTCGATCATCCGGGTCGTCATCGGCAATTCCCGCGTGATCTCATAGGCCAGAAGCTGGCTGATCTCCCGCAACAGCTGGCGGAACCCCGCGGTTGACGTGCTCTTCTCCCGCATCAGCGTCAGCTTGTGCTGCACCAGAGGGTGTTTCACCACGGTCAGATGTTCGGTCATCGGCGCCTCCGTCAACATTCCGAACTTACTGCCCCGCGACCGGGCCGTTGGCAACCGCCCGCAGGCGACACGCCCTTCTTTGGGTTCAAAAATACCTCGGGAGTTTGAGGGCAGCGCCCTCAAGGCCTGCGCGGCCCGAGCGCAAGGCAATCGCGTGCGGCGCAGCCGCTCAATCCGGCAGCGTGATCCCGAGGTGCCGCGCGACCAGGCCCGCGACATCGGAAAACCCGATCAGCCCCAACTCCCCCGCCCCGATTCCCGCCGCCAGTACCGGCACCCGTTCGCGGGTGTGATCCGTACCGATCCAGGTCGGATCGTTGCCGTGGTCGGCGGTGATCACAAGCAGGTCACCGGGCCGCATCCGTGGCAGCAGTTTCCCGATCCCTGCGTCGAACCACTCCAGGTGCGCGGCGTAACCTGCAGGATCGCGCCGATGACCGAAAAGACTGTCGAACTCCACGAAATTGGCGAAGGTCAGGCTGCCCTCCTCCGCCTCCCCCAGCAGGTCGGACAGGTGCCCCATCAGCGTGGCATCGTCGCCCTTGCGGACCTCGTCGATGCCGGACATGGAAAAGATGTCGCCGATCTTGCCCAAGGCGTAGACGCGGTGGCCTGCGTCCTGCACCCGGTTGGTCAGCACCGGCTTTGGCGGCCGCACCGCGAAATCCCGCCGGTTCCCGGTGCGGACGTAAGCCCCCGGCCCACCGACGAAGGGCCGCGCGATGACCCGGCCCACGCGCATCTCGTGCAGCATGGGGGCCACATCCCGGCACAGCTGCAACAGCCGCTCCAGCCCGAAGCTCTCCTCATGCGCGGCAATCTGGAACACGCTGTCGGCGGAGGTGTAGCAGATGGGCCAGCCGGTCCTTTCGTGCTCCGCGCCCAGCCGGGCCACGATCTCCGTTCCGCTGGCGTGGCAGTTGCCGAGGATACCCTCGGTCCCCGCCGCGTCGCAGACCGCCGCGACCACATCGTCGGGAAAGGCCGGCTCCGTATCGGGAAAATAATGCCAGTCCCAGGGCACCGGCAACCCGGCCAGTTCCCAGTGACCCGACGGCGTGTCCTTGCCCCGCGAGCGTTCGGTGGCCACACCCCAGGTCCCGGTAGCCGGCGCCTCCAGTGCCTGGGCCACCAGTCCCGAGGCCAGCGTCAGCGCCCGTCCCAGCCCAAGCCCGGCCAGAACCGGCATCCGCAGCGGCTTTGCCCGCACCGCCGCACACCAATCCGCAACATGCCCCAGGGTGTTGGCCCCGGTATCGGGTACCTTTCCGTTGAAATAGGCGGCCGCATCCGGTGCGCCTCCGATGCCAACGGAATCCATCACCACGAGGAACGCGCGCGGCATCAGCCAACCCTCGCGCGGATGAGATCCGGCAGGCGCGGTGCCTGCGGACCGACGCGGATCGCGGCGCGCAGCGACGCCTCCGCCCGGTCCGCCTCCTCCTGCCGCACGGCGTGCACCACGCCGAGCAGGTCCCCCGGCGCGATCTGTTGACCCAAGGCCACCAGCCCGGAGAACCCGACCGCCGGATCGACCACATCGCCTTCGACCATGCGTCCGCCCCCCAGCGCCACCACCGCAAGGCCCAGCGCCTCGCCGTCGATCGCGGTGACGAAACCCGCCTCGCGCGCCTTCACCTCCCGGATCACCGTCGCCTCGGGCAGGAACCGGGACCACGTCTCGATGAAGGCGAGCGGTCCGCCCTGCGCGGCGATCATCCGCCCGAAGGCTTCCGCCGCCTGCCCGTCCGCGATGACCCCGGCGATCCTGTCGGCGCCTTCCTGCACATCGGCAACCATGTCCGCGCCTTCCATCAGAACGCCACCGAGAGCCGCGCAAAGCTCCACGATCGGTCCCCTGGCCTGCCCGGTCAGGACCCGCGCGACCTCCGCCACCTCAAGCGCGTTGCCCAGACTGGGCACCAGCGGCTGGTTCATGTCCGAGATCAGCGCCGTGGTCGGGCATCCCGCCGCATTCGCGGTTTCGACGAGGGCCTCGGCCAGGGCGGTCGCCGCGTCCATATCCTTCATGAACGCGCCCGAGCCCACCTTCACGTCGAGCACCAGCCCCTGCAGCCCCGCGGCCAGTTTCTTCGACAGGATCGACGCGGTGATCAGATCCAGGCTCTCCACCGTGGCCGTCACGTCCCGGATCGCATAGAGCCGCTTGTCCGCCGGTGCGATATCCGTGCTCGCCCCCACGATCGCCGCGCCCGCCTGCTCGATCGCATGGCGCAGCCGGGTCCCGTCGAATGCGGTGCTGACGCCGGGAATGCTCTCGATCTTGTCCAGCGTACCGCCGGTATGGCCCAGCCCGCGGCCGGAGATCATCGGCACCGCCGCCCCGCAGGCCGCAAGCGCCGGGGCAAGCACCAGGCTGACACAATCGCCAACACCGCCCGTCGAATGCTTGTCGAGCACGGGCCGGTCCAGCCCCGACCAATCCAGCACCTTGCCGGAATCGCGCATCGCCAGTGTCAGTGCCACACGCCCCTCCTGGTCCAGCCCGGTCAGGCACACGCCCATGGCAAAGGCTCCGGCCTGCGCGTCGCTCACCGACATGTCGGCAAGGCCCTGCGCGAACCAGGCCAGTTCCTCGCGGTCCGGGCTCTGTCCGCGCCGCAGCTTCGCGATCACCCTGCGCGCATCCATGGCCGGTCAGGTCCCTTGCATGTGGCCGGCGCCGAAGGCCCCCGGCAGAAGGTCCGCCAGCGTCATGACCCGCTCGTCGCCGGCCAGCGTCGCCATCGTGACGCGCACGTCGCCGCCGCCGAACTCAACCAGCTTCTGCCGGCACCCGCCGCAGGGCGTGACAGGCTCAGGGCTGTCCGCGACGACATAGACCTCCGCCAGGCGCGTCTCACCGCCCGCGATCATCGCCGCGATGGCACCCGCCTCGGCGCAAGTGCCTTCAGGATAGGCCACGTTCTCCACATTGCACCCGGTGAATGTTTCACCCCCGGCGCCGCGCAGCGCCGCACCCACCTTGAAGCCCGAATAGGGCGCGTAAGCCCGCTCCCGAACCGCGATCGCCTGGTCTCTCAACGACATGTCACGCCTCCACCCGTGTCGCAAAGGTGCCGGGCAGCGCCACCTCCAGGAATTCCAGATCGGTCGACGGCTTCGTGTACTGCACCCTCATGTCCGGCGGGATCACGAACGCATCGCCCGTGGTCAGCTCGGACGCCGGCTGGCCGTCGCCCGCGATCTCCATCGATCCCGACATCACAAAGCTGAAATGGATGTCGGCATCGTGGCTGTGCCTGGGAGAGACGCCGCCGTCTGGCCGCACCACCTGAACGCTCGCGACACCCTGCGTATTATCGGCGATCCCGGTGTCGCGGGCGATGAACCCCGGCACTCGGAAGGGGTGCCACCGGGCCTCGTCAGCCTTGTGATGCACGAAGCGCTGCCCGTCCCAGCGCCGGTCCGGGTTCACGGCACCGTTGGGGAGCGGCATGTCGTGGTCGATCGTGGTCACGTGCTCCGCCGGCACACCGATCTCGATCACTTCCAGGTTGTCGCCGGACTGCAGAACCCGGTGGCGGATCTCCGGCGGCTGGATCACGCAGTTCCCGGCATGAAGCCGGAATGGCTCCCCCTGGTCCTCGTAGACCAGATCGACCCAGCCACGGTAACAGAAGATCAGCTGGAACCCGACCGAATGGAAATGCACCATGTCCGGAACCGGCCCGGCCTCGGGAATGCGGATGTGGCTCGCGATGATCGACCCGCCCAGGCGATCGGGGATCAGGTCGCGATACTGCATCCCGGCACGGCCGACGACCCAGGGCGCCTGATCCGCCAGACGACGCACGACAAAGCTGTGCCGTGTCGACGGCATCACCACCGGCGGGTTCAGCCGTGCGATCTCGACCCGCGTGCCGTTCGGCGCCTCCAGCGTCTCGGCACCGTCCGCGATCAACACCGGATCGTCGGCGAGGATCCGCAACACGCCGGGCGCCACCTCTGCCCCCTTGCGCACGCGCACCCGGCAGCCGTGGCCGGAAAACACCGCCTCCCGCGGGTCATCGGCCGGAAAGATCTCGTCCATCCGCATGCCCAGCCGCTTGGTGAAGAACGGGATGTCGTCCCGCAGCTCCTGCGTGGGCAGCAGGATTTCAGCGCGAATGTTCTGCATCGTCTGGCCAACCTCCTTATCCCCCGGCAGGCCCGGGTCGGAAGGCCATCCTTTCCCGCGCCGGGACAACATGCAAGACCCGTGCCCTGCTTCTTTGGGTTCTGAAATACCAGTCCGTCGTTGACGTGTAAGGATGGTTGCGGGCGGGAGCTCGAAAAT
>CBDUPF010000254.1:0-6156 GCA_965369035.1 uncultured Aliishimia sp.
CCAGATTGATGGCGAGGTACTTGATCAGCTCGTTCTCTTCGACGAGGTTGGTATCCACGAGCACACGGCCAAGTTGTTTGCCGGTTTGCCGGTGAATCTTCAGGGCATGCTCAAGCTGATCCTCGTCGATTACGTTGGCTTCGAGCAGAAGCTCACCGAGGCGCTTGCGTTTTCCGCCCGCGCCGACCCGTGAGGGCAAGGACCTGGGGGCAGCAGGACGACGCGCGGCGCTGTTACCGCTGTCGGGCCCCGGCGCTGCGCCATTCTGGCCGGCCACAGTTTCGAACACGAAATTGCCCTGGCCAATGCGTTGGGGATCTTCGGGTCGATCGACATGAACCGCAACGACTACCAGTCCGGCTGGGACACCGACCAGTTCCCCAACAACGTGCCCGAGGTGGCGCTGGCCTACTACGAGATCCTGAAGGGCGGCGGGTTTACCACCGGCGGCACGAATTTCGATGCCAGGCTGCGGCGGCAGTCGCTTGATCCACAGGACCTGATCGCTGCCCACGCGGGGGCGATGGACGTCTGCGCACGCGGGCTCAAGGCGGCGGCCAGAATGCTGGAGGACGACGCGCTCGAGGCGCCGCGCCGCGCGCGCTATGCCGGGTGGGACAGCCCCGAAGCCAAGCAGATGTTGCAGAGCGATCTTGCCAGCATCGCCGAACGGGTGGAGAGCACGGGCATCGATCCGCAACCCCGCTCGGGTCGCCAGGAGGTGCTGGAGAACATCGTGAACCGGTACGTCTGAATTCGGGAGGCCGCGAACCAGCGGCCACCCTGTCTCGGCTCGGTATCGGGCGTTTCCGCGGCCAGGCCCGCCCACCGAAACCGGGCGGGGAGCGTACGACCGCGCGGGTGCGCTGCGTCCCTACTTCACCTCATCCATCGTGGTCGCGTTCAGTTGCGCGTAGTTCGCGGCCCCCACCCGTTCATGCAGGTCAAGCTGCGTTTCGAGGAAGTCGATATGGCCTTCCTCGTCCGCCAGGAGTTCGTCGAAGAGGTCCTTCGTCACCCAGTCGCCCACTGACGCGCAATATTCGCGAGCTTCCTTGTAAAGCGCCCGCGCATCCTGTTCCGCGGCCAGGTCGCATTCCAGCGTTTCCCTGGGGTCCTGGCCGATCCGCAACGGGTCCAGCTTCTGCAGGTTCGGGTGCCCCTCGAGAAAGACGATCCGGTCCATGAGCTTGTCCGCGTGGTTCATCTCCTCGATGCTCTCCTCGCGGCTCTTCTTCGCCATCCGGCCAAGGCCCCAGTCCTCCTGCAGCTTGTAATGCAGCCAATACTGGCTGATCGCCGTCAACTCGCTGCGCAGCGCTCTGTTCAGGTATTCGATGACTTTGCCGTCGCCTTGCATGATCCGTTTTCCTGTCTTGCTCCGATCCGAAGTTGGCAGAGTTCAATGGGGACTTCCAGATTCTTGTTGCTGCGCATCGTCGAGAGAAAGAGCGGCAGGCAACCGCCGCAATCGGCCGCCTTGCCGAGTGCCCGGTAGATCTTGCCCGGCGTGATCAGCGTCCGTGGGTCCGATGCCCGCATCCAGTCGATGGCCGCATGGATGTCGGTGTCGGATATGGCCTGGCAGTGGCAGACGATCATGCTGTTCCTTTCCTTGCGGGTCTTGCGCGGGTCTTCTGGCTCACACGGGGTCTCGGGCCCATCTTCAATGCAGTGTCGCGGATTGCGCATGTCCGATCTCCGGATCCCGCGCCGCAAGAGACATCCGTTTCAACGCGAGACCGAACTCCTGTGCCAGCCCAACCAGAACGGCGGCCATGTCCGCCCGCACGAAGGTCGCGGCCAGCATCAGCGCGTCCTCGCGCTCCCCCTCGCTGGCATAGCCGATGAAATTCGCAAAGCACGACTCGTCCGCACCAAGGCATTCGCACGACACATGGTGACGCATCAGCGGTCGCCGCGCATGCCGGGTACAGAGGTCGCACAACGCTTCGAAACTTTGCAACGCGGCCCGACTGTCCGCCGTTCCCAGCGACCGGGAAAAATCCGACCAGACGCGGTTTTGGCTTTCGGGTCCCTCGCACCACAGCCGCAGGTAACGAACCGCACCAGCCTCGACCACGCCGAGTTCGGAGACGAAGCCTACCGGCGCGCCGCCGCGATGTTGCATGGCCGCGCTCATTTGGTGAGGATCAGCTTGCCCGCGCGGGTCACGCGCAGGGTGTAGTGCTGGTCGGCCAGCCGGATGATAGCGAGATCGCCGCCCCTGGTCAGGTCGAGCGCGTCGTGCACCGGCAGGTCCTTGTGCGTTCCCTGCTGCATTTCGGCTCCGAGGCTCATGCCCATGTCCGACCCTCCGACCTGCCCTTGATCCGGTCGAACAGCAATTCGATCAGACCGGTATCGGGACCTACCGTGCCAAGGGCTGTTGCCAGCACGTCGGGACAATCGGAATCTTCGATGCGGTACTGCGGTATCGGGTTGGACGCCTTGGGACTCATGGCCTCTCCTCTTCGGTTTCCTCGTCTTTGTGGCTGACCCCGAAGGTGGCGGGTTGGCTTGTCTTTTATATCTGAGTGATTCAGTCGGATTTGTCAATCCGGCTTGTTTGGCCGGGTATCCCGAGCGTACGGCCCTTGTCGCTGTTCGACCTCCCCGCACCAAGAAAAGCCACCGCACAACGAAAAAGGCGCGGACGAACCCGCCCGCGCCTTCCGTCTTGCCTGTATCTGCCGGGTCAGTCGCGCTGGCCGCCGCGCCGTTGCAGTTTCAGAACCCCGTCGCCGTCACGGTCCATCCGTTCCACGATCTTGCCCAGGCGGTTGTCCATTTCCTCGGCGCCGATCACGCCATCGCCATTCGCATCGAGGTCCTGGAACGCATCGACCATGCGGGAACGGGTGAATTCGCGATAGAGCGTGTCGAACTCGTCGATCGACAACGCGCCGTCGCCGGATGCATCCACTTCGGACAGCTTGGCCGCACGGTAGGTGTCGATCTCTTCCTGGGTCACCGCGCCGTCGCTGTTCGCATCGACCGCGGCAAAGATGTTCATGAACATCTCGCCACCGCCGCGGCGTCCGTGGCCGCGATGATGCTCGTGGCCGCGCTTCTTGCCGTCCTCACGCATTTCAGCGCGGGCCGGTTTCGCCATGTCGGCATTGTCGCCGGCCTCCGGCGCATTCTGCGCGGTTGCGACCACGGCACCCGAGACTGCCATCGCAGCGACAAGGAACCCGGCGGGAATGAGCTTCGAAGTCTTCATCTGATTGTCCTTTCGATAGTGTTCTTTCGTGCGGCCCTGCTGCCGCCGATGACCCCTACCTAGGCACCTTGAACGAAAAAGGTTTGTCAGCGCACGTGCGGATTTGTCGCCGACTGTCGCGTCGTGCGGCCCTGTTACATCTTGCGACAAACTTCGCCGCTCGGGGTGCCGCGCCTTGCTGGCGCGCGGGCGGAACTTCGCGCTATCTGTGATGCGGCAACCGGACACCCGGCCAAAGAGGACAGACGTGGACAGCACCGATTTCCAGATCCTGATCGTCGACGACGCCCGTGATATCCGCGAGCCGCTTGGCCAGTACCTGCGCAAGCAGGGGTATCGCACGCAGCTTGCCGCCAACGCGGCGGAGGCGCGGCGCACGCTGGAAGACGCGGCGATCCATCTCGTCGTGCTCGACATCATGATGCCGGGCGAGGACGGGCTGAGCCTGTGCCGATGGATCGTGGGGCGCGGCGGACCGCCGGTGATCCTGCTGACCGCGATGGCCGATGACACAGACCGCATCGTCGGGCTGGAGCTCGGCGCCGACGACTATATCGTGAAGCCCTTCAACCCGCGCGAACTGTTGGCCCGGGTCCGCGCCGTGCTGCGCCGCGCGCCGCCGCCACCGCCGCAGATCCCCGACGGCCGGCGCTGCTTTGCCGGGTGGAGCCACGATCCCGCGACCCACCGGCTGGACCACGCGGATGGCCGCGAGATCAGCCTGACCTCGGGCGAGAGCCGTCTTCTGGGCGTGTTTCTCGACCATCCCCGCACGATTCTCGACCGCGACCGGCTGCTTGATCTGACCGCGGGACGCGAGGCCAAGGCCTATGACCGGGCCATCGACAACACGGTGAGCCGGCTGCGGCGCAAGATCGAACCGGACCCGAAGGCGCCCAGCCTGATCGTGACCGAATGGGGTGGCGGCTACATGCTGGCCGCGGATGTGGAGGATACATGACCGCGCTGCGTCGCATTCTGCCCGATGGCATAGCCGGGCGCTTTGCGCTGCTTCTCGCCACGGCGCTGATCGCGGCCAACCTGATCGCGCTCGCCGTCCTGTCGCTGGAACGCAACCGGCTGGATCGCGCGGCACGCACCGCCCGCGAGATCGAGCGTATCGTGTCGCTTGTCCCGGCGATCGAAGCGGTGGCGCCGGAGGATCGGGACGCGATTGCGCGCAAGGCCTCGACGCGCTTCTCGCGGGTTCGTATCCGCGCCATCCCCATCGTTCGCGGACGGGCCGGCGGGCCGCGGTCGCGGCAACTGACCGCCGCCCTGACAGAGGCGCTTCCGGGCCGCACCGTTCATGCCGCGATCCTGGTGCGGCGCGAGGAGGCGCGGCCCGACTGGCTCGACGGGCACGCCGAGGAGGAAGAGGCGCAGAACCGGCCCGAGCAGGACTGGCGCAGGACCTGGCACGGCCGCGAGACCATCGCGATCTCGATCCGGCTCCTGCCGTCCGATGGCGGTCCGCCGCAATGGCTGAACGTCATCGCGCGCGATCTTCGCCCCCGGCCACCGGGCGTAGAGGAGGAGGTGTTCTTTCTCGTGCTTGGCCTGTCGCTGGCGGCCGTGCTCGGGGTCGGACTGCTGTTTTCCCGCCGGCTGACCCGTCCGCTGGCGGCCATCGCCGAGGCCGCCCGTGCCGCGGGGCGGGGCGATCGTTCCGCCCGTGTGCCCGAGGAGGGCGCGCGCGAGATGCGAGAAGCGGCCGCCGCCTTCAACGACATGCAGGCCCGCATCGCCAGGTTCGACAGCGAGCGGATGCGGACGCTGGCCGCCGTGGGCCACGACTTGCGCACCCCGATCACCTCGTTGCGGATCCGGGCCGAACTGCTGGACGAAGCCGAAGGCGAACCGATCATCCGGACGCTGGACGAGATGAGCGTGATGACCGACGGGCTCATCGCCTATGCCAGGGGCGCGGGATCCGCCGAGACGGCGCAGACACTGGACCTGGTGCCGTTCCTGCGCAGGCTGTGCGAGGACCGCGGCGCCGTCTTGCTGCCGTCGCCGGATATCTCCGTGACCGCGCAGCCCGTAGCGCTGGGCAGGGCCATCGGAAACCTGATCGACAACGCGATACGCTATGGCGGCATGGCGGAGGTCAGGGTGGAGCGGGAGCCGGATTCGGCGGTCATCCTGGTCGAAGACGACGGGCCGGGCATTCCTCCCGAGCGACTCGACGACATGTTCGAACCCTTCGTGCGGGGCGAAGAAAGCCGCAGCGCGGAAACCGGTGGGGTGGGGCTGGGCCTATCCATCGCCCGCAACGTGATAGCGGCCCACGGCGGCACCATTTCTCTGGAAAACCGGGCGACGGGTGGGTTGCGCGCGCGCGTCCGCCTGCCGCTCGGCCAGCGGGCGTGACCAGATCTGGCAGGTCCGGCGTCGCTTGAAGCGGACGAACCCGCATTCCAGGAAATGGAGAGCTTCGCCGGGAGCAATGCCGACATCGGCAATCTCACACGAAACCGGCCGCCTGAGAAACCCGCGAGTCGTGCCGCGAAGATGGCGGCGAAGTTCACCTTGACGGCGCCCTGATCCGGGCGCTCAGCCCTCCCCGCGCGGGTCGATCAGGCGGCGGATCAGCCCCTTCCGGCTCACCTGGCCGACGATGTGGCCGTCCCGTTCCACGCCGAGAACCTCTTCCTTCTCCGATATCCGGGCCATGACCTCCGCGACCGCGAGTTCGGCGGGTACGGCGAGACCGGGTGTGCCGACGGCCGGCTCCATCACGTCTTCCGCTGTCAGAACGCCAAGCGGGTTCATATGCGCCACGAAATCGGCCACATATTCATTCGCGGGGTCGGAAAAGATGTCCTTGGGCGCACCGCATTGCACGATCCGGCCACCTTCCATGATCGCGATCCGGTTGCCGATCTTGAACGCCTCGTCGAGGTCGTGGCTGACGAAGATGATCGTGC
>CBDUPF010000255.1:0-6135 GCA_965369035.1 uncultured Aliishimia sp.
GAGGGCCTGTTTGGACGGGGCGAAAGCGGGCGGGTCGCAGATCACGAGGTCGAAGGACGCGCCCGTCCCCTGCAGGTCGGTCAGCGCCTGGAACGCGTCGCCTTGCCGGGTGGTGAACCGCTCCGCATCGAACCCGCTGGCCCGCGCGCCATCGGCCGCCAGGGCCAGCGCGGGCGCCGATCCGTCCACGGCCAGCGCATGGGACGCACCTGCGGCCAAGGCGGCCAGTGCAAAGCCGCCGACATGGGAAAAGACATCCAGCACCTCCGCCCCCTTTGCGAGTCGTGCCGCGAAGGCGTGGTTTAACCGCTGGTCGAAGAAGAGCCCGGTCTTCTGTCCGCCGGTCAAGTCGGCCATGTAAGTGGCCCCGTTCATCAGCACGGGAACCGGCGCGTCCGGCGCCTCGCCCAGCAGAACGCCGGAGACATCGTCGAGCCCCTCCAGGCTCCGTGCCCGTCCCGACGCATTCTTGAGGATCGTCGCCACGCCCGTGACCTCCGCCAGGGCGGCTGAGAGCGGCTCCAGCAGCCTGTCGGCCCAGGCCGCGTTGGCCTGAACCACGGCGATATCGCCGAACCGGTCGATCACCACGCCGGGCAGGCCGTCGGCCTCCGCATGGACGAGGCGATAGAACGGCGCATCGTAAAGGCGCTCGCGAAGGGCCAGTGCGCGCGACAGCCGGGTGGCGAACCAGCGCTGGTCGAGCGCGGCGGCCGGGTCCGGGTCCAGCATCCGTGCGATGATGCGCGATCCGGTGTTGACCCCGCAGAGACCCAGCGGCTGCCGGTCGTTATCCTCCAGCACGGCGAGCGTGCCCGCCGGCAGGGCGCGCGTGCGCCGGTCGGTCACCAGATCGTCGTCGAAGACCCAGGGCGCACCGTGGCGCAGCGCGCGGGCATTGGCCTTGGGCTTCAGCCGGACAATCGGTCGGTCGGGCGATGTTGGGCTTGTCATGACGCCGATCCCTACTGCCCCTTGGCCGCCGTTGAAAGGCCGGAATCGGATGCAGGCAACCGCGACGCGTCGTCAGTCACGGGGTCGGCTGCGCCATCCGCCGCGGCGGCGAGGCTTGTCGGCGGCGGTCAGGCCTTCGGTCATCACCTTGGTCATCGGATGCTCGGGATGGGTCGAGCCGTAGCGCACCAGCAATCCCTCAAGCTCGCTCCGCGTATCGCCATTGCCCGGCAGGCTCAGCGCCCAGTCAAGGAAGATCGACCGGCACTCGGACATCGTGATCCCTTCGATGCGATAAGCCTCGAATATCAGACCCTTGGGGTCCAGTTCATCGCCCTTTTCAACCATGTGCGTCCAGGGTTCCGATACGTTTCAATGCAGCTGTAATCACATGGGCGGCGCGCTTCTGCCCGTCTTCCAGCGTCTTGTGGAGGGCTTCGAACGACTCGTGTTCGGTCAAGCGAAGCAGGAAATCCCGGGCGCTGTCGCCAAGCCCGTCCGGATCGGCCAGAGCCGAGGTGAGAAGCCGCCCGCCCATCTGCACGCGCCAGTAGAGATCGTGCAGCGTCGCAAGTTCTTCCGCCGCATCGAGCACGCCAAGCTCCTGCAGCGCGTCGAGCCCGGGCCGAAGCCCCCACCTGCCATCTCCCCCGAGCAGGAGACCGGTCTGGGCCAGCAGCTCGATATCCTGCATCCGTCCGGCGCCTGCCTTGATATCGAGCCATCCCGTCGCGGGTTTCGCCGCCGTGATCCGCTCGCGCATGTCCAGAACGTCCGCGGCAACGCCGGCCATGTCGCGGCGCCGGCGCAGCACCTTCTGGCGAAAAGCCTCCACGTCCTGGGCCAGGTCGTCCGGCCCCGCGATGACATGCGCGCGGGTCAGTGCCAGATGCTCCCATGTCCACGCCTCTTCGGACTGGTAGCTCTGGAAGCTGGCCCAGCTCGTGGCCACCGGCCCCTGGTTGCCCGACGGGCGCAGACGCATGTCGACCTCGTAAAGCCGCCCCTCCGACATCCGGGCGGAGACGGCGGTGATCATCGCCTGCGTCAGGCGCGCGAAATAGGGGCGCGAGGTCAGGGATTTCGGCCCTTCCGACGCCTCGGTCCCCTCCGCGTCGTAGATCACGATGAGGTCGAGGTCCGAGCGCGGGTTCATCCGCCCCTCGCCCAGAGCACCCATTCCGAGCAGGACCGCGCCCCGGCCCGGCGGCGGGCCATAGCGGCGCGCGAATTCCGCCTGAACCACGGGCCAGAGCACGCGAAGCACCGCACGCGCCAGGTCCGCATACTGCGTGCCCGCCTCTTCGGCGCTGACCAGACCGCGCAGCAGATGCACACCGATCCGGAAATGCCATTCCTTCATCCAGCGACGGGCGGTGTCGAGCCGCGCCTCGTAATCGGCGGCGCGTGCGTCCAGCGCCTTCGACAGACTGCGCTCCAACCCGGCCTGACCCGGCCAGTCTTCGAAGAACCCGCCGCCGATCACCGCGTCGAGGACCTGCGCGTTGCGCGACAGGTGCTCGGCCAGCGCAGGCGAGGTGGAGACAGTGTCGAGCACGAGGTCGATCAGGTGCGGATTGGCCTCAAAAAGCGACAGAAGCTGCACCCCCGCCGGAAGACCGGCCAGAAACCCTTCGAGCGCCGACAGCGCCTCCGCGGGGCGGGCGGCCTTGGCCAGCCGCCGCTCCAGCTCCGGCCGCAGCCGGTCGAGCAAGGCCCGGGCGCGCGTGGACCGCAACGCCGGATATGCGGCCCAGCGGCTGAGCGTCTTTTCGGTAAGCAGCACTTCGGACGCGGGCTCGGGTTCCGAACTGCGCTGGGGGGCAAAGAACCCTTCGGTGTCCTTATGAACGGCATGCAGCCGGTCCCGCAATTCCGAGAGCAGCGCGTCGGTCTCCATACCCATCAGGCAGGCCAGACGGTCGAACTCCGCGTCTGCCTGCGGCAAAGCCTGGGTCTGGGCGTCCATCACCATCTGCAGACGATGCTCGACGGTGCGGTGAAAGCGGTAGTGATCGGAAAGCGTTTCGGCCACGTCCGGCGGCACCCAACCGGCCTTGGCCAGCCGGTCCAGCCCCTCCACCGTTCCGCGCACCCGCAGCGACGGATCGCGGCCGCCGGCGATCAACTGCCGGGTCTGGGTGTAGAATTCGATTTCACGGATGCCGCCCCGGCCCAGCTTCATGTCGTGCCCCGGCAGCGTGATCGGGCCGCCCAGCCCCTTGTGCTCGCGAATGGCGAGCCGCATGTTGTGCGCGTCCTCGATCGCGGCATAGTCGAGATGCTTGCGCCAGACGAAGGGGCGCAGGGTCTCGAGGAAGCGCGCCCCGGCCTCGATGTCGCCAACCGCGGGCCGCGCCTTGATATAGGCCGCCCGCTCCCAAGTGCGCCCGAGGCTTTCATAATAGTTTTCCGCCGCCTCCATCGCGATGCAGACGGGGGTCACGGCGGGATCGGGGCGCAGCCGCAGGTCGGTCCGGAAAACATACCCTTCCGCGGTCACGTCCGACAGCAGCTTGGCCATCGCGCGGGTCGCACGGACAAAGGCGGTGCGGGCGTCGTGGAATTCGTCCGGATCGAACCGGTCCTGGTCGAACAGGCAGATCAGGTCGATATCCGACGAATAGTTGAGTTCCCCCGCGCCCATCTTTCCCATCGCGAGCACGACCATGCCGGCCGCATCATCGAGCGCCTCTTCGCCCATGCCCGGGACCTTGCCGCGTGCCAGTTGCGGCGCGAGCGAGGCGCGCAGCGCCGTCGCGCAGGCGACGTCGGCGAAGTCCGTCAGGGCGCCGGTAACCTGTTCCAGCGTCCAGATCCCGCCCAGGTCCATCAGCGCCGTCAGCAGGGCCATGCGACGCTTTCCCTGGCGAAGCGCGCCGCCGACCGCACCCGGTTCCAGGTCGCGCAGACGGGCGGCGTCTTCGGCGAGCGCGGTGTCCGGTGCCTCCCAGGCCGTCTGCATCCAGTCTTTCTCGGCCTGCATCAGACCAAGCAGATAGGGCGCGGAACCGCCGGCCCCGGCCACGAGGTCGGAGAGGTCGCGCGGCAGGCCGGGAAAAAGCGTGCGCGCCTCCTCTCCACGTTCGGGGTCGAAGGGGCGCGGCAAACGGGTCAGTCTTGTCTCAACGTCCATTCCGGCAGCTATGGGCGGTGCATCTGTCTGGGTCAATGGGTGTGCTTGAAGCTTGCTCAGGCTTCGAGAAAAGAACTGGCGCGGAAGATTGGCTCGGGAATGAACCTGGAAGCCACCATCATTAAAAAAGGCCCCGCCGGTCGATTAGCGAGGCCCTGCACTTCCCGAAACATCAAGTCGTTGGCTTGCAGATTGCAGCGGACCCGACCAAGGCCGGATCGCCGCAACCAACCGCCACGGAAAACGGCTCAGGCCTTGGTGCCGGCGCTGCGACGCCGACCGACGGTCATCAAACCCGCAAGAGCCCCGCCCAGCAGGAAGACAGAGGCTGGAAGCGGAACGGCGGAGACTGACGGCGTTGCCGTGGATACATCATACCCTCCGCGGGCGTTCGGCGAGAAGATGATGCTTTTCTGATCCAGGTCGAACGCCGAATTGATCGGCCCGTCCAGATCCAAATCCAGATCTCTGTTTTCGCACGAGTCCGCCGTTTCGTAGCACCACAACTCGTAAATCGTCGTGGAGGCTGACGAGAAATCCGATGACAGGTCCGAGGCATTGGTGCCATCGTCGGTGCCCAGGCTTTCGCTGATGCCGACCAGGATTCCCTCGCTAAGGCTGCCAACGAGATCCTCGCCCGGACCGTCAAGAATCCCGTTGTAGCTGAACACTATGTCGCCATTTGCGTACAACAACGCCTGAAATGACAGCAGGTGCTTTTCCTGCTCGGCGGTGCCGACTTCGTTCCAGGTGAAGGCAGCGCGATTGCCGAAATCCTTGAAGTGGATTGTTCCGGTCCTCGAAAGGGAAAGATCGGTGTTGAAGGGCGACAGGGTGGGCGTGGCATCATCCGCGAATTCGTTGAAATATGCCCAGAAATCATAGTCGATATTGTCGTCGTCACCGGCCTCGCCGCCAGAGTCGAACTGCAAAGCACCGTTGGTGCCAACCCAGATATCTTTCGTCGTCACGCCGGCAAACGTGAAGTCGAAGCTCAGCGAAACCAGGGTTTGTTCGTCGTCCTCGCCGGTCAGGTCGGTCAGTTCTGCGCCGAAGTCTGATTCCCACAAGACCGGTGCCGCCATCGCGGCGGTAGAGCCGAACCCGAGCAGACTGGCTGAAAGAACAGAAATAATCAGTTGTTTAGTGGACATTGGCAATCTCGCTATTGCATGCCGGAATTGGCATCGCACTACTTGAGGTAGTAGCCGTGTCTCCGTTTTTCATCAAGCTCATTCAAGCGGTGCTACGCTTTCACAGCCCAATTTGCCCGGTACCAAACAGCATATTCGTTGTTGCGTTCAAAGAACGGAAAGGTCGTACAGCAGGCCGGGAAACAGCCTGCGCGCCTCCTTTCCACGTTCGGGGTCGAAGGGGCGCGGCATACGGGTCAATCGAGCAGCCTGATCCATAGCCGAAGGCATGATCGGGCCGGTAAGCGAGGTCAATGGGCCGGGTCTCCTGGCGGGTGGCCGAGGCCGCTTGCCAAGCCGCCGGGGACGGGCCAAAACAAGCGCATGAGCAAGAGCCTGAAACGCGTCCGTGCTGCGCTGATCGCAGCCGGCCTGCCCGACGAGGTGGTCGAGACCCCGCTTGCGCGCACCGCACAGGACGCGGCGACCGCCATTGGTTGCGAGGTCGATCAGATCGCGAAATCCATCATCTTCGCCGACAACGAGGGCCGCGCGGTACTGTTCCTTACCGCCGGCGGCAATCGCGTCGACGATGCCAAGGCAGCACAGGTCGCGGGCAGCCCTCTCGGCAAGGCCGATGCGGCGCTGGTGCGGTCGCAAACCGGGTTCGCGATCGGCGGAGTCGCCCCGATCGGGCACGTGAACCCGATCCGGTGCTGGATCGATCCGCGTCTGATGGACTTCGATCGGGTCTGGGCCGCCGCCGGGACACCTCACCACGTCTTTGCCATCGAACCGGAGGACCTGGCCCGCCTGTCCGGAGCGCAGACGGCGGATTTCACGGCCTGACCCGCCGCATGAAGGCCGGGAAGTTCGTTGCCAGTTGCGCCAGCGCGCCGGTGATGGTATTGA